>JBHHWO010000226.1:0-4881 GCA_046756565.1 Thermoanaerobaculia bacterium | reverse complement strand
AGGGCCTCATCAAGACCTGCAAGATGAAAGACCTTGCGAACAGTCTCGGCCGGACCACATAGGAAGATCTCCGTGGCCAGCTCCCTCGTGGAGATCAATCCCTCCATCAGAACCGCCGTCCGCATTCGCCGAACGCACGGTTCCATACGGAAGATACGCGACAACCGACGCTGCGGATGCCCTATCGGCCCCGGTGACGCCCATTGTCGATTGAGGGTTAGAGGGTGTGTAAGAAATCCGCCGGTTAGAGCACTCACTATCCGTGAGTGAAAGCCACGTGCGCGCCAGCCGCCTGCGCCCGGCTCCCGTGCAACAACGCAAAGACCAGGGGCTAACGGTCATGTGGCCTTACTACACACCCCCTCTGATTCTCGGCCTCGTAATGTGGGTCGTGGCCGTGTTCGTTCTGGTCGTTGATAGACCCTTCGCTGCCCAAGCGGCCCCGGTGAGCTACATCAGCTACAACGGAACGCAGGTCTCAACCGAAGACACCACAGGTCTCCGTGTCTATTCCGAAGAGGACTTCCCGTCTTCGAAGGCGATTCAGCTCGCTAGCGAGGCCGAATCTTGCGACGCGAGGGTTCCAATGGAGCAGCCGGTCGTCAACACGGCCTCGAAAGGTCTCGCTCACGCGGAGGATTCCATCCAAAGGATTTCCTCGGGCAAGCCCCTTGTGGCGAGCGTCCGTAGAATCCGCTCGCACACTTCAACCGTATTCAGGGAAAGGTTCGCGAATCTTCCTGTGACTCGGCTTACAGATCGCCAGGCATTCTGCCCCACAGGCCCCGCCGGGATATCCCCGGCAGGGTCTTAACGCCTCATATAGGAGAGAGAAATGAAGAAGAAGCTGTACTTGATGGGATTGGCGGCCGTCGTGCTGGTGGGCGTGTTCGGAATGGGCTTGGCGCAGGCGCAAATGGCCGAGCACAAGACCGAGCTCGGCAAGCCGCTCACCGACGACCACAAGATGATGATGAAGAACGGCGCCATGAAGAACATGGACAAATACATGGGCAGCCAGGAAGCCATGATGAAGGTGCTGCCCATGGCCATGAAAGGCAAGCAGGAGGAGTTTGCCAAGTGGGGCGGAGAGCTCTTCAACAGTACCGAGCTCTCCACCAACGGTCAGTCCTGTGCCTCGTGTCACCCCGGCGGCGGCACGACCGGCGGCACCGTCAAGACGCCGATGGCGAGCGAGCTCACCGGCAAGCCCTACGAGCTGCCCGTGCCATCCCTGGTCGGAGCCGCGGCGACGTTCCCCAAGTTCAAGGTCCCCAATGATCGGGTAGTGAGCGTTCAGGAGATGTCCAACAACTGCATCATGATGTTCATGGCCGCCCAGCCACTGCCGCTCGACAGCGCCGAGTCCCGCGCTCTCGGCGCCTACCTGACCTCTCTGTCGGCAGGCGAGGCGGTCGAACCGGGGAAGATGCCCGAGATGATGAAGAAGATGATGGAAGGCGGCATGGGGGACATGGGCGGCTAGATCTCGACTGCCAAGGCAGAGCAGCTTCTTCGGAGCGGAGCCGGACGCGATTGATCTCGCTCCGGCTCCGCCTCGCCCATCGCTGCACTTTCACGCGGACATAGCCCCTTGCGGACGGCTTACCAATCTACTGCAACGGTAAGCCCGTACAACCAGGTGATGCCGGGAAAGAAGGTTCTTCGGGTCGTCTTCCTGCTTGCCACCGTCTTGGCCGTCGGCTCACTGGGCGTAGCCGACTCCCAGGCAAGCAACGAATCGTGGCAGGGCACTCCCCAGGAGGACTTCCTCACCGGACCCATCGTCAAGAAGTTCCAGTGCGTAACCTGCCACACGATCGCCGACGAAGGCGGAACCGTCGGACCGATCCTCAATCAGGTCGGTTTGCGTCGCACCGAAGATTGGATCGACACCTGGCTGCAAGATCCCAACGCCGTCAAACCGGGCACGAAGATGCCCAAATTCCCGTTTACCGACGAAGAGCGCAAACTCACGGTCGAGTATCTGACCAAGATGAAGCGCGATCTAAGAACGGATGAGATCCTCGCCAGCGACAAGCCGTTGTTCGAGATTGGCCGCGAGCTCTTCCTGGACTACGACTGCCTGGCCTGCCATCGGATCGGCGACGAAGGCAGGTTCGTGGGACCCGATCTCACCTGGGTCGGCATCCGCAAGCCGGAGGCCTGGGAGCAGATCTGGCTGACCAGCCCACCGGCCTTCAAGCCCGACACGTTCATGCCCGACTTTCACATCCCCCAAAAAGCCGTCGAGTCGTTGGCAGCGTATCTCCATACCCTGCAGGGGCAAGACAACGCCGCCGGCCGGCAATGGGAGTTCATGTTCAGCTTCATGGTCAACACGTCGGCCAAGGTGCGCGGCGAAATGGTCTGGAAGCGCCTCGGTTGCTGGTCCTGTCATGGCGAGAACGGCAGGGGTGGAATCGAGAACCCGAACGCCGCACCCGGGCACGAACTGGTGCCCGACATGAAGGGCGCACGCGACGGGTTCGACAAGGCCGCGTTTCTCGCAAAGCTCACCTCGGGAACGGAGACGCCGGCGGCTGACCCCTCAGCTGCGCCGCTTCCCTACGACTGCCCGGCCTACCCCGACAACGCCCTCAACCAACAAGGTCTCGACGACCTCTACGCCTATGTCTCCAGCCTGGCGCCACCGAAGTCACGGTGGACCATCAAATAGGGAGCTTCCGCCATGCGACGCCCGTTTCGACTCTCTCTCGCGCTCGGTCTGACGCTCGGAACCATGGCCATCCTCGTCGTAGCTGCCGACAGCGCCGCCGCCGCGAGCGCGGCGTCCGCGAGCTACACCGAAACGCAGGTCTCGAACGGCGGCACGGTCCGTGGCCGGGTCTATTTCGAAAGCGACTTTCCACCGCCGCAGACGACCCAGCCCGACCGCGACGCCGATACCTGCGGCGTCCGGGTTCCCAGCGAGGAGTTTGTGGTCGATGCGGACTCCAAGGGACTCGCCCACGTCGTCGTGCGAATCGAAGGCATTTCGTCGGGAAAGGCTTTCGCCGACGCCGAGCACGCGATCGAGCAATTGAAGTGCCGCTATTCGCCCCACGTGAGCGTGGTCCGTCCCGGCGAGGAGTTCAACATCATCAACCAGGACCCGATACTTCACAACGTCCATGCGTACCTGGGCGATGAGACCGCGTTCAATCTGGCCCAGCCGTTTCAGGGCCAGGCTTCCCCTCAAACACTCGAGCAAGAGGGTATCGTTCGCGTCGCCTGCGACGTCCACAAGTGGATGGAGGCCTGGGTGCTGGTGATCGAGAGTCCCTACTTCGCCATCACCGACTCGAGCGGCAACTTTTCGATCTCCGACGTGCCGCCAGGCAGCTACACCATCTCCATGTGGCACGAGATCCTGGGATCCGGCGAAAAAACCGTGACAGTCACCGGTGACTCCACAAGCACGGTCGATTTCGTGATCGGCGGCTGACTCCGACCGGAGAGACGGGCTAGAGCGCGAGATGGCGCTCGAAGAAGGCCTCGATCTCGCGGCGAACACTCGGTTCTTCGAACCCGTAGGGAACCACCTTCCTGGGAATGCGTAGGCTTCTCCCATCACGGATCTCCAGGGCCAGCAAGGCCAACCCTGGAAGGGTCTCGCAGTGGACTGCTCGGGGTCCACAGCGATTGCGGAAATCTACCTGGTAGTCGCTCACCTGTGCGGAAATGTCGTCCGATATCCGTACCAGAAGACTGGCGATCGAGCTGCCCCCCGAGTGGCTGAGAACACCGATGCGCCTAGACTCCACGACGTCCAGGTCGGCCAGGTACCGCAGGGCCAGCATCGACTCGTAGACATGAAGACCCATCAGGGTGAACCCCTCACCTAGCAGCCTCCTGGCAATACGGTTCTCCTTGGCCGAGCAGTCGAAGTTCCGAAACCTGGGTATGAGGACCACGTAGCCCCGCAGGGCGAGATCCTTGCCCAGGTAGCGTCGAGCAAACACTTCGTCGTCGTCGTGATGGCCATGCAAGCCCAGAACGGCCGGGTGTGGGCCATCGCCGGGTGGCAGAAGCAGCGTGGCTTCGAAGGAGCCGACCTCCGTGTCATCGAATGCGAGCTTGCGCTCGATGAAGCCACTTCTTCGGCGTTCGCGCTTTGTCCTGACGACGCGATTGTCGCGCCTCAGGTCGTGCAGCAGGAAGCCGATGTTCAGCTCCTGCAGGATGCGTTTGCGCAGCGTCCCTCGATCGAGGTCGAGCCGAGTCGGCCGCGTAGCGTCCGCGTCGGATAGCGCGAGACTCAGCTCCAGGGCGCTCGTCCGTTTACCGCGGGCCGCGTGACGGGCGGCGAAATCCAGATAGCCGTTCACGGGCTGGTGCGACGAGATTGCGGCGGCGGGCACTAAAACCAAGACCGCAAGGCTGAAACGGCGGACCCGAAGACGCCGCTCCGAGGTGTCGCACCTCGGCAATGTCTTTGAGTCGGCACCGCTCATCTCGACACTCGCCGCTCGAGCTCTCTTCGCTACCAGCGCTCTCCGGCGGCGGCCGGAACAATCATGAGAATGCTCGCGAACGCCACCAAAGCGGCCGAACATGAACCTTGTCTATGGTCAGTGGCACCGAATGATCGCTTCATCTCGTGATGACTCCTTTCTGGAGATCAGGCGACGTTCATCGACAAGTGGGTGCGGATGAGACGCCGGAAGTTACACCTCGACCACTGCTGATCGGCAACGAGCGCGAGTTCGGCGCCCGCAGCAGCCCGTCGGTTCTGTACTTGGCAGGGATCGAACCCTACGAGCTCCTACCCCCGAACACTGTGCGGGTCTTGTGCGAGCAGCTCGGAGTGCCGCCCGAAGACCTCGGGGTCTAGTGTCCTGTCCCAGTGGTTCGGTGCATAAGGCTCGAGGTCATGGT
>JBHHWO010000225.1:0-4981 GCA_046756565.1 Thermoanaerobaculia bacterium | reverse complement strand
GCCGTCGCCGGATTTCGTCCTGATCGAGTGGACCGAGTGGTTTCGCAGACGGGCATGGCGAGTCGACTCACCTGACGGTCAACGCCGTTCCGCACACCTCCGACCCGGCGTTGGGTTGGCGCAGAGCGCAGCATGAGGATGACGATGGAGTCCGGCCATATCACAGGGGCACTGAAGTCCTCCCTCCACTTTGTCTGGCCGCTCCGCGGCGGGGGGTAGGGACCAGGAACCACGGCGAACTCGAGGACCTGCCGGCCGAGCCTTGCGGCGGCGCACTATCTCAGCTTCCTCGCGCGGCTTGCTATGGCTTCTGTGAGGCGGGCCAGCGCGGCATTGGGGTCGGCTAGTCAAGGATAGAAATACGTTTGCCTCTCGCTCCAAATGCTGCCAACCAGTGCGATTCCCAGTTTGAATACGGGCAGAACGTCACCGTTCTCGGTTTCCTGAGTCCCGACTAGCCTGCACCAGGCAACTTTCCCCGGAATCCTGACGACCTTGGGGCCTGCCCCCATCTTGAAGGCATAGCTCCAGCCGTGCCTCAAGCTCTCTGTCGTTTCAATGGCGATGCCCTCGATGCTTGCATCGAGTACCTTGCCGGAGACAGGCAAGTGGACTCGAAGGCCTGAGACTCTCTCGCGAGGAGAGCGTCGTCTTTCCTCGTGCGCCGGCCCCATCGTCGGAAGATCATTCTAACTGCTAGACTCGTAAGCCACTCCGCAACTGACTCTCCCGTTTTGGGGAAGGGAGGTCCAGGGACTTGGTGCTTGTTGTCGCTACCGGCTTGGTCGCCGCGAGTAGTGGCCTCGTTGCCCAGTGCCGGTGTCCCAACGTGGAGCGAGGTAGCGCTTGAAGGAGGAAACCATGTCCGAAGAATCCAACGGAAGCGACGACGGCCAGGAGCGGCGTATCGGCACGGATCGACGCTCAGGCGAGGATCGGCGAAAGGAGAACCGCGGCATCCGGAATGCGCCGTTCTTCAGGCTCTTCTTGGATCGCAGGAAGGGCCAGAGGAGGAGCGGGAAAGACCGGCGGAGAAGCTGAGCCTGCCCCTCCCGGCAGGCCGGGTGGCGGGCGCTAGAGCTTGATCCCTTTCCCCACCTCTCGGCAGTGCATCAGTTTGTGATGCACTACCCACCCCCGGCTCACCTTGCGATATAACGGAGTCGAACAGCCGAGGTTGAACGATGGTGGATCGCGAGAACGCCGAGACCCAGACTCGCCAGCGGATGCGGGTGCTTCAGGAGGCCTTCGCCGAACAGCTTCCGAATCGGATCAAGCAGATTGGGAAGGACTGGCAGAGCCTGCTCGAGGAGGACAGGTCAGCGGGGACCTTCCAGTCTCTGCAGTTGAAAGTCCGGAGCCTGGCGAGCTCGAGCGGCAGCTTCGGCTTCGCCTCGCTGGGGGACGCGGCGCGACGACTGGAGCTCCTCCTGAAGGCCGTTGTCGCCAGGCCCGAAGCCCTCAGTGCCGAGCAGGAATCGAGGATTGAACAGGGGGTTACGGATCTGAAGCAGGCCTGCCTGGAATTCGCTGGTGCCGGCGAGGTAGAGGTCCTGGACTCTTCGGCCCTGGACCTGGCCGTCGCCCACGAGAGGGCCAGCCGGGTCATTTTTCTGATCAGCGGCGACGGCCAGCTGGCGGCCGACGTGGGCTTCGAGCTCGGCTGCTTCGGCTTTCTGGTGCGCAGGTTCCCCGATATCGAAGAGTTCGAGCGGCGCTTGGATCAGACGCGACCCGCCGCCATCATTCTGGATGCCGAGCCCTTCGAGGAGCGCATGGTTGAAGCCGCCCGGCTGGACGCGCTCCGACAGAAGCGAGACGGCTCGATCCCCGTGTTTGTTCTCGCCTCGCGTACCGACTTCGAGTCCCGCCTCGTGGCGGTGCGCTCCGGCGGCGATGCGTATCTGGTCAAGCCGCTCGAAGCCCGCAAGCTGATCGACAAGCTCGAGGTCCAGCTCCAGGGCCCGTTGTCGGAGCCGTATCGGATTCTGATCGTCGAGGAGGACTACTCGGCGAGCCTTGACTACTCGCTCACCCTGCAGGGCGCGGGCATGACCACCACCCTGGTGCATGACCCCATGAAGCTCTGGGAATCGTTGGTGGAAGCCAGACCCGATCTCATCATGATCAGCCTGTCGCTGGCCGGGATCAGCGGCTTTCAGCTGGCGGCCGTCATCCGCCAGCAGGACGCCTACATGGACATACCGATCATCTTGTTGTCGGCCGAGAGCGGCCTGGGCCGGCAGGTGGAGGCGATGCGAGTCGAGGCCGACGACGTTCTGGTGACGCCGGTCTCGTCGGACGTGCTGATCTCGTCGGTGGGCAACCATGTGCAGCGGGCCCGCGCCTTGAAACGCTTCGTTTCCACCGACAGTCTCACCGGGTTGCTCAGCCATACCAGCTTCCTGGCCAGGCTCGTGCTGGAGGTGGACCGGGCCCTCGCCGGCAACAGCCAGCTGGCGTTCGGAGTGATCGACATAGACCATTTGCACGCCATCAACGAGACCTACGGGCATCTGAGCGGCGATTCAGCGCTGACGAACCTGGCGCGATTGCTGAAGCAGCGGCTGAGACGAAGCGACGTGCTCAGCCGCTATGGCGGGGACGAGATCGCCGTCGTGATGCCGGCAACGAGCGGCGACAACGCCGTGAAGGTCCTCGATGGGATCTGCGGCCTGTACGCGGAGATCCGCGAGTACTCGCCGGAAGCCGCCTACTTTCCTACGTTCAGCTGTGGTGTGGCGGCCCTGCCGGGGTACGAAGACTGCTCAGCTCTTCGTCAAGCGGCGTTGGACGCGCTCGACAGCGCGCGGCGGCAGGGGAGGAATCGAGTTGTTCTGGCCGAAACCTAGATCGGGCGTCGCCGGCTATGAGGCGGGTGTAGCGTCGGAGTGAGCGGCGAAGAGGTGTTCCACGTCCGCCAGCAGGGCGCCCGCCTTGTCCGGGTCGGTACGATCCATCTCACCAGCGAAGTACAGCACGAGGTTCGGTTTCGAGCGGACTAGGCGCAGCAAACCGAAACGATCAGGGCTCGGTAGCTTGATCTGCAGGACGTGATAGCGGGAGCCGTCCGCCATCGCCTTGAGTCGTTGCTTCGCCATCCGGCCGGCCCGAACGGCGGTCTCGACGAAGCGCGGATCGAGGCTCACGTGCAGAAAGCAGGTGGAGCGATCCATGTCCACCACGGCCGCGCCGATGGCGCCGTCGAGACCCAGGAGCGCAAGCAGTCCCCTCCTGATCTCGACGAGCTCGGCCGAAGCGGACGGTCCCTCGGCCGGGTGGTCTCCGCTGGCAATCTGGAAGGACTCGGCCCCGGGCGTCAGCGCTTCGGGAGGAAGTGGACTCTCACCCGTGAACTGGTCCTGCCAGTAAGCCGCTTCCAGAAGCAGCCGCGGCAGGGCGGCGTTGATCGTCCGGTCGACCTCGGACCCCGGCTCCTCAGCTTCGAGTTGCGGATCCTCCAAGGCGAGCAGCGCGAAGAGCGCCCGCCGGCCACGCAGCTCACCGGCGACGGCGTCGAAGATCTCTCCTTCGACGAGGTCGACCCGCCCCGTCCCGCTCTTCGCCTCCACCTTCAGCGAGCAGCTCCTGCTCTCGCTGTTGAGCAGCTGAAGGAAGCCCGCCAGGGAGAGACCCTCGATCGGCCCCCGGGTGGCGGCCGGGGTCAGCTGCCGGATGATGTCGACGAGCGACTCGGCGGCATGAGGCTTGGGCAGGTAGCGAAAGGCCCCCTCTGCCGTGAGCGCCTGACCGACTCTGCCCGAGTCCGCGGTCCCCAGGACGACGATCTCCACCGAAGGATGGTGCTCCAGGATGTAGACCGACAGCTCGAAGCCGTCCATCACCGGCATGTCCAGCTCGGTGGCGACAAGATCGACGGGCCGGGAGTTCAGAGTCTGCATCGCCTCGACGCCGTTGCGGGCCTCCAGCACGCGGCACTCATCCTCCAGGCGAGCGAGCCCCGAGACGAGGGTCTGGCGCGACGTGCTGTCGCTGTCGACCACGAGAAGGGTCTTCATGGCCGATTCCGCTGCTGGATTGTGACTGGCGCCTGGCCGTGCATGGCTCTTCCCGGTGCCGGGGCTGCCGCACCGGATTATTGCAGATCGCCCCGTCCTGGAGCCGGTCAACGCGGGCGCCGTCCCCCCCGAGTTAGAGGTGCTAGCCTTTTCTATAGCCGGGTACGGGCAGCCCATGCGTCGGAGTCGGCCACGCTGCTGGGCGGCTTTCTAATCGGCGTGGTTCTTGAGGATCTCGCGGTAGCGCCGGGTCGCGAGCTCGGACGGGCGTCCCTTGGCGCAAAACGTCAGCTTGGAATAGGCTACCGATCCCAAAGCGGCAGGGACCGACCGGGCGGCGCACCTCCCAATGATTCAACAGAGACTCCACGGCGCGGTCGAGCGCGGCCTCTGAGTTGCGTGACGCAGCGAAGCGAAACGCGTCCAGAACGTGGAGCGTGACGCCTGGGTTCGAGGCATCAGTGTCCGGGCTGCGTCCGAGCCGGATGGTGTTGCACCGCCAGCCGCCATCGTCGTGCTGACTGTCGAGAAGATGGGCAAAAGTGCGCTGCATGCGACGGTCTCTGGCGTAGCCGAACCGGCACAGGACTCGCGCGGCGTAGGCGGTGTGGCAGGGGTAGATCGTTCCAGTCGTGACCCGGTAGCGGCCGTCGTCGCGACCGGCCGCGAGCACTTGGCTGACGGCGCCCTTGACCGCTTCGTGGGTGCTCGGCACCCGTAGCTCGTGGAGGATCCTCACACTCGTCGTGGAGGAGGGTGTCTTCCCGACCTGGTCGCCCGACGGCGAGATGATCCTGTTCGCCTCGGAGGGTCTCTACGCGGTTGGGGCAGATGGCTCAGGGCGATCTAGATTGCTGGAGAGCGCGGTCTGCGGGCCTGGTCACCGGACGGGTCGACGATCGCCGCGGCCGCGATCGAGTACGACGAAGACTGCAAGGATCATCATTCTCTGGTCCTCCTAG
>JBHHWO010000224.1:0-5056 GCA_046756565.1 Thermoanaerobaculia bacterium | reverse complement strand
CTGGCCCCATGGCGCTCGCAACGCGACCGTCTGGTCTTCTACCACGGGCTGCTAGGGAGCGGACGACAGGATGTCGGCGAAGACCTCCGGGTCGACGTTGCCGCCGCTGATAAGGACGCCGGCGCGCTCGCCTGGCTGGACGGCGCCCGTCAGCAGCGCCGCCACCCCGAGCGCGCCCGACGGCTCGACGACGAGCTTCATGCGCTCGAACAGGAAACGGACGGCGTCTTTGATGGCCTCTTCGGAGACGGTCACCATGTCGTCCACGCACTCGAGAAACAGCGGGAAGTTGTACTTGCCGAGCGACTGGGTGCGGGTGCCGTCGGCGATCGTCGGCGGGTTTTTGATCGTGACCAGCTTGCCGGTCTTGAACGAACGGGTGGCGTCGTCGGCAACCTCGGGTTCGACACCGACCACTCTGCAGCCTGTTGCCACGCTCTTGGTCGCGACCGCACAGCCCGACATGAGCCCGCCGCCGCCGACGGGTGCGACAAAGAGGTCGAGACCGGGGACCTGGTCATGCAGCTCGAGCGCGGCGGTTCCCTGGCCGGCGAGGATGTGGGGATGGTCGAACGGTGGGATCGTCGTGAAATCGCCCTCGGCGGCGAGCGCCTCGGCCACCGCCCGCCGGGTGATTGTCTCGAGGTCGTACTCGACGACACGTGCTCCGTAGGCTTCGGTGGCTGCTCGTTTGACCCCCGGCGCGTTCGACGGCATGACGATGGTGGTTGGTATTCCGAGGAGCTTGCCGGCCAGAGCGACTCCCTGAGCGTGATTGCCGGACGAATACGTCAGCACACCGCCGGCTCGCTGCTCCTCGGAAAGCTGGGACAATGCGTTGTACGCGCCGCGAAACTTGAAGGCCCCCACTCGTTGAAAGTTCTCGCACTTGAGGAACACACGGCCGCCGGAGCGTTCGTCGAGCGTGCGTGAAGTGTGAATGGGCGTGACGTTGGCTCGGCCGGCCAGGCGCGCGGCTGCTTGCTCGATGAGGGGAAAGACTTCCGAAGCGGAGAGCGTACTCGTCATTCGCACGACCTCCCTAGCCGCCCAGGCTCTCAAGAAGCGTTCGCGCGTTCTGGATCGCGCGCAGCTCCTCCAGATAGTGGTCTGGTGATGGCGTCTTTCCAGCGACCTCGCGCAGCACTGTCAGTGCGTGATGACGGCGGGAGGAATCGTATTCGAGCAGCGCCTCGGCGAAGTAGAGGCCCGTGAGCGCGTCGCCGGACATCGTTCGGGCCTTCTCGAGCTCGGAGATCGCGGTCTTTCGGTTGACCCATCCGGTAATGAAAGGAAGTCTCGGGGCTTCGGCATGCAGGCGGCCGAGCATGCGGTGGCCGCCGCCGTCCTCATAGCCGGGATCGAGCGCGATGACAATCGTCGCGTAGTCTCGCACTTTTCCCGCCACACCCTGGCGGGCTGCGGCGATCTTGCCCTTGTACCGTCCCCAGAGACCCCAGTGGACCGCCGCCCAGTAGTAGATCGCCGCAGCTCCGGGCTCGGCGTCGAGGTGCCGAACGAGATCGTCGAAGCGCTTGCCGCTGCGGCGGTCGAAAGCCGTGCCAGCCAAGAGCTGCGTGATGCCTTCGTCGGCCAGGATCCGTCCGCGCTCGAAAACCGGGAGCTTGGCCTCCGGTTTCGAAAGCACGTAGTCACCCAGATAGAACAGCGCCCGCAGCAGTTTGGAGCGCACGATTTGGCTCTCCGGCTCATTGGCGAGGGCCTCCTCGTAGGCTCCAATCGCCGTCGAGATCGGGTCCAGTGCCGCCTGATATCCGTCGTTGCCATCGGCCCGCCGGGCATACGCATCGTCGCCCAAGGCAACGAAGTCGGGGGACTCGGCTGCGAGAGCGGAAGAAAGCAGCAGGACCAGGCTCAGGCCGGAGGCGGCGAATCGTCCCCTCATACGGCGCTCATTGTACGGTTCCGGTGCGCAGACTTCTTGCGTGAAGCGAATCTGAGTCGCGCTCGAATCCGTACGAGATCTCAGAGAAGTTGGAATCTTTCGCTTTGGTGCTTCATGAAGACCTTGACTAGAATCCGTCGGATGGTCGAGCAGCCCGTTGGCGAAATCAAGTCTTCGGCTCGGGAGCGCGAACCTCTTTGGAGCTCGCCCGAGCTGGTGGACGCAGCGATTCAGAGGGCGCAGGGGCGACTTCTGGCAGAGCAGAACGAGGACGGTCACTGGTGCGCCGAGCTCGAGGGCGATTCAATTCTGGAGTCCGAGTACCTGCTGACGATGATCTATCTGGGGCGCGCTTCCGAGAGCCGCGTGGCGAAGGCCGCCGAGCAGCTCCGCCGCAGCCAGAGAGACAAGGGCGGATGGAGCATATATCCGGGCGGCCCGGCCGACGTCAGCGCCTCGGTCAAAGCGTACTTCGTCCTGAAGCTGCTGGGCGACGATCCCGACTCGGAGCCGATGTCCCGCGCTCGCGCAGCGATTGTGGAGGGCGGCGGCGTCGAAGCCTGCAACTCGTTCACCAAGCTCTATCTCTCGATCTTCGGCCAGTACGACTGGAATCGGGCGCCGGCGGTGCCCCCTGAGCTTGCGGCGCTCCCGCGCTGGTTCCCGTTCAATCTCTACGAGATGTCCTCCTGGTCGCGTGCGATCGTGGTGCCACTGTCGATCGTCTGGGCCCTGAAACCCAGCCGCGAGGTACCCTGCGATATCGGCGAGCTTCGAGCGGGCGAAGGCCGATTCGAGCACCCGGCCGTTGACGGCATGGTGGGAAGAATGTGGGGCGGAGTGTTTCTGCTGATCGACCGCTTCATCAAGCTCTGCCAGCTCTTTCCTATCCACCCCTTTCGCAAGCCCGCGATCCGCCGGGCCGAGCGCTGGATGCTGGACCATCTGCTGGAGAGCGACGGGCTGGCGGCGATCTTCCCGCCCATCGTCAATACCATCATTGCCCTGGACGCGCTTGGGTATTCGCAAGACGATCCGGTACTCGCCGGCCAGATTCGGGAGCTCGAGCGGCTCGAGATCGAGGAACCGGAGACTCTCAGGGTCCAACCGTGTAAGTCGCCGGTCTGGGACACGGCTTTGGCGCTGGCGTCACTCGCGGGCTCCGGGCTGGCGGCCGAGAACGAGGCCTTCGCGCGCGCCGGCAGCTGGCTGGTCGGCAAGGAGGTCCAACGCGCCGGTGACTGGCGGGTGAAGAACCCCGACGGACCCGTGGGCGGTTGGTTCTTCGAGTACGCTAACGAGTTCTACCCCGATTGCGACGACACCGCCGAGATCCTGAAGGCACTGGGGCAGCTGCGAAGTCGAGGGCCGGTGGCGTGCGACCTGGAAGCGGCGATGGAAAGAGGACTCGCCTGGCTGGTCTCGATGCAGAATCGCGACGGCGGCTGGGCGTCGTTCGACCGCGGCTGTGACCGAGAGTTCCTGACCTACATTCCCTTCGCCGACCACAATGCGATGATCGATCCGTCGACGACCGACATCACCTCCCGGGCGATTCAGGCGCTTCTGGGTATGGGCGTCGAGCCGGAGGCTCCGGCGATTCGACGCGCAGTCCGATTCATCAAAGCCGAGCAGGAGGTGGACGGCTCCTGGTATGGCCGCTGGGGGTGCAACTACCTCTACGGCACCTGGCTGGCCCTGGTCGGTCTCAGCGCGGCGGGTGAGGACATGAGCCGGCCCTGGGCTCGCCGGGCCGTGGAATGGCTCCGGCGCGTCCAGAACCCCGACGGCGGTTGGGGCGAGCTGCCGGAGTCGTACGACGACCCGGCTCTGAAGGCAGTGGGGCCGAGCACCGCGAGCCAGACCGCCTGGGCGCTCCTGGGGCTTCTGGCCGCCGGTGGCGCCGAGAGCGGGCCGGTGCGCAAGGGAGTCGACTATCTGCTTTCGGCTCAGCAGGCCGACGGGGGCTGGTGCGACGACGCCTGGACAGGGACCGGCTTTCCCAAGGTCTTCTACCTCAACTACCACGGCTATGCGCTCTATTTCCCGCTACTGGCGCTTGCGGAATTCCGGCATCGTTCACAGACAGCGCGCTCAGGGGAGGGGAATCGGGCTGAAGAACGGGTAGCCTAGGGCAACGGACGAGCGATGAGATTTCCGGTTCACATCACGACCGACATGATTCGGCATCAATTACGCCAAGCACTCAAGCGCAACCGGCGATATCCGTTCGTTCTCATGCTCGAACCGCTCTACACCTGCAACCTGGCGTGCATCGGTTGCGCCACAGAACGGCACACGGGCAAGCTCGAGGACCGGCTACCGGTGGACCGCTGTCTCCAGGCCTCGGACGAGTGTGGCGCGCCGGCCGTGTCGATCTGCGGTGGAGAGCCGACGGTCTATCCGGAGCTGCCCGAGCTGATCGAAGCGATCATCGCGCGCAAGCGACATATCTATCTTTGCACCAACGCCCTTCTCATGGAGGAACGCGTCTTCGACAAGATCGCGCCCCACAAACGCCTGTCGATCAACGTCCATCTCGACGGAATGCGCGAGACCCATGACTACGTTTGTGCCAGGGACGGCGTCTTCGACAAAGCGATCGAGATGATCAAGGAGTCGAAGCGGCGGGGCTATCACGTGGTCACGAATACGACTATTTTCAAGGAAACCCAGATAGAAGAGGTCGAAGAGCTCTGTCGATTGATGCACTCCCTCGGCATCGACGGCATGTTGATCTCGCCCGGATATCAGTACGAATCGGTCAAGAGCGACATCTTTCTCACGCGTCAGGATACCGAGTCCAAGTTCAAACGGGTTCTCGATATCTCCAAGAGGTACCGGCTGCACTCGACGCCCATGTTTCTGGAGTTCGCTGCGGGGATGCGCGATTACCGGTGCTCGCCGTGGAGCACGGTGACCTTCACGCCGCTTGGATGGAAGGGGCCCTGTTACCTCATCGGCAAGAAGTACTACCAGGACTGGGAGGAGTTCTGGAATCTGACCGATTGGGACTATTGGGAATCGAGAGAGGACAACCTCTGCCAGAACTGCGCCATGCACTCGGGCTTCGAAGCCTCGGTCGTAAGGGAGCTGCCCAAGAAACCGGTGGACATGGCCCGCATGGCAGCCTGGAATCTGCTGGGCTGA
>JBHHWO010000223.1:0-5147 GCA_046756565.1 Thermoanaerobaculia bacterium | reverse complement strand
GAGAGTCGAAGCGCGGCGCCATTGGCGAAGAGAATATCGGACCGAAACCCCCAAAACTGCTGGCACGATCCGCATTGCGGTGCTTCGTTGGCTGCGGTAAGTTAGTCGGAGATGTCGAACTCCGGCCGACCGCCCAGGAACGTCGTCGAGATCCCGCAGCTTCCGAAGCTGCCGAAGATGGATTTCCCCGCTGGGCGCGTGCGTGCCGTGCTGATTCTCGTGATCTTCGCCGCCGTCGCGGTGACCTCGCTCTACACCATCGATCCGGAGGAGGTGGGCGTCGTCCTGCGATTCGGCCAATTCGTGCGGACCACGGATCCGGGCCTCCACTTGAAAATCCCGCTGGGAGTCGAGCAGGTGATCAAGCTGCCGGTTCAGCGGCAGCTCAAGCAGGAGTTCGGCTACCAGACGCAAAGGTCCGACCAGCGGAGTCCGCGGAATCTGCAGGGCGAGTCGAACATGCTCACCGGCGACCTCAACGCCGCGGTCGTGGAATGGGTCGTCCAGTATCGGATCGACGACCCGGAGCGCTTCCTGTTCCGGGTGCGCAGGGTCGAAGAGACGCTTCGGGACATGAGCGAGGCGGTCATGCGACAGGTCGTCGGCGACCGTACCGTCGACGAGGTCCTGACGGTTGGGCGACAAGAGGTGGCCGATCTCGTCGAAGGGCGCCTCCAGAGCCTCTGCGACCAGTACGAGAACGGCGTCAAGGTGGACCAGGTCGTCCTGCAGGACGTCAACCCGCCGGATCAGGTCAAGGCCTCCTTCAACGAGGTGAACCAGGCCGAGCAGGAACGCGAGACCAAGATCAACCAGGCCCAGTCGGAGTACAACAAGGTCATTTTCCGCGCGCGAGGCGTCGCCGAGAAGACGGTTTCGACGGCCGAGGGCTACGCGCTCGATCGCGTCAACCGGGCCAAGGGCGAGGCCGCGCGCTTCGACTCGATCTACAGCGAGTACCGAAAGGCGCCGGAAGTCACGCGCCGGCGGATCTACCTCGAAACCTTGGATGAGGTGTTTTCCAAGGTCGGCCGCAAGGTGATCCTGGATGACGACCTCGAGGGTGTGCTTCCGCTCCTGGATCTGGAAGGCAAGCTCGGAGGGGTGGGCGGCGGAGGAGCGGATCGATGAAGTTCGTGGGCGTCGTCGTCCTGGTGGTCGCGCTGATGCTCCTCGCCAACGCGGCGTACGTAGTGCAGGAGACCGAGCAGGTCATCAAGACCCAGTTCGGCGCGCCGGTCGGCGATCCGATCGACACCCCAGGCCTCCACTTCAAGGCTCCCTTCATTCAGAAGGTGCACAGGTTCGACAAGCGCTTTCTGGAGTGGGACGGCAAGCCCACCGAGCTCACGACCAAGGACAAACGCTTCATCTTCGTCGACACCTACGCGCGCTGGCGGATCACCGATCCGCTGCTCTACTTCCAGCGACTTCGAGATGAGCGCCGGGCACAGAGCCGGCTCAGCGACATTCTCGAGGGCGAGACCCGCAACGCGATAGCCAAGCACAACCTGGTGGAGCTGGTGCGATCCAGCAATCGCACACCGGCGGTGGACGAGTCCCTGCCCGAGGCAACCACCGTGCTCGAGGAGATCCGGACCGGGCGCGAGAAGATCCGCGTGGAGATCCTCGAGAACGCTCAGGGTCGGACGTCGGATCTCGGTATCGAAGTCCTCGACGTCCAGCTCAAGCGGATCAACTACGTGGAGGAGGTACGCCGCAAGGTCTATGATCGGATGATCGCCGAGCGTCGCCGGATCGCCGAGCGCTACCGCTCGGAGGGCGAGGGCGAGGCCGCCAGCATCCGCGGCGACATCGAGAGGGAGCTCAAGCAGATCGAATCGGAGGCCTACCGAGAGGCTCAAGAAATCGTCGGCCGGGCCGACGGCGAAGCCACGGAGATCTATGCCGCGGCGTACAACCGATCCGTCGATTCCCGAAAGTTCTACGAGTTCCTGAAGTCGATGGAAACCCTGTCCTCGACGACCGACGATTCCACCTCGATGCTGCTGTCGACGGGTGGGGAGTTCTACCGCTTCCTGAACCAGAGCACTCCCTGATGGGTCGGCGGGCTCGAGCGCTCGCCGAGACCCCCGGGTACCGAAGCCGGGCGCGACGCGTGACGACAGGTGCGGCCGCGTGGGTGGCCATCCTGCCGCTGCTGGGCCCGGTCGCCGCGAACGCGGATCTGGCGCGCGAGCTCGGCAGGAGCGTGGCTTCGGTCCGCTCCGCGGCTCGACAGCTGTCGGTTCACATCGTGTCCTTGCCGGACGGGGAGCCGGTGTATGCGTTCGCACCGGAGACGCCTAGGATCATCGCTTCGAACACCAAGCTGGTGACGACGGCGGCGGCGCTGGACCGCCTGGGTCCGGGCTACTTCTTCGAGACCGCGGTCTTCATAGAAGGCAAGCACCTGGGAAAGCGGCTGGTCGGCAATCTGGCGATCCGTGGAGGGGGCGATCCGAACATCTCGGGCCGTCTCTTCGACGGCGATCCCTATGCGGTATTCCGCTCCTGGGCCCGCCGGCTGCGATCGCTCGGGATCGAAGAGATCACCGGGGACCTCTTCCTGGTGCATGGGTTGTTCGACGACGCCCACGTCCACCCGGATTGGCCGCGAAACCAGCTCGCGCGCTCCTACGAGGCGCCGGTGGCGGCCCTATCCTATAGCGACAATTCGGTTCTGGTGAGAGTGCACCCGGGAACCAGGGTGGGGGCACCGGCCACCGCCGAGGTTGTATCGGACGTGCCCATCTTCGATGTGGAGAACCATGCCCGCACCGCCGGCTCCGCTCGTCACCACTGGGTGGCCGTGGATCGGAAGCCCGGCACCAACGTGATCCAGGTCAACGGCATGATCCTCAAGGGCATCGATCCGATAGACGTCTGGGTCTCGGTCGATGATCCGGTGGAGTACTTCGGGGCGGCTCTGGTCGGCGCGTTCGATAAGGAGGGCGTGGTGATCCGGGGACGGCCGCGGGCGTCGGAGCTCCTCCCCAGTGGCGGCTGGTTCCGGGTGGCCGAGCACCGCTCCGATCTCATGACCACGATGGAGGTCATCAACCGGCGGAGCCAGAACTTCTATGCCGAGAGCCTCCTCAAGCTCCTCGGCGCGCGTAGCTGCCGGCGCGGCAGCTGGCAGGGAGGGCTCGAGGTGATGGCCGACTTCCTGCTCGAGGCCGGGGTGCCGCCGGGCTGGGAGCTGGCCGACGGGTCCGGAATGTCGCGCGGCAACCGGTTCAGCGCATCTCAGCTGACGCGGCTTCTGACCTACATGTTCGAGCACCGCTACGCCCGCGAGTTCGTCCTGACTCTTCCCTATGGCGGTCTCGAAGACCACGATCGCTGGCGCCGGCGCCTGGCCGAGCCCCCGTACCGCGAACGGGTATTCGCCAAAACCGGCTCGCTCTCCGGCGTTTCGGCTCTGTCCGGCTACGTCAAGGCCCAGTCGGGGAAGGTGTACGCCTTCTCGATCCTGGGGAATCGGGTGAGGTCAGTCTGGAGAGCTCGACGAGCTCAGGATGCGATCGTGCGCACCCTAATCGACCACGGCTGACGGCGGGTCGGGATTCAGCCGTCTACTTCGTTACGCAGTCTCGCCGCAGCGCCCGAGATACCGAGCGGAGACCACAACCGATTTGCGCGAAGCGGCGCGCAGGCAATGGCGTGACTCCCGCAGTCTGAGAAGCCCGAGCCGTCCCCTGAAGGATTGGCCTGTCGATCGCCGTCGACGCGCCGGCTCGGCGCCGCGGCGGTCAGTCGCGCCGCTCGACGAGCTCCAGCTTCTGCCTGAGCTTGACGATCGAGTCGGCCGGGTGGATGCCGGAGCGGAGTTGGACACCGGGGTAGAGCTGGGTGCCGGCGCCGACGATGCAGCCGGGGTGCAGGACGCAGTTGCAGCCGGTGAGAACGCCGTCTCCCAGAATCGCGCCGAGCTTGCGCCGGCCGGACGGAATCGCGTCGGCGCCTACGCCGATCGAGACCACGCCGCCGTCGTGGCGGAAGTTGGAGAGCACGGTGCCGGCGCCGAGGTTGACCTCCGAGCCGAGGATGGAGTCGCCGACGTAGTTGAGGTGAGGAGCCCGGGCCTCGGCGAAGAAGATCGCGCGTTTGACCTCCGTGTTGGCGCCCACGATCGAGCGGTTCTCCAGCCACACGCCGCCGCGCAGGAAGGCTCCCGATCGGACCTCGCAGTCTTCTCCGATGTAGACCGGGCCCTGGAGGACGGCTCCCGAGCGAATCCGCGCGCCTTTCTCGATCACGATGCGGTCTCCCGAAAGGTGCACGCCGGGCTCGATCAGGCCTGCGAGCCGCTCGCTTGGGAGCAGGCTCAGAAGATCGTCGAGGTCGCCACCGAGCAAGCTCCAGGGCGCCTCCGGCGACAGACGGCCGGCAAACGAGTCGGGGACGCGCTCGAACAGCCGGGGAAACTCCATCTTCGGGCATTATAAGAAGACCGGATCATGATGCGAGACTTCGAACCGTTGTCCACGGCCTTCTACAGACGCGATCCGCGCGACGTCGCTAGAGGGCTGTTGGGCCGGTACATCCTCCGGCGCTACGGCCGGCGATCACTGGTACTTCGCATTGTCGAGACCGAGGCCTACCTGGGTCAGGGCGACCGGGCGAGCCACGCCTGGCGCGGGCGGCCGACTGCGAGAACCGCGACCTTGTTTCGCGCCGGGGGCTGCGCGTATGTCTACTTCGTCTACGGAATGCACAACATGCTGAATGCCGTTGCGGGCCGCGAGGGAGTTGGAGGAGCGGTGTTGATTCGAGCCGGCGAGCCGGTTTGCGAGATCGAAGCGATGCGCCGGCTGCGCGGTTTGCCGGCGGGGGCGCCCGACTATGCGGTCGCCAGCGGCCCCGGAAAACTCTGCCAGGCACTGGCCATCGATCGCTCGTTCGACGGGGTCGAGCTTGCCGGCCGGGAGCTCAGAGTCTGTAGAGGGTCGCGAGTCGACCGGCGCCGTGTCGCGGTGGGACCCCGCGTCGGCGTCGCCTATGCGGGCGCCGCGGCGCGGTGGCCGCTTCGCTTCGCGATACGCGGCAACCGCCACGTATCACGGCCGCATCCCGAAGGCGCCCTGGCCCCCTAGCAGCCCGTGGTAGAAGTCCAGATGGTCGCGCGACAGGGTCTTTCGGTA
>JBHHWO010000222.1:0-5169 GCA_046756565.1 Thermoanaerobaculia bacterium | reverse complement strand
CCTCGGCGGCTCCGAATGCGTTGTCCCCCTCCTCCAGCCAGTGGAGGCCCACCAGAGTGAGCCAGCCGTCGTCCTTGCGCAGACTGGCGTCGCGCTTCGCGCGCCACTCTTCGATCTCGCTCGAGTGGTCGCCGGCGAGCGCGGCCGGCGGGCTCTCGTCGGGCGGCGAGCAGGCCGCCAAAAGCAAGGCCAGCACAGGGAGTACGGATCGTCTATTCATCCCGGGAGTCTACAGGCCGCCGTGGCCTGGTCTCTGACTTCGTCAGTACGCGGTCGCCGAGACGGCTACGGGAGCCCGCCGCTCGCAGATCGCCTCCATCGACTGAAGGCGTTGCGGGTCTCCCTTGCGAGCGAAGAAGTCACGGATGACCTCTTTCGACGGGTTCGGCCGATCGAGGGCCCGATACCTCGAGAGACGGGCCTGGACTTGCCTCGAGAAGTACCGCTCGCAGTACTCGGCCTGGAGAATCGGGCGCACTTTCTTCCAGCGTGTGCGGGGATAGTGGTTGTTGTTGAACGACTCGTCGAAGCTGGGCGTGACGTAGTCCTGCAAGTCGATCTCGCGACGCACGCGCCAACCGCCCGGCAGGCGATCCAGATACGGATCGG
This sequence comes from Thermoanaerobaculia bacterium, assembly GCA_046756565.1. GTDB lineage: Bacteria > Acidobacteriota > Thermoanaerobaculia > Multivoradales > JAHEKO01 > CALZIK01. The sequence goes on along the minus strand of JBHHWO010000222.1, from coordinate 4,560 downwards.
GACCTTCGCAGAAGTCTCGTGCCATCCGCATTCCCTGGTAGTTGGCCTCGAGGTCGCCGTACGAGAAGACACCGTCCGCGATCCCACCGACGAAGAAGCGCTCCTGCCGCAGCCCGCGGCGCACCACCGCACGCACCGCTTCTTTCTCGGAGAGGCCGCGGCTCCGCAGGCGAAGGTAGTGGTTGTAGTAGCGACGGCCGAATCCGTAGAGGTGACCGAACTTGTCGAGGCCGAATCGCACCTCGCCAATCCGGATGGTCGGTGAAAGCGGCAGCACGTAGGGGAACGACGGCCTGCGGTAGACGCTTCGTTTCAGGTGCTCCCGGTATCCGAGATCGTCCGGAAACAGCTCGATGGTGGGCTCGTTTTTCAAGTGCTTTTGGAGACGCGAGGCCATCAGGCCCTGAAACAGGTGGCGATAAAAGCGAGTCGGGATCCGCCGGCAGGCCATTCGATCCAGCCCGGGCCGCGACAGGAAGGCCTCGAGCTCCCGGTTGACGAAAGCGTTGACCGGTGCGGCGGAATCGGCCAGCTCCACCTCGAGGGCGAGGTACTGGTCGGTCTCGAAGGCGGCCGCGCCGGCGGCAAGGAACCAGCAGGCGAGGAGCGCTGTCACGACCCTGGAACGCGGCCGCCACCTGAGGAGTGGTCTTTCGCTTCGCTCGAACATGATGGAGATGCAGCTCATTCTACCGAGATGGCTCATCAGTCGTGGGCGTCGGGATTCCATTGGTATCGCTTCAGGTCGATTCTGCCGGAGCTACTGAAATCTACGCCCTCGGACCGCAGCAGGATTCGCTGGAACCGCTCGCTATCTCCCAATCCCCTCCGGCTGATCCGCCCGCCGGCGTTGATGACGCGATGCCAGGGCACCTCGCTGTCTTCATCGAGACACCTGAGGGCATGCCCGACGAGCCGCGCCCGGCCGGGCCGCCCGGCCAGCATCGCCACCTGGCCATAGGTGGCGACTCGCCCCTCCGGGATGTCCCGAACGACCTCGTAGAACCTCCGGTAGCGCTCATCGGCCATTCGCGAGCGCGATCCTCAGCTGCTCTGGGACTCGGTGGCCAGCCGCTCACGCCACCATGACACGGTCCGATCCATACCCTCGTCGAGCCCGATCGCCGGCCGCCAGCCGAGCTCGTTGCGCAGCCGCGTGGTATCGGCCACCACAAACGGGTGCCCATCGGGCACGCCCCACTCGACCAGCTCGGCGCCGCCGGTCCGGTCCGCGATCCGACGAACGAGATCCCGAACCCTGATCCCCTCGCCGGAAGCAATGTTGACCGGCCCGCTGAGGTCGGAATCGAGGACTCGCACAAGGGCATCTGCGGCATCCTCAACGAAGAGGTAGTCGCGGACCTGGCGTCCTTCCGAGCAATAAGCGGCGCGCCCTTCGAGAAGCGAGCGGGTCACCGCCGGCACCAGACGATCTTCGGGCTCGTGGGGGCCGTACAGAAAGAAGATCCGTGCCCAGGCTCCAGAAGGAGATCCGGGTTCGGCCTCGGGGCCGCCGTACTGCTCGCACAGACCCGCGAACAGCTCGCCGAGGGCGCGCTTGCAGGCGCCGTACACGGCGCCTCCACCGAGTCGCGTGGTCCGCTCGCGGCAGATGCCGGCCCGCCAGTCGTACTCGGCGCTCGAGCCCACGGCGACCGCCCGCTGACCTCCGTGCTCGAAGAACCTGGAGAAGAGGTTCGTGCTCGCTGTCACCCAGCCGAAGTTTTCGGGTGACCAGTAGATCCCGCGGTTGGGCGCCCACGCGAGATGGATCAGATGCCCGGCCTCGCTGCCGGCGATCAGCTCTTCGACAGCGCCCGGCCTCAACAGATCAGCCCGATGCCAGGTGATGTCGCGGGTCGGGGTCTTGCCGGAGTCGGGCTGCGTCGAGACCGCGTCGACCGACCAGCCGCCGGCCCCGAGCCGGGCGACCACGGCCCGCCCGAGAAAGCCCGAGGCGCCGGTCACGAGGACTCGCCGAGGCTCCGAACCGCCTGCTAGACTCTCTGCTTCGCCGCGCTCCGGCGCGGAGTCTCTCGAATCCAACGACATCAATCTCTCGGCAGGGCCCAGAGGCCTTTCCGAAGCCTAGCAGAGCGCCAGCACCATGCCGAATCCCTTGAAGTCCGTCTACCGGAAGCTCCACTACACGGCCCGAAGGTCGGTCTCGGCGCTGGGCCTGGAGGTCTATCCTTCCCGCGACTTCTACTCGCCGGTTCCGGTGCTCAAAGAGCTCGAGGCGACGCGTGAGCAATGGGACGTCCCCAGCGAGATGATCGGAGTCGGCTACGACCTCGAGGCGATGAAGGCGCTTCTGGGCGAGCTGGTCGCAAGCTACGGCGCCGAGTACCAGGCATTGGAGAGCTTTCAGAACAACAAGAAACTCGGACTGGGACCGGGGTTCACCGAAGTCGACGCGATGACGCTCTACCTCATGCTTCGGCACATCAAGCCGAGACGATACGTCGAGATAGGCTCGGGCTTCTCCACCTACTACGCCTGGCAGGCCGTGCGGAAGAACCGCGAGGAGGGTGTCGAGTCGAGCTTTCAGGTAGTGGACCCGTACCCGCGCGAGGCGCTCAAGAAGCTCGATGACATCGACCTCACGATCGGCCCTGTCCAGGACGTCGAGCTGTCTTTCTTCGACGACCTCGAGGCCGGCGACGTCTTCTTCATCGACACCAGCCACGTGCTCAAGGTCGGTGGCGAGGTCGCGTACCTCTATCTCGAGGTGGTGCCGCGCCTGAGGCCGGGAGTCACGATCCACGCCCACGACATCCACTTCCCCTTCAATGTGCCGCATCCCGCGGAACAGTACGTGTTCCGGGCCAAGTGGCCCAGCCTTTGGACCGAGTCGATGCTGCTCCAGGCCTTCCTGGCGTTCAACACCGACTTCGAGATCAAGCTGTCGGCGCCTATGCTGCGCCATTTCGACCACGATTTTCTGAAGGCGACCCTGCCCGATTACCGACCCACCGAGATCGGGGACTACGACACCCACTTCGGCTCACTCTGGTTCGAGCGCGTCGGCGGCTAGAGCCGGCCGGCTGCTAATATCTCCCAACCTGAGGCAGCGATGCGCGTTTTCCTGGCAGACCTGGGCCATGACCAGCTGACCATCAGCTCCGACGTCTATCCTCTCGGAGTGGCCAATCTGGCGACCTATCTCGCCGAGTACCACGACACCGAGGCCGATTTCGACATCCGGATCTTCCGCTCTCCGGCCGAGCTCCGAGCCGCTCTCGACGAACAGGCCCCAGAGGTTCTGGGCCTCTCCAGCTACGCCTGGAACCACAACCTGGCCATGCAGTTCGCCCGCTACGCCAAGGCATTGCGGCCGGACACGCTGACGGTTCTGGGTGGTCCCAACTTCCCCTTGACAATGGAAGAGCAGGAGAGCTACCTGCGCACCCTGACCGACATCGACGTGGCGTCCCGGGGGCCAACCTATGAGTCCGAGCGCGCCTTCCTGAACCTGATGCGCAGGTTCGTCGAGGTCGGAGGCAGCATCGATGGCCTGCTCGCGAAAGCCGTGCAGGCCAACGTCTGGGTGAATCATAAGACCGGGGAGTTCGTCCACGGCGGGGAGATTCCACGCATCCCGGATCTCGACGAGATCCCCTCCCCGTACCTGGCTGGGCTGATGGATCCGTATCTGGACTCGGGCCTCTTTCCCCTTCTCCAGATCGCTCGCGGCTGCCCCTTCAGCTGCACCTTCTGCAACTCGGCCACCAAGGAAAACAATCGGATCTTCCGGCACTCCACGGAGAACATCAAAACGGACCTCATGTATCTCGCCGACCGGGTCCCACCCGAGACCGCGTTGTGCTTTTCGGACGACAACTTCGGCATGTACCCGCAGGACGAAGAGATCGCGGAGTTCCTCGGCGAGCTGCAGGACACCCACGGCTGGCCCAAGTACATTCGTACTACCACCGGCAAGAACCGCGGCGACCGCATCATCCGCGTCATGCGCAAGGCGAAGGGCGCGATGCCGATGACCTCGGCGGTGCAGTCGCTCAATCCGATTGTTCTCAAGAACATCAAGCGCGACAACATCAGCCTCGAAACCTACCGCGATATCCAGCGAGAGGTCATCGGCCAGGGTATGCAGGCCTACGGCGAGCTGATCCTGTGCCTGCCCGGCGAGACCAAGGCGTCCTTCCTCGACGCGGTTGACAGGCTCCTGGAGACCGGGGTCAAGAGAGTCTCGGCGCACCAGCTGATGCTCCTTCACGGCGCGCCATTGGCGAATCCCGACCAGCGCGAGAGGTTCGGCTTCAAAACCAGGTTCCGGGTCGTCGCCCGCAACGTCGGTGACTACCTCGACGAGCCGGTAGTGGAGACCGAAGAGATCGTCGTCGAAACTCCGGAGTTCAGCTTCGAGGACTATCTCGAATGTCGGGTCTTCCATCTGCTGCTCACCATCTTCTTCTACGAGGGCAACTTCGAGGAGGCCTTTGCCTGGACCCGCGAGCAAGGCGTACGTCCCTACCGGGTGATCCGCATCCTGCAGGGCCTGCTGGACTCTGCGCCGGCCGCGTTCCGCGGCATGATCGA
>JBHHWO010000221.1:0-5207 GCA_046756565.1 Thermoanaerobaculia bacterium | reverse complement strand
GCGCACGCTTCGCCGCTCTCGGTGTGGCAACGAACTTACCGCACGGGACACTAGCGAGCCCACCGCGATATTCAGAGGATCCCCCGGGGAGAAGAAGCAGACCGCCGGGTCTTTGCAACCATCTCTGAGGTCCCTCGTCGATCCGCCCGCCTTGCTTTAGCATGGGTCGACGCTCGCCGGTGGGCGTCTGCCGCAGGAGGACGACCGATGCCGGATTTCAGTGTGACCGAGCTCGACGAGAGTCTGGACTTTTCGGCTCTGCCGTACTGGGACGTCATCATCATCGGGGCGGGTCCCGCAGGACTGGCAGCCGGCCTCACCACCGCCCACCGAGCCTTGACCACGCTGATCGTCGAGGCAAAGGACGAACCCGGCGGCCAACCGCAGTTTCTATACCCCGACAAGAGAATCGTCGATGTGCCGGGATTTCCGGACGGAATCACTGGAGAAGAACTGTCCAAACGCACGTACCGGCAGGCGGCGGAAGCCCTCGTGCAATTTCGATTTGGTGAGGAGCTTAGCGAGATCGAGGACACCGAGCAGGTCGAGAAGGAAGACCGTCTCAAGCGGGTTGTGACCAACCGTGCCAGCTATCTCTGCAGGAAAGTCATCATTGCCTGCGGTCTGCTGCACTTCCCGCGCAAGCTGTCGGTTCTCGACAGCCTGCAATCCAAGAAGATCTACTACAAGGTGCCCAAGATCGGCGACTACGAGGGCAGCCATGTCGTAGTCGTCGGAGGTGGCGATTCGGCTCTCGATGCCGCGGTGATGGTTCTGGGGCGCAGGGGCACGGTGGAGCTCGTCGTTCGCGGGAAGATGCCGATCGGTAAACCAGACTCGCTCGCACGAGTGACCGAGGCCGGAGGCGAAGTCCTGAGCTCGGTGGAAGTTGCCGCAGCCGAGTTCGTCGGCGATCAGATTGCCTTGACGCTGACTGACGGACGGCGTCTATCAGCCGATCTCGTCATCGTGCAGATCGGTTTCCTGTCGGCGAAAGACACCTTCGAGCGCCTCGACCTGCGGCTGAATGAGAACGGCAGCATCGCAATCGATCCTTACTACGAGACCAGCCGCGAAGGTATCTTCGCCGTAGGCGACGTGCACGGAGACATCAAGCTGATCACGGTCGCCTGGGCAGAGGGCATCCAGGCCGCCATCTATGCATTCAAGGAGATCACCAGCCCGTACTGGCTGAACGAGAAGCGTCTGCGCGATCACAAGATCACCATGATCGGCGAGAAGATCACCCGCGCCGCCATCGAGCTGAAGCGACAGCGGTAAAATTTACCGCCGCCTTGGCGAAGCCGCGCGCGTCGGGTGTCTTGAACCATCAGGCGCTGCGGCAGAGTGCGATCTTCAAGGTTACCGGTCTTCAGACTGTTCGGAGGGGGCGTGTTGATGCCACCACTCGTGGAGCTCTTCGCACAACGCTTGCTCCGTGAATCTCAAGACGAAGATCCCATCCAAGGCGGCTCTCTCGCCTCCGGACGCGCGCGAATAGGCGGTTGACCAGTGAATGATGCTCACCTCGTCCTGGATGCTCAGGATCTCGAACCTGAAGCGCACCTCCCGGTGGTTGGCAGTCGCTTCAGCCCAGTACGCCCGTATCTCGTCTCGGCCGACCGCAGGCCTCGTGAACGGAGTCACCTGGTAGCTCGCGTCCTCTGAGAAGAGGACGGAGACCTTGTTTGGGTCTCGCGAAGTCCACGCCTCTCCATAGGCGCGCAACCAGTTTTCCAGCTCACCTCTCGTCACGGTAACAAACCTCCCTTCGGGCATGGTATCGCTCGTATGCACACAGGATGGTCGAGAGACCAGCCTCCCGGCCGGCACTCGAGGCGCTGGGCGGGCAGGTCTATCTCCTGCAATCTTGGTCCTAGAAGCGCGGCTTATCGGGCTGGAAGCCCGCTTGATCCAGAAGGATCAACAAAACCTGCCGACTCTGTCCCAGAGCCTGCGCTTCTCGGACTGGGAGAGTCGGGGTGCATCGAACAGGCCGAGGAGATAGTCGTCGAAGCCGCCAGGATCCAGAGGCAGCTCGTCAGCGACGTGCGTGCCCAGGGTGAACGCGGTTTCCCAGGTTTTAGAGTTCGGCGTGTGCCGGATCGTCTTCCACCTCCTGGTGGATCTTCCTGACCTCGGCGATCGCGTCCTCCGGATAACGCTCTCTCGCCCCCGCGCCTACCGAAGGGATTCGACCCTGGTACTTCTCCTTATAGCGCTGCAACGTCGGGTAAGAGATTCCGGCGCGCTCCGCGACCTCCATCAGCGTGTACAGCTTTTTCGGTTCCGGCATGTCGATCTCCTGGCCTCATTTGCCCGATCATCTCAGACCGCGACGTTCTGTTCGAGGGGAGAGCCGGCCAGAGGGTCCGGTCGCGCTTTGCGTCCTCCATGTCAATTGAGTGCGCCAACCTGGAGGGAACGATCATCGACTAGGCGGGTGACTCGTCCCGACGATCTGCGTCCTCGTTCTCTCGTCGCTTGTAGTGGGCAAGATTCTGATTTCGGCGGAAACGAACAGCGAGGAGAGGGAGTTGAAGCAGTATGTTGAAGGCAAGGTCCGGGAGGCTCAAGAGCTAGTACCAGTATTGAGTGTCGAGGAGCCCGCGATTGGGGGTCGTACGGAATCCGGTTTCGACTCGGAGGGTCTGTCTCCTAGCGGGCAAGGCCCTACAGGCATCGCTTCCTGCCGGCCTTTGCTGGCCAGTTTGCAGACTGCGCCGGTTTCTGTCTCCCAACTCAGCCGCTTCAGGACGATCGGGCACCGGATCATGTACCGGCCCAGGAGCACGGCGTCCTGGCGGTCCTCCACTCTCACCGCACCGTGTGCCGAGAAGCCGCTGTGGCGCCAGGACAGGAGATTGTCGACGATCGCCTCGGTGGTCTGTCGGCGGACGGTCTTGCCCAGGACTTCGCCAGTCTGCGCGTCGAGCGCGGCGAACAAGAGACTCTGCCACGAAACGCTCGTCTGTTACTACAGTCCACTAGGAGGTGTAGAAATGTCTCTACGGGCCTTGAGAAGCGGAATCGCGCTGCTCACTTTCGCCCTGCCGCCAAACTTCACCGGCAACGCCTGGGCCGGCGATTTCGTTTCGCAGGGGAATTTCGGGGACAGTCTAGTCACCGCGTCGACACCCCACCCGGTCAAGGAGTTTCCAACCTTCGAGTCAATCGTGCATGTGCCGCGGATCTTCGATCCCTTGCAACAGGATTTCCTCGCGATATTTTGCGACGTCAAGGTCACAAAGCAAGGGGAAGGGGTCAAGAAGGTAAAAGGGACCTATATGTCCGAGCTGTTCGTGTTCGACAACGATAGCGAGACAGTGGAGATCTCTCCCCTCGGGTCCGGCAAGTTCAAGACCGACGGGAACGGATTTGACAACTTCGCGTTAGATGTCCCGGTGCCCCTCTTCATCGACGGCTTCGAGTCGGGGGACACCTCGGCCTGGACATACACGCGGGTGGAGTTCACCAACAAGAAGAAGTCCGCCTTCGCCTCGGTGAGCTGCGTCAAGGCCGCGGGTAGCTCGCTTTAGTGCGGGCGCACCCAAGCCGAACACCGAAAAGAGACGCTGCGGCGGAGTAGGAATTCCCTTTTCAGCGGTGCGGGTTCTTGTGCCGTGGTGTGGCCACGAAGCGGCACCGGCGGAGCTCTCCCGCCCTTTCAGGACGGGCACAGCCGCCTGAATCCGGGTAGACGCAGCTGCAGAAGATCTCGAGTTCGGTGGTTGGCCGCCTCAAGGTGGCGGCAGTCGCACGTGTCCCAGGCTCCCCGGGGTGGGAGATTGGAGGCCACAGGATCAGGCGGATTCGGCGATGAGCTCCGGAGTCTTCGGAGGAGCGTGGGCCAGCGGCTCGGGCTTCTGGGCAGGCAGCTCCAAGCTCTTGCGGATCGCCTTGGCGGCACCGAAATCGAGGATGAAGGCGAGGATCTTCAACTCCGCGCCGCAGACAGGACACAGCAGAGGGTCGACCTCGTAGACGCGGCGGATCAGCTTCGCCCAACTCAGCCGAGCACCCCGAGTGAACTCGTCGTCGTCCGGCCGCCGCGCTGTCAGGCCGGCCTAAGGTCGCCGCAACGGTGTTCGGCAGCACAGAGAAGCTGGTCATTGCGACTTCCTCTCAGGTCAGCGACGAGCAAGCAGCCCAGATCGAGCCTGCGGCTCCGGACCTTGTCCCTGAAGCCGGTCCGTTCAGCCCTCCGGGGCGGCAGTCAGGTTCTTCTCGTACTCGGCGATCCGGCCCAGCAGCCGGCCGAGCTCGGGTCGGTCCCCCGCCGCGACTCAGAATCCGTTGTCCGCAAGGACGTGGGGGTTCGACTCCTCCCTCCGGCACCAATCCCGGGATGCCGAGGACCTAAGGGCCGAATGAACTCAGCCTTCGACTCGTCGGTTCGAGCGCTCGTAGAGCTTGCGCAGGATGTCGAGGATCTCTATGAGAATCGAGATCAGGAACTCGAGAGGGATCTGTTTTCGAGTCGGGAATTTGTACTCATAGGTCTCGTCGTCCCCACGCTCCAGTCGCTGAAGCTTCCTCTGCAGCTTGTGGAGTTCCTCTCCGAGGTCGTCGGGCGCTTTTTCACCCTCGGATTCCCTCGCTCTATCGATCCGCTTGCAGATTCTTTCCAGATCGTGATCCTTGGTGACCGCCTGAATTCGCTCCAGCTGCTGAGGGAACTCGTCGAACTCTTCACTGAGGGCAATGAGTCTCCGCCTCAAGGTTCTCAGTTTCCGGGACCTTCGGGCTTTCTTGTCATCGTCTGGCATCGCTTTCCTCCTCTTTCCGTGGGGAGCCCCCGAAATCGACAGGAGATTCGCGTAAACGAGACCGATGGATCCGGAATCCGCCGGAGCGGCGTTGTGGCACGCCAGCCTGGCGTACCCGCCGAGCGGATCCCTCAGCCCCAAAGGCTCACCACGCGCGTCGAAACGGGGACCACCCGATTGATCAAGACACCTGAATCAGAAGGGGTCTTGTCGTAAGAAGACTCTTAATTAAATGGAGCGATCTGTCAAGTCTGTGCGTTGCGCGATCGGGCACTTACCCTCGATGATCGACGGATCGCCGATTGTCCACCCTCGCTCAGTCGCCTCGAGCCGAGTGACGCACCTGACGATGCCAGACGAAGGTCAGGTCGAACAAGAGCGCCGCGAACCACCAGAGGTAGAGGAACGCGATCCCGTCCAAGGCCAACGGCCACACCG
>JBHHWO010000220.1:0-5325 GCA_046756565.1 Thermoanaerobaculia bacterium | reverse complement strand
CGCATCCTCACCATCGGGGCGGGCACGGTGGTGGGTCAGCAGGAGTACTACCTAGGGCGGGAGCGCGCAGCCTCGGTGGTCACGGATACACCCAGTATCGTTCACAAGCTCTCGATCGCGGCCTTGCGGCGGATGGAAGCCAACGAGCCGCAGCTTGCGATCGCCCTTAACCACTACATGTCGCGGGTCCTGACCGAGAGCCTGATCGCGATCCACCGGACCCTGGAAGCGGTGCTGCGATAAGAGCGACGCCGGAGATCGCCGAACGAAGCGGCGGGGTCGCCTTCGTCCTCTGGGTGGAGCGGTAGGGCAGATAGGCTGACGACCACCCTCCGATCTGTCAGCAACCCTCATTCGTGATTCTGAGCGAAGCAGCCTGCCCTGAACGGAGCCGAAGGGAAGAATCCTCCCAGAGCCGGTTCGGCAGTGAAGCTCGCTGCGTCGGAGCAGGATCCCTCGCATACGCTTCTCTCGAGGGACTCGGGACAAGCGAGATGACATGAGGACGGGGGTCGGCCACTACAGGGAAGGGATCCTTCGCTGCGCTCAGGATGACGATGTTGGAGGGCAGGGTCCAACCCGGCGCAACGTCGTTGGAGGTGACCGTGCCGGCGGTCGACACGTAGGTCGCCTGCCACATCTTGGGCTGCTAGGCTCGCGCGACAAAGGAGGCAGGCCATGAGGTGGACCTTTCGGTCCGGGCGGGGGAGCCGGAGCACGGGGCTGGTGCTGGTGGGCGCGATGCTGGCGGCGCGGTTTCGGAATCGGTAGCGAGGCCTATCTCTGCAAGCCGCCGGCGGGTGACGTCGTGAGGCTCACCGGCCGTGACCGGGGCGTCCTGCGGTGGGTCGGCACCGAGAGCAACTACGGCGGCATCCTCGGTTGGGACAACTGCACGACCAAGAGCCCCACCACCAACGTACCCGGTGTGGTCGTGTCGCCGGACGACATCACGGTGGACGACGCACCGGTTGCTCAGGGCGGCGGCCCGGCGTGGTGCTATGCGGAAGCGGGCAGCGATATCCTCGGCTCGGACCACAGCTATGTGAGCTGTGGGGACAGCGGCGGGCCGGTCATCGTGGGCACCGGTCCCGCGTCCAAAGGGGGGTTGAAGCCGACGCCACTGGACCCGCCGGAGCCCGGCGACACGTACTCCTTCGGCGGCCGCTACGTTGCCGGCACGGCGAGCGTCTACCAGGGAAACATCGTTCACGCGGGGGACGACGACAATGTCTACCCCGCCACGGTCTACAACCCGACCTGGACCGAAAGCGCCAGCTCGTTTCTCACCGCTCATCTCTTCGATTCGGACGGGGATGGCCTGGTCAACAAGCTCGACGAGCATCCGGGCTGCAACGACAACGGGCCGGACCAGGACCTGGACGGCATTCCGAACGAGTGTGATCCGTGCCCCTGCGATCGAACCGACACCGATCCGGACGGAGACAAGATCTGCGTCGTGGAGTGCTACGGACCGGGCGACAACTGCGCCGAGGTGTCCAATCCCGGCCAGGAGAACTGCAATCTGGTCTCCGAGATGGCACACACGCCGTCGGTGATCCTCGGCGACCACTGCGATCCTGTGCCCTGCGGGGAGACGCACGCAACCGAAAAGCTGCTCCAAGAAAACATCGTCGACTTCGAATACGGTGGCGCCCACAGCAAGATCTGGATTCGGTGCTCCCTCTTCTCGCACAACGAGCTCACGGTGCGGCCGCTGCGCTCACACTCGGCGCCCGGGGTGAGCGCTCCTTCGGTCATGGTCCCCGATGTGGTGACCCATGCGAGGTTCTGCCCGCGCGACGATTGCGACGCACCATCGAGCCTCGAGGACGCGAGGCTCGCGGACGCCGGCTGTACGCCGCCTGCGACCTGTGCCACGCCCGAGGACGGCGACACGCAGTGGCTCCGGATGACGTTCACCCAGGGTGGCAACGGCGGCGACCCGAACGGCACGCCGGCGTCTCCGGACTACAACTACGCCGCCGGCGGCATCGGCGGCTCCAAGTGGATCTGGAACTACGGGGCGGATTTGCAGCGGTGGGCGAGCCAGGGTCTGATCGACAACACGGTCACGGCGCGAACGAAGGGCGCCCTCTGGCTGCACGCCGAGACCGGCGTCGGTCACAGCGATCTCTCGCTCGGTACGGGGTTTCATGGAGGTCAACTCGCGAACCGCCACATCCTCGAATACTCGCCGGAGTCGCTCAAATGCTCGGCTGGCACGAACATCCGGGCGATCCAAACTCCGTTCTTTCTGTTCCTGACCCTGCCCGATCCCGCGCCCTACGACTTCCACCGGTTCGATTCGGTTCGCCAGGAGACGAGCTTTATCGTACGTACGGGTGTTCGGGACTGGGGCGCCGTGACCTCATTCGGAGACGCCGAGATCGTCACCCACCGGATGGCTCCGGAAGTTCGACGGATGCTGAACGACCGGTCCCTGGTCTGGGCCCGCGCGGTCGAGCCCTTTCTTCACCAGGGAGGCCTGGACATGCCGACGGCGGTGGCACTCGTCGCCGATGGGTCGGATCTGGCCGGTGGGATCGCACAGGCGGGCGGCCGGCTGGAGGCCGCGAAGGGAATCGCCTCGCGGTCCGGCTCGCCGCATGCGGTCGGGTTCGTACCGGTGTACTCGAAGGCGCGGCGGGGAGTCTTCGTCATCGGCGGCAATCACCCGAAGACACGCCAGCCGACGGGCGAGATCTGGTTCACGGCAATCCGGGGGCAGACCTGGCGGAGATTCCGGACCGAGCTCGAGCTCGGGCGAGTGCTGGCCGCGACCTACAGCTCGGCCGCCGAATCGCTGGTCATCCTCGATCACAGCTCGAAGGGCCAAGCGAGGCTGTGGACGCATGGCATCGTCTCGGGCAAGTCGACGCTGCTCGGCGAGTGGGATCGGCACCCCGCCTGGAATCGACACTGGCTGGTGATCGACACCGACGGTTCGGTGCTGCTCGCCTCGTCGAATACACGCGAGCGCAAATACAGCATTGCCCGGATCAGGGTGTCCGGGGGGGACGGAGCCGGCGAGACCAAGCTCGACGGGATCTTCAGGGGCCGGCGCGTGCTCGAGCTGCCACCTCTGGCCGACGGCGCCGGCTACACCCTGATCAAGGCGGGAGTCCCCGGGTGGCCCGAGGAGGCCGTGGCCGGAGCGCGGGGCGCCCGAATCGGGCGCGGCAGCCGGGTCGAGGGGGACGTCGCCGTCATCGAGGGCGAGCCGGGTGGCACCCTCCTCGTCGACTCGACGGCCCGGATCGAGGGCTATGTGACCGCGAACCTCGTGCGGGTAGCGCCTGGGGGCGACATCGCCAGGGGCCTGGTGCGCACCAATCGGCTCGATGCGCCGGGCTCGATCGAGGCGAAGGTCGTCAGGGGCCTCAAGCTGCCGCTCTCTCGCGAGCTGCCCCGGCTGGGCGACATTCGGGTCAGCGAACGTGCCGTGATCGTCGAGAGCGGTGCCACCACCGACCTGCCGCCGGGGAGCTACGGGCGCATTCTGCTCCAGAACGGCAGGCCCGACCGCCCCACGGTGTTGCGGTTAAAGGGTGGCCTCTACACCGCCGGCAGCGTGAATCTCGGTACAAACGGCGCGGTCGTGTGCTCTTCGCCGTGCGACCTCTGGATCCAGGACCGCCTCCAGACCGGAGCGGGCTCGCGGATCGGACCCGAAACGCAAGACATGGCGTCGGCCCACGTGCGAGTTGTCGTGGCGGGTGGAAACGCCGAATTCGGAGCGAAGAGCCGACTCGAGGCTCGGATCTTCGTGCCGCGAGGCAAGCTGATCGTGGGAGACGGCACCAGCGCGCGGGGGACCTTCGTCGGGCGGGACGTGAGTCTCGGGGCGAGAGTCAAGATCGTCAAGGACGAAGGCGCCATCGTTCCCGACCGGCGCGAGCGTCTCGATTTCGAGCCGGCGAGCCTGGCCGACCTCGGCGCCCAGCTCTGAAGAAGACGGCTGGGCTCGTCGAGGCGATCTGGGTCGGGCCCGGCGGGGGGCAGCGGGGGGGCTACTCGTCCAAGTCGGCGTCGTATTCGTCGTCCGACGTTTGTGGCGACGGCCGACGGCCTGTAACGCGCCTGCGGCGACGCTTTGAGCTTCCACGGGAGGCGGATGCTGGCAACGGCGGTGGTGGCGCGCCCGCGGGTGCAGAAGCTAACCCGCCTGGTAGTGGATGCGCGCGGGAGGACGAGGCCGCGGCAGCTGCGAGCGTGGGCGGACTTCTGCGCCGCTTGACGGCCGCTCCAGAGGATCGCGACCCAGGTGCCAGGCTGGAGAACGAGCCTCCCGACCTGAGTCCCGCCCCTCCCCGAACCGCCGGAGAAAGCGCGCTGGATGAGGAACTCGCCAGGCCGCGGCCCGGCGGCGGCAGCGGACGGGAGGACGAGGCCGCTGCGGCAACGGACGACGATGGGCCCGATGGGCTCGCGGCGGGCGGACGGTATAGAACACGCGGCAGAGGGTGAGAATCCGCGGTTGTTCGGGTGCGCATGATGGAGTGGATGTGGGGCGGTAGTCTGCCCGCGGCTTTCAGGGCCTTGAGCCTCTCGTACTCCGCGACCGAGATCCTCCCGGCAGTGAGAGTCTCAAGGACGTCGTCCGCTGGGATGGAGCCGTAGGTGACGGTCTCCTGAGAGCTCTTGGCCGTGGTGTAGCTGGAGCCTTTCAGCGCGGGGAACACAGTGCGGGCCTGGTCTCGGTCCGTCAAGTCGATGTGCGAGGAAGGCTCACCCGTGGGGGCTGGCCGTTCGCGAGCGCCTTCTGGAACACGGATTCTGGCCACCCGGCCCTCACGTTTGCTGGCCCAGGCCGCGGCCACTTTCTTGCTTCGAGAGGCGGAGATCCACGGGGACTTCGTCGCGGCCTCACTGCCGGCGCTGATGTGAGCCGCCGCCGATTTTGTCGGATCGTGGCCAACGGGAGGATACAGACCCTGGCTCGGGTCCTCGTCTGGTCGCAGCGCCCGCCAGACGGTATTGGGGTCCTCACTTTCGGATTCACCCTCCGACAACGGATGTCGCCGCCGGCTCCGGGGACTGGTTCGGGCGGCTGTCGTCGCGGGCAGCGGGGAAGCGGCCGCCGAAGTGGAGGAAGCCGGCGCAGCGGACGACGTAGATGCCGGAGCAGAGGAAGCGGCTGGTCCGGGGCAGTCTTCCTCCCGATGGCTGACCCCACACAGGGCGCACTTGAACTGAATCGGCTCGACCGCGAGCCGGACCTGCTGGCCGGGCTTCCTGGCGCCTTCGCCGTCCCGGCTGCCGAACGGGCTAGCAGCCCGTGGCAGAAGTCGAGACGGTCGCGTTGCGAGCGCCATGGGGCCA
>JBHHWO010000219.1:0-5377 GCA_046756565.1 Thermoanaerobaculia bacterium | reverse complement strand
GAAGGATGGCGACATCCTGTCCCAATCCCCGTGACTTTGGGACACGGCATACTCCGACTTGCGCCATCGCATTGCCGCGGGAGTGACCCTGCTTCGCTCCGTCATGTCGCTGGTCAGGGGTTCTGAGTCTGTCTGCCGGCCCCATCATCTGAGGTTCCTCTATCTGGTGGCGGTGATGGACTGGGCGAGTCGCAAGGTCTTGTCCTGGCGTCTGTCGAACACGCTCGAGGCGAGCTTGTGCGTCGAGGCCTTGGAGGAGGCGCTCGAGCGCAACGGTGCGCCCGAGATCTTCAACACCGATCAAGGCAGCCAGTTCACGAGTCTGGAGTTTACCGAGGCGCTCAAGGATGCAGATATCAAGATCTCGATGAGCGGCAAGGGCCGCTGGATGGACAAAATCGGGTCGACACTTGACGATTCCTCGGTAGGCCCACCAGTAACGACCCCCTGGCTACTCAATTGGCTTGAGGCCAGATGCTTGGCGCCAGCGATTGAGGAGCCGTCGGAACCTCTCCGGATGATCGGCTGAGGGATCGATTTCGCCCCCCGGCATGAGCGCAGCCAGCTCATCGAGGTCGTGCGCTCTCGCCCAAGCCAGAAACTCGTCGGTCCTTCCCGCGGGCCGAACTCCCGCTGCTCGGATCAGGAGGCCGTCGATTCTCCCAGATTCGTCGAAGAAGTACGTGATCTCGTTGGTTACCCATCCCCGCTCCAAGAGACGGAAGTAGTCGTTCGTCTCACGAACGACAGCCGTCGCGGATCGGCTTTGCTCTTTCCACTGGACTATGCTCGTTTGCGACCGAAAGTGTTCGTCCCACGCAGCCCAGGGCCCGGGAGTGCTCAGCCCGATTCTCCATGGTTTTCCCTCGCCATCGCGATTCTCCCACCACCGGCGAGGATTCTCGCTCATCATCGCCCGCGCAGTCTCGTACTGCCCTCGCTTGACTAGTGAGTGGAACTCCTGAGCACGAGCCACCAGCGTCGGCGCGTCCTTGTCGCTGCCATCCACGCCGTCCACTGAGAGGCAACCCAAGCTTCCCACGACAACACAGCCGGCCAGAGAGGCGGTTATGGTCGCCCCAACCGATCGGTGCCTACAGATCCAGGTGTCTGAGCTCGTAACATGTCGAGGATCTCCTCCGAAGAGCGCAGCTACTCTGCGCATGTGTAGTCACTCCACTCGCGAAAGCCCTGGAGGCTACCCGCACGGAAAAGGTCGGCGTACTCTGCCATCAGCTCTGCCCGACGGGCACGAGCCGCTTTGTAGACGGGCTCGTCCCACACCGCCGGATCGGTCTCGACAATCTGCTCCTGGATACCCCCTAAATAGATGACACCGTCCACCGCTTCTCCGAGAGTTGGCTCGTTTCCGAGACTTCGTCCGTAAAGAGCGTCATACAGATTCCACTCCGCTGCGGGCGACTTGGCGATATCGATGAGCCGCGGCACGCTGCCTAGCTCGAACAGCTCCCGCAGACGCACCATTGACTGCTCTGCCCAAGGTGTCACCTCAAGCATGCGGATCCGGCCTCTGTATCTGGGATCAAGGGCGGTGATGAATGAGCCGCCGAAATTGTGATACAGGTGACCGCTTCCGAAGACGAGAAGCGCTTTCAAGTCTTTGCGGAGTACTTCGCATTCGACAATGTGAAGAGGGAAATCACCGCGGTCCGCGTACTCCATCATGTCCTGACCCGACTGCACATTTGACCAGTCGATGGGCAGATCGCCAGCGAGGATACGTATCTTCTCTTCCTTCGGGAGCGTCCTGTTGACCTGGCGGACTGCCGCCAAGAATTCCTCATAGATCGGCGCATCCCACACTTGGCTTCCCGTGTCCCGCCACACCCAGACTAGCTTATCTCTCGGAACCTCTTCTCCGAAGATGTATCGGTCAAGGGTGTCCTGATGAAAGGAGTTCGCTGACTCGATGACGATCACGTCTACTCGGCGAGGAAAGTCTGGATGCTTGACAAGCTCGATGCGGAATCTCGCGTTCGGGATGCTGCCGTGATGCTCACCGTAGGCCACCACGTCGGCTTCGTCGTAGAGACTGAGTACGGCCTCTATGGCCCCGGTGAATTTGGGCTCATGCTCAGCCCCGGCCTCGGCTGGATCCTCCGGATCCGGGCCCACCGCCAGCCTCTCAAGGGCGACGCGCCAGAGACGGTCAGCGTAGCCTCGATACACGTTGTAGCCCTTCTTCGTGTTCATCTGGAAGGCCATGGCCATGCCGTACTCCGGCAGGTATTCCATGAACGAGCTATAGCCGAAGAAGTATCCACCGTGATTGAGTCGCAACCCGAATTCCTCGCTTCGGGTCACTTGGACCCCGAGTCCGTAGCGAAAGCTCATGTCGGCCCTCGCATGCTCGTTGGCCGACGAGACCATGTCCTCGAGGTATTTCCCCCCGATGGCGTCCCCGCCGTAGAGCAGCCGAGCCCAGCGCGCCAAGTCCAGAGAGGTGGCGGCGAAACCACCTCCCGTCCACTCGATCGCGGGGTCGAGGATCAGCCGGCCGCTGTCAGCGAACTTCGGAGGGAAAAAGGGGAGCCGATCCTCGTCGGTTTCGTAACCGGGTGCCAGGTTCTCCATTCGACGGCTCGTGGGCACCACGGTTCGGAGGCTCATGGGTTGGAGGAAGCGTCCGCGCACCTCCGAGTAGAACTCGCCCGCGACCTCTTCGATGATCAGGCCAACCAGGATGTAGTTCGAATCACTGTAGCCGTAGCCCGTTCCGGCTGCGAAGGTAGGCTCCGTGCGGGCGATGGCGCGGGCAAAGTCCTCGTGAGTGACGTTCTGCTCCTCGAGATCCTTGCCACCGAAGGCATCCAGCGAGAGGGCAAAGACCTCCTCCATCCCTGGGCTGATGTAGTCAGCCGTGATTCCAGAACTGTGGTTGAGCAACATTCGCAGGGTGAGATCGGGCGCGTTTGGGATGTCGGCGAACCAGTCTCTTTCTCCGAGCCATCGGGAAATTCTCGCGTCCAGATCGAGCCTTCCCTCCCGGACCAGCGCCATCACCGTCGCTGCGACGAACGACTTGCCGATACTACCGGCGGGCATTACGTGGTGTTGAGTCATCGGAATGTCGCGCTCGACGTCGGCGCGACCCACCGCGAGTGCGATCTCCTCACCGTCTGGCAGGATGAGAGCAAACGTGATGCCCGGAAGAGCGTTCTCCGTCCACAGTCGCTCAAGCTCCGCGCCCAGGGCTTTCGGCAAGGACTCCTCGGCTGGCACGGCAAGAGCGGAGCCTGGGCCGATCAGGAAGGCCATGAGCAGAGCCCCAGCGAGTGGGGTCCGATGCCGTCGACTGAGTCCCAGATCGGCACGGCCGGGGCCGCTCCTTCCACAGTTAGGAGTCCACACCGTCATCTGAAAACCTCCCATTTGAAGCCAATAACGAGCGTTATGTTCCAAGACACCGTACGATCACCCGAAAGACGAGGTTTCAAGTGGCTCGATGACATCCGATGCGACGACCGTCTAAGAGGGCCGGACCCGAAGGCGACAGGCCTCGGCCACGACCCGCCAGAGGCTACGCGAGGCAGCCCTCGATTCGCTCGCCGCGAGGGGATTCCGCGGCACAACGATTGGTGATATCGAGGAGGCCGTCAGTCTCGCGCCCCGGGCTGGCTCCTTCTATCGCCACTACGAATCCAAGGAAGCGATTCTCACCGACTGTGTGGACACGTTCGTCGAGCAGGTCTTCGCGGACCTGTCCTGGGACGACTTTCTGCCGCTGAAAGACGTACGGGCCGAGCTACTGCCTGTTGGGCAAAGCATCCTGAGGCTTGCACGAGACCACAGACCGATCCGCGTCCTCCTGCGAAACGAAGGGTCCCGAAACAGTGCCTTGGCGCGCCGAATGCCCCAGCTCAACACACGGTTTCATCAGCGGTGCCTGCTGTGGCTCCGCCGCACCATCGGCGAAGATCTCATCGACGAAGAGAATGCACGGGTGCTCTCTCTCCTCGTCTTCGGGCCGCTCCTCTACTACATGCTTGAACTCGACATCCGCCAGCGTGCGTTCGATCTCCCCGACCGCGACATGCTCCAAGGATGGGCGAACTTCTGGGCGGAAAAGCTCAGGACTGACGAAAGGTCGTAGGTTGACCGCCCTAGAATCGCCGGTTCCCGCCTCTCCACCCTGAGGCTCACGTGCCATCGCCCGCTAGTCTCCCGGGTCACCAGTGGTTACCGCAGTTGTCGACAGGCGAGAGGCGTCAGCCTGTCGTCTCTCCAAGGAGAAGGTGACACCTGTTAGCGCCCGCACTCTACTCAAAACGGTGCTCTCTGGTTAGGTGCGCTTACTCACTCCCGGTATCGTTTGGGCCACAGTGCCCGATGAATCTCGAGCCCGATGTCGAGCGCTTTGAACATCGGCTCCAGCTTCTGCCAAGACCGCACGTTTCTCGGGAGCTTGCCGTGCTCCACTTGCAGATCGTGCTGGACTCGAGGCCCAGGGCCTGGCTGAGTCGCCGATGCGAGTAGCCCAGCCGGCGGCGTGCGCTCTGGAGCAGCTCTGCAAAGGTTTCTGGTTCCCCCTCGGGGTCGTAGCCGACGAACCGGATGATCCCGGGCCACTGGCGGATCGTCGGGTCTACTCCGCCCTCGCTCCCACAGAGCCAGCGTCTCCACGTGGACGCCGATCTCGGCAGCTACCTCCCGCTGCAGGAGCCCAAGGTCCATCCGTCGCTTTCGGATGTGGTCCCCGACCGTCCGGAGCTGTCTCGGATAGCCCGCCGGCTTGGGTTTCCGTCCTCTCGGGATCCGAGCTCCGGAGTGTCACCTTTGGCCAGAAAAGTGTCTGCTGCGATTTCGGAACTCTCCTAACCATCCTCAACGGTGGACACGCCGAGACGATGAGGCCGGCTATAGCCACACGAACTCTTGAGAAATCTGTCAGATTCTCGGGCCTCGCGGCAATATGTCTATGGGGGGAATAGTCTCCCGGAGACGACCGAGGTTCCCACTACCACGAAGGAATGCCCGTGTTCCTGCTGACGCCGCCCTCCAGGACCTCCAACGTCGTGTCCCCCCAACCAAAATGTCTCTGGATCCCTTCGATCGGACTTGGGGCGAGGATCTAGAGATGCGAGAGCACTATCTGAAGACAGAGCTGTACGAGAAAGTCCAGAAGAGCGCTGAGCTGTTCGAGTGGTTGCAGGACGGCTCTCTCGATGGCATCTGGTACTGGGATCTGGAGAATCCCGAGCATGAATGGCTGAGCCCCAGGTTCAAGAGGCTGTTCGGCTACAAACACCCGCTGGTCATACTCGCCGGCCACGAAGAGGTTGCCGAAGGCGTCGACAGCCACGTCTCTGGCTCACCCACCGGGTCATAGCCGAGGAATCTGATGATCCCCGGCCAC
>JBHHWO010000218.1:0-5385 GCA_046756565.1 Thermoanaerobaculia bacterium | reverse complement strand
TTCCTCATGATGAGCCCGGCGATGCCCTCCGGCGCAGTCTTCTCGCGCGCCGACTGGTCGGCGATCTGCTCGGTGTGCAAGAACGCCGATGCGTGGATGATCTACGACAGCGCGATGGAGAGGCTTCTCTTCGACGATCTGGAACCCATCCATCCGGCGGCCCTGCCGGGCATGGCCGACCGGACGATCACGGTCGGTGCGGTCTCCAAGGAATACCGCATGATCGGGTGGCGAGTCGGTTGGATCGTCGCGCCACCCGAGATCGTCGACGATATCGGCCTGGTAGCAATCTCGAACGTAGTGTGCAACGTCGGCATTGCGCAGGCTGCCGCCACGGCCGCGCTGACCGCCACCGAGGACGGCATCGCGGCTGCGACCGCCGAGTGGCAGCGGCGCCGGGACGTGATTCTCGACGAGCTCGCCGCCTATCCGGTGGTAAAGCCCGAGGGCGGGTGGTCGCTTCTCGTCGACGTCGCTCGGCTCGGCCTGTCCGGTTCCGAGGCCTCCGATCTGCTTCTCGAGCGGGGGAAGGTCGTCGCCACCGCGATGACCGGTTGGGGCTCCATTCGAAGCTCCGGCTTCCTGCGACTGGTCTTCTCGAACGAGCCGGTCGAGAGACTGAGAGGCCTCGGCGAGCGCTTCGCCAGCGCACTCGGCAGGCCCTAGTAGGATCACGGCATGCGGGACGATCTTCTGGCTCTGGAGCCGACTCCGGAAGAGATGCGAGAGATGGCTCGTCTAGCGACCGAGCGCGTCGTTGAGCACATCGCGAGCCTGCCGAGCCAGCCGTCGCTGGATATCTCGGGAGCGCGCGAGCTGGCGCGCTCACTGGTCGAGAGTGCGCCCGAAGAGGGTACGGGCGTCGAGCAGCTCCTGGAAACGGTCTTCGAGCGGGCGACGCCGACCAGCTTCACCAATCCGGGGCCCGGCTTCATGGCCTACATCCCCGGCGGCGGCCTCTACGAGTCCGCAGTCGCCGACTACATCGCCAACGGCGTCAATCGCTACGTCACCGTGTGGACCGCGGCGCCGGGCCTGGTCCAACTCGAGGTCAACGTGGTGCGCTGGTTCTGCGACATGTTCGGCTATCCGGCCGAAGCCGAGGGGTTTCTGTCCTCGGGTGGCTCGCTCTCCAACTTCAGCGCCATCTTCACGGCCCGACGCGAGCGGCTGCCCGAGAACTTCCTGAACGGCACGATTTACGCCTCGGATCAGGTCCATCACTGCGTGATGCGAGCCGCGGCTCTGGCCGGCTTTCCCGAATCCGCTGTCCGGATGGTCCCGGTCGATGAGCGCTGGTGCATTCGCATCGACGAGCTCGAGCGGCGGATTCAAGATGACCGGGCCGCCGGCTCGAAGCCGTTCTTGATCGTGGGCAGCGTCGGCACCACCAATACCGGTGCGGTCGATGACCTCGACGCGCTCGCCGACGTCGCCCAGCGGGAGCGGCTCTGGCTCCACCTCGACGCCGCCTATGGCGGCTTCTTCGCCCTGACCGAGCGCGGACGCCGATTGATGGCGGGGATCGAGCGGGCCGACTCGATTACTCTCGATCCCCACAAGGGTCTCTTCCTGCCGTACGGCACGGGCTGCCTCTTGGTGCGCGATGGCGCCGCCCTCGAGCGGGCGCATACGGTGCACGCGGACTACATGCCGCCCATGCAAGACGACCGCGAGTTGGTCGACTTCTGCGAGATCTCGCCGGAGCTTTCGAGGGACTTCCGTGGGCTGCGGGTCTGGCTGCCGATCAAGGTCCACGGGCTGGCCGCGTTTCGGCGCTGTCTCGACGAGAAGCTCGATCTCACCGAATGGGCTCACGCCGAGTTGCAGACGATTCCGGAGCTCGGGATCGTCGCACCGGCCCAGCTGTCGGTGATTGCCTTTCGCCTCGAGCCGTCGGGTCTCGACGTCGAGCAGGCGAACCGGCTGAACCGCGAACTGATCGATCGCGTCAACGCCAGACAACGAGTGTTCCTGACCGGCACCGTGCTCGACGGACGCTTCGTTTTGCGGATCTGCGTTCTCAACTTCCGGACCCACCTCGACCGGATGAAGATGTGCCTCGAGGACATCCGTCTTTCGGTGGACGAGGTACTGACCTCGGCCGGCCTTGGGGTCGACGCCGGCGGGGCCGGAGGAGGGCGGCGAGAGAAGGCCTCTTGAGCGCCAGATGGAGGATTTCCTCGACAGCGATCTCGGAAGGCTCGAGCGAGTGAACCGGCTGCGGTCGGCCGGCGCGGGCGCCGAGCACGAGGAGGTCGAGGCGGCGCTGGAATCCCGATTCCGGGCGAGTGTCCGGCTGGCGGTCTACGGCTCATTGGCCCCGGGAAGATCGAATCACGACCAGGTCGCCGAGCTCGCCGGCGAGTGGACGTCCGGGCTGTCGGTGCGAGGCGAGCTTCGCGAGCTGGGATGGGGCGTGCACTATGGCTTCCCGGCCCTGCGTTGGTCGATGAGCGGAGGCGAGGTGCCGGTCCAGCTGTTCGTCTCGGAGGATCTGCCTCGGCACTGGTCGCGCTTGGATCAGTTCGAGGGCAGCGACTACGTGCGTATTCTGGTTCCGGTCCTCAAAGACGGCGAGGTCGAGACCGTGGCAAACCTCTACGAGGCTCGTGAGCGATAAGACAGCAGCGACCGAGGTTCGAATCCGCAG
The DNA here is from genome assembly GCA_046756565.1 of Thermoanaerobaculia bacterium. Classification (GTDB taxonomy): domain Bacteria; phylum Acidobacteriota; class Thermoanaerobaculia; order Multivoradales; family JAHEKO01; genus CALZIK01. The sequence continues at coordinate 2,732 of JBHHWO010000218.1, read as the reverse complement.
GGGCTCTATCGACGATGCGGAGGCTCTCTCGGAGCTCGGCTCGCGGACTTTCCGCGAGACATTCGAAAGCCTGAACACACCCGAAGACATGGCCTTGTATCTCGAACAGTCGTTTGCGCCGGCGACGTTGGCCGGCCGGCGGGTGCTCCGATGACCAGAATCAGCGCCCAGGACCCGGTGTTGGCCGAGCTCCTGGCGGCCGAGTACGGCATCGACGGGACGATCTCGCCGCTGGCCGGCGAGAACGACAACTTCCGCGTCGATCGGCCGGACGGTACCCGTTTCGTGCTCAAGCTCAACGGCGATCAACAGTCGGCCGAAACACTCGCCCTCGAGCATCGGGCGATCGAAACGCTGGCCGCCGCGCGGCTGGGTCTCGAGCTGCCACGAATCGTGCCCACTCGGCAGGGCGGGATCGAGGCGGCGCGGTCCGATGAAGAGTGCTCGGTTCGCGGCCGGCTGGTTCGCTTCGTGTCGGGCACGCCCTGGCGTGATGCCGGTCCTGCGTCGCGAGAGCGGCGAGAGGATCTCGGTCGGGTCCTGGCCGAGATCGCGAACACCTTGCAGGTGGCCGTGGCGCCGGAAACCGGACGCACTCACCGCTGGGACCTCATTCGAGCCGCGCAGCACCGCGCCGGCGTGTGGAGGGTGCCCGAGCCCGAGCGCCGCCGGCTTCTGGATCACGCCTTTCTCCTTTTCGTCTCCTCGGCGCTGCCTTTTCTCGATGTGATGCCGCGGGCTCTGATCCACGGGGATCTCAACGACGAGAACCTGCTGGTCGAGGACGAGCGGGTCGTGGGACTCCTGGACTTCGGCGACTGCCTGGTCAGCCCGCCGATCTGCGAACTGGCGATCGCGCTGACCTACGCGCTTCTGGACGAGCCCGATCCGCTCGCTGCCGGAGCCGAGATCGTGGCAAGCTACCACCGCCGGCGGCCCCTGAGCAGGACGGAGCTCGAGGTTTTGTATGCTCTGATCTGCGGCCGCCTGGCGGCGTCGTTGTCGATCGCCGCCGAGCGGCGCGAGATCGACCCGGACCGCAAGGAGTGGTTCGAGACCGAGCGACGTGCCTGGCCCGCGCTCGAGCGTTGGCTCGCTCTGGATCCCATTGCCGCGGCCGAGGGGCTGGCCGCCGGTACCGGCGAGCCGGTGTTCGAGAAACGGGTCGGGCCGCGATTGCAGACCGAGGAGGGGCGGCGCCGGAGGATCTCGAGCGCTCTGTCTCTGACCTACCGCGAGCCGCTCAAGCTCTCACGGGGAAGGGGTCAGTTCCTGTTCGACGAATGGGAGCGGCCGTACCTCGATGTCTACAACAACGTCCCCCATGTCGGCCACTGCCACCCGCGGGTCGTGGAGGCCGGGCAGCGGCAGATGGCCCGCCTGAACACGAACACCCGGTATCTACACGACGAGATCATCGAGTACGCCGATCGGCTGTGCGCCAAGTTGCCGGCGCCGTTGGAGGTTTGCTTCTTCGTGAACTCGGGCTCGGAGGCCAACGAGCTGGCGCTCCGACTGGTTCGCGCGCACACCGGGCGCCGCGACATGCTGGTCGTGGATGGCGCCTACCACGGCCACACGAACACCATGATCGACATCAGCCCCTACAAGTTCCTGGGCAGGGGCGGCGCCGGCCGACCGCAGGACTGGGTCCACGTGGTGCCGATCGCCGACGGCTATCGCGGGAGGTTCAAGGGACAGGGCCGCGAGACCGGGACGGCGTATGCGGCCGAGCTGGAGAAGGTCATCGCCGACGCGGGCCGGCCAATCGCCGGCTTCATAACCGAGTCTCTGCTCTCCTGTGGCGGGCAGGTGATTCCACCCGCGGGCTATCTCGAAGCCGCTTTCGAGCACGTGCGCCGGGCCGGCGGGCTGTGCATAGCCGACGAGGTCCAGGTCGGCTTCGGGCGGATCGGAAGTCACTTCTGGGGGTTCGAGCTGTCGGGGGTAGTGCCGGACATCGTGGTGATGGGCAAGCCGATCGGCAACGGCCACCCAATGGGAGCCGTGGTCACGACTCGCGAGATCGCTCGCTCCTTCGAGGAGGCGGGAATGGAGTTCTTCTCGACGTGCGGCGGCAACCCCGTCTCATGCGCCATCGGCAAAGCCGTGCTGGACGTAATCGACGAGGAGGACCTCCAGCGGAACGCACTCGACGTCGGGACACACCTGCGCGATGCTCTCTCCGGGCTCATAGAGCGCCATGCTCTGATCGGAGACGTCCGCGGCGCCGGTCTTTTCATCGGCATCGAGCTGGTCCGGGATCGCGAGACGCTCGAACCGGCGGCCGGGGAGACCGCCCGGCTGGTCGACGGTTTGCGCTGCCGGCGCGTTCTCACCGACATCGACGGTCCGCTGCACAACGTGGTCAAGATCAAGGGTCCGGTGATAATCGACGGGGACGACGCCGACATGGTAGTGCGGGCGGTGGACTCGGCTCTGGCCGAGCTGCACCGGGATCCGAAGGGATGATGGCTCGCCTGGGCACGCTCGCGGTTCTGACCCACCTCGTGGTGGTGGTCCTCCACGGCCATGCACATTCCCGCCTCGGGGTCGAGTTGAACGGGTTTCAGACCGGATACGCGGCGGTGGTCATCGTCGCCGCACCGCTCGTGGCGGCGGCGCTCCTGTGGACCGGTCGACTGCGGCTGGGCGCACAGCTGCTGTTCGTCTCGATGCTAGCAGCCCGTGGCAGAAGTCGAGACGGTCGCGTTGCGAGCGCCATGGGGCCA
>JBHHWO010000217.1:0-5482 GCA_046756565.1 Thermoanaerobaculia bacterium | reverse complement strand
CGCGGCCAGCTCGAGAGCTTCACCAACCCAGCCGGCGGCATCACCACCCAGACCTACAACCCTGCCGACGGCACCCTGATCTCGCGCACCGATCCCAGCGGAAACAGCACCACCTTCGGCTACGACGGCTTCAAGCGGCTGAACCTGGTCACCCACCCGCTACCGGACGCCGACACGCGTTCGTTCACCTACGACAACGCCGACAATCTCCTGACGGTGACCGACGAGCGCTCCAACACGACGACCTTCACCTACGACGACAACGGCAACCTGGCGTCGATCGTCAACCCGATCACCGCGCCGGCGGCCACCGTCACCTTCGCCTACGACGCTGTCGATCGCCTGACGACCGTCACCGACGCCCTCGGCAATGCCGCCAGCCTGACCTACGACACCCTGGGGCGGGTGGCCACCGCCACCGACCGCGTTGGGGACACCATCACCTTCGGCTACGACGCCCGCGGCCGGCTGACCTCGGTCACCGACGGCGCCCTCGAGGTGTGGCCGCGCACCTGGGACGTGGAGAGCATCCCGGCCACGGTCGGCGATCCACTGGGCAACACAGTAGCGTTCACCTCGGACAAGTTGGGGCGCCTCACGCAAGAGGCCACACCGCTCGGCCACGCCACCTCACGCACCTACGACTCGATGGGGCGGGTGACCCGGATCACCGACCCGGTGGGCGAGGTCACCGACCTCTCCTACGACGCCCGCGGCCAGCTGGTGGGCATTACGCGGGGCGGTCTCGCCACCGGAATCGCCCGCGACGCGCTGGGGCGGATCACCTCGGTCACCGATCCCAATAGCCAGGCGTGGCTGCGAGGCTGGGACAACCAAGGCCGGCTCACGTCACGCACCGACCCCCTCGGCAACCAACAGACCTTCGGCTACGACAACCGCAATCGGGTCGACCTTGTAACCTTCCCCGGCGGCCTGGGGACGCTCACTCCCACCTACGACGCCGTCGGCAACGTCACCCGCCGGCTGTACGCGGGTCCCTCGGGAGGCGTCGATTTGAACCCCTTCACCTACGACGCCGCCGATCGCTTGACCGCCGCCAACGGCCTGATCCTGGGCTACGACGCCAACGACCGCCTGGTCTCGAGCAACGGCCTGACCATGACGCGTGAACTGAACGGTCGGCTCAAAGAGCTGTTCCTGACAGTGACCAAGAAGGTGACCTACAGCTATGACGCCCGCGGCCTGCTGGTGCAAGTGCAAGACTGGGTGGTGGGGCCGGCCGGGATCACCACCTTCAGCTACGACGCCGCCTCGCGCCTGACTTCGATCACTCGCCCGAACGGCGTCCACACCGCGCTCGCCTACGACGCCGACTCGCGACTGGTCTCCAAGACCGAAGGCGTCCACGCCTCGAGTACCTTCACCTATGACGCGGCGGGCAAGATTACCGCTGTGAACCGCGCCGCGCCGACGACAGGCAGCGCCGTGACCGCGGCCCCGATCAGCCACACCTACGACGCCGCCTCCCAGGTCGTGGGCTTCACCTACGACGCCCTCGGCCGTCTGATCGCCGACGGCACGCGCACCTATGCCTGGGACCTGGCGTCGCGCCTGACCAGCGTCACTAAAGGCGCCGACACCGTGAGCTACACCTACGACGCCCTCGGCAACAGACTCACCCGCACCGAGGCCGGGGTCACCCGCGGCTTCGTCTGGAACTACGCCCTCGGCCTGCCGTCGGTCAACGTCGAGCGCTCGGGCGGTGTGGCCGGCGCTGACCTGCGCTACTACGTCACCACTCCGGGCGGCCTGCTCCTCTACAGCCGCGAGGCGGCCGGCGACGCCCGCCGTGACTACCACTACGACCACATCGGCAACACGATCTTCCTGAGCGACGCCGGCGGTGCGGTCGCGGCGTCCTACGCCTACGACCCCTACGGGGAGCTGCTGGCTTCCACGGGCGCGGTGGAGAACCCGTTCACCTGGCAGGGGCGGTTCGGGGTGATGAGCGAGCAGGGGACCACCGGAGCCACCGAGGGGCTGTACTACCTACGGGCGCGCACCTACGACAGCGGCACGAGGCGGTTCCTGTCCCGCGACCCGGTGGCGACCCTCGATCCGGCGACCGTCGATCCGTATCAGTATGCCGCCGGTGCTCCGACACGGTTTGTGGATCCGTTGGGGTTGGAACCGGACGATCTTGATCGTGTTGTAGAGCTCTTGGCCCCCGGTTTCGAGGAGGCCGCTCGCAAAAGGCGGAACGCGTTGGTTGCGGAGGCCCTAGCCGAGCTCCAGGCGAGGGCAGACCGGTCGTGCAAAGAGCGCCAGAACCGCTTGAGGCGCGAGGCCAGCGCAAAGTTGGACGACTTTTACTCGGCAATTCTTGACGTTTTTCCAGAAGACAACGACCTTTCGTTTCAAGAGAACGCTCCCCCGCCGACGTGTCAAGAGGTGGACCCGAAATTCGACATCAAGGACCTCAGTTCGACCATCGTTCAGTAACGGAAGGCTCGCGCCATGAAACGGATCAAGATCAAGGACGGCTGCAAGCGACGATGGAGGTCGTCGCCAGCCCTCGCCGCGGCCGTGCTCTCGGTTTTGTTGCTCGTACTCACCGCCACACCCGCCTCCGCCGAGCGCTTTCAATACGACCCCGCCGGCCGCCTGACACGCGTCATCTACGACGACCTCTCCTCGATCACCTACGAGTACGACCCCAACGGCAACGTGCTGAGCGTCACCACCACCGCCGCCGGCAGCCCCGGCGACGCCGATCTGGACGGTGACGTCGACGACGCCGACGTCGCGGCCATCGTCACGATCATCCTCGGTGGCGGCCAGCCCTACAGCCCCACCGCCGACTGCAACGCCGACGAGCGGGTGTCGGTGCTCGACGTCGCCTGCACCGTGACCGCCAAGGGAACACCGTGAGCTCCCGATCCGGGCTCGGCTCGCCGGCTCGACCGGCCCGATGGGCGGCAGTTGCGGCAATGGCGGCCCTGCCGCTCGGCCCGGGCGCCACCGCCGCTCACGCCCAGGCCGACCTTTCGCTCAGCGACGAAGCGACCATGGCCGCGGCGACGGCCGAGTCGGCGCTGGTGCTCGCCAGTAGCCCCGGCGCCACCGCGGTGCAGGTCGACGTGCTCTTTGACGCGGCGCTGCTCGCTGCCGGCACGCCGATCGGCGGCGGCGGCCTGGCCGATCACTTGATCGCCAGCTCGGAGCCGTCGGCGGGGCTCCTGCGTCTGGTGATCTACTCGCCGACCAACGCCGTGCTCGGGGTGGGTCAGGTGGCGCAGGTGCCGTTCACCGCGGCGGCGGCCGCCACCCCCGCCATCACACCTCTCGATCCGAGCGCCGTCGAGGTGGCGACACCCGCCGCCACCAACGTGCTGCCGGTGGGCCTGACTCCGGGCAGTGTTCACATCTTTTCTCTCCAGGCCGACCTGGGCCTGCAGCTCGGCGCCGGCGCGATCCTGGTCGCCAACGGCGACCCGCTCAGCTATACGCTGGCGGCCAGCAACCCGGGTCCGGATGCCGTGACCTCGGTCGACGTCACGGATCCGGCTCCGGCGGAGCTGACCGGGGTCTCATGGAGCTGTGTGGCTTCCGGTGGGGCGACCTGCACCGCCTTCGGCACCAACGATCTCGTTGACACCATCGACCTGCCGGTAGGTGCCGCGGCCACCTACACGCTGGCCGGCACCGTCAGCACCGGCGGCTCGTTCATCGACAACACGGCCGACCTCCAGCCGCCGGTCGCGGTCTTCGATCCGACGACCGCCGACCACTCCGACAGCGTCTCGGTCGACGTGTGCACGGTCGACAACGAGGTGTTGACGAACAGGGACATCGGCGGCGTGGCGGTCTTCAACGCCTGCATCAGCCTCACCGCCGGCCCCGACTTCAATGTCCAGGCCACCGGCGACGTCACCCTGCGGGCCTTCGGCGGCGTCATTCTCGACGGGGTCTTCTCGGTACAGAACGGCGGCCGGCTCAGGATCGAGGCACCGCCGGGCCAGCCCTGAGCCACGCCCGGGCTGACCGGCTCCACGGTGAGCGGGCTGGGAGAGGTCTCAGAACAGGCGCGAGCAAGGTGCTGCCGCTCCGTACACGTCACATGTCGTGGCAGGCCATGCACAGATTGGCGAGCGTTGTCTCGCTCGGAAGGAGAAACTCCCTGTTGCTGTGCACGTCATGACAGCTCGTACACTCCACGTACCCATCGACCAGGAGACCATCGGCGATGGTGCCGCCGAGCCCACTGGACCAGAAAGCCGGTTTGAGGAAGGTCGAGTACGTCCCCGTCTCATACCGGACCCCCGAGGGATGGCTGGCCTCCAGGTGAATGGCGCGGGACACGCTGGAGCCGTCATGACAGAACAAGCAGAAGTCCGTGATCCAGCCTGGCTGATCCGTGTCCGGTGCGGGAGGGTCGATGTGACAGGACCTACAGGAAGCTCCGTGGTAGGCGGAAGATTCGGATCGAACTGCCTCGACGCGAGCAAAGACCAGGAGGAAGAGAACGCCCGCGGTGAGGACGACCGAAGACAACAGCCGGCCTGAATCCGTCACCTGCGAGGCGTGAGCCGTGGGATCGTGCGGTCTTGCGGCCGGCACGAGACCGGGCGTGAAAGCGGCCGCGTCTATGGGTTGGGAACCAGGTCCCCGAGTCGACGTCTTCATGCCGAACAGCATGGGACAACGCCGGGATCGCCGAGAATCGGCGGGCGCCCGGGTGTCGTGTAGGTCGAATGCGCGAGGGCCTATAGGACATTGCCTACGGAGATCATCGACGCCGGCCCGTCGAGCTACTACCGAAAGGAGTGCGCTTCTACTGATCCCGGGCGCTCGAGACCAGGGTCACCAAACTGGATTACCGCTGGCGTCGGAGGCAACCGCTTTCTCGCCCTCGAGCTTTCGCTGCCAGCACCGGGATAGGCGAGCAGCCCTCTGGGTGGTTGCTTCCGGCCTGGACGTGTTGGCGAGCGCGGGAGCGCTGCCTTCGGGAATCCAGGCGCCTTGGATCCAGTCGATGAACGACCGGAGCCAGAGGCTCCAGAGGGGAGCTACGACCAGAAGAGCTGCGGGATGCTGATCCGACGCCATCAATACCAGGGTCAGAATCGAGCTCGACGACCCGAGCGCCGCCAACAGAGCTGCTTGCGCACTGCTACGGACGCGCGGAACCCGTGCGACCGGGGTGGCCGGAGACCCCATGCAGCTCCGCCGGGCGCCTTGTGGAGGGCGCACAGGCACGGACGAGTGACCCAGAACCATCGCTGACATCTTCATGATCATGACCTCATTTCGTACTCGAAACGCTGGCGTTGCGATGCTGCTTTGGACTCATCTCTCGTCTCTCTGGGTAGCCGGTGCGGATCGAATCAGTGAGTGTTTCCATGCTGTCTATGAGTGACGCGAAGCCGGGATTTCTTACTTTGAAGACCTGTTCTCGGTCTGGTCGCCTAGCAGCCCGTGGTAGAAGTCGAGAAGGCCGCGTTGCGAGAGCCAAGGGACC
>JBHHWO010000216.1:0-5683 GCA_046756565.1 Thermoanaerobaculia bacterium | reverse complement strand
CACTGGGACAGGACACTAGAGGAGGCGATCGGATGGTGGATGGTTACGAATCCGCACAGCAGCAACGGAACTGGCTCGAGCGCCTGGTTGAGTACATACCGGGCTTCAAGGGCTACCAGGATCGCGAGCTCCGCCGGGACGTAGACCGGATGCAGCGCGAGCACATATCGAAGGAGCTCGGTGCTCTGAAGGCCTCGGTGCGCAGTCGAGCCCGGGACTACACCGACGCGGGGCAGATCGGCGTGCTCCACCTGTTCGACCGGCTCGACCGCAAGCTCGACGGTCTCTCACAGTCGATCCGATTTTCGGACTACGGCGCCAGCGGCCTGTTCGACGTGGTCAAGATCTACGAAGACGAGCTCGCCAAGTTGTACGAGTTCGATGTTGCGTTTCTGGACCAAGTCTCGGCGCTGAGATCCGATCTCGAAGCGATTCCGGCCCCGGGAGCGGGCGACGCCGAAAGCGCCACCGCTACGGTACGCGACCGGCTCGAATCGATGGTCGGTCGATGGGCCGAGCGCAAGACCATGATCGGCGACATCGTCAAGTCGTCTTCCTGATTTCGCCTGGACAACTCCCCACGGAGGGTTACGAAACATGAGAATCATCCAGCACGTCGATCCGACCGGGGGCACCATGGTGGCTCGGGTCCCGTCCAGCGGGACCGCCGCAATCGAGCTCGGCAGCCAGTTGATCGTGGAGGAGAGCCAGCAGGCGGTCTTCTTCCGGGACGGTAAAGCACTCGACACCTTCGGCCCGGGCCGGCACACGCTCGCGACCATGAACCTGCCGCTTCTGGGAAAGATCCTGGGCCTGCCCTTCGAGGGCAAGTCCCCGTTCCAGGCGGCGGTGGTGTTCGTCTCCACCAAGACCTTCCTGGATCTCAAGTGGGGCACGAAGGAGCCGGTCGCGTATCGGGACAAGGAGCTGTCGATGGTGCGGCTGCGCGCCTTCGGGAAATTCGCACTGCGGATCGACAACCCCCAGCAGTTCGTCAATGAAGTCGTGGGAACCCAGGGCGTCTACACGACCGATGGTGTCGAGTCCTACTTCAAAGACGTCATCGTCGCGCGGCTCACCGACCTCCTCGGGGAGAACCTGGACTCCATCTTCGACCTGCCGAAGGTCTATGACGAGCTCGGAATGGGCTTGAAGGCCCGGGTCGGCGAGGATTTCCAGAAGTACGGGATCGATCTGGTGGACCTCTACCTGGGCGCGATCACGCCACCACGGGAAGTCCAGAAGCAGATCGACGAGCGCGGCGGTATGGAAGCCGTCGGCGACATGAACAAATACCTCAAGTTCAAGGCGGCGCAAGCGATGGGTGACGCCGCCCAGCAGAGCGGCGGCGAGACCGGAAGCGGTGTCGGCGCCGGGCTGGGTGTGGGCATGGGTGCCGGGATGGGCATGATGCTGCCGCAGATGATGAAAGAAGCGATGTCGTCCGGCGGTGGCGGTTCCTCGTCCCCGGCTTCGGAAGGCTCGGGAGCGCCTCCGGCGGGTGCGGCTGTGGCCGGCTCCAAGTTCTGCCATCAGTGCGGCGGGGGCCTTCCCGAAGGCGCGAATTTCTGCCCGTCGTGCGGGACCAAGGTAGCTTCATAAGAGACCCAGTCAAGGCTGGCTGACCAGAGTGGTAGCTCAGGCGGACAGGGAACCACCCCGGGTTCGGTGTCCTCAGTGCGGCGGTGACAACAGCCTGCGCTCGGGAGAGAGCTTCTTCGGCTGCGTGTTCTGCGAGACTACGCTGTTTCTGGATCGCTCCGGAATCGTCGGGCACTACCGTCTGCCGAGATTGGTCGATCGCGAGCAGGCCGGTTCCGCCCTGCGCCGTTGGATGGCGGGGAACGACACGGTCAAGGACCTCGATCGCAAGAGCAAGATCGCGTCGATCACGGCGGTGACGTTTCCGATGTGGCTGTTCCGGTGGCGTCACGGCGGCCAGGAGTCGGTGGCGGTCGAGCCGGCGGCGCCGACGCCGATACCGGCGCTCTCAGACCTCACGATTCCCGCGGGAACGCTGGCTCCCTACGAGGGGCCGGAGGTAGGCGCCGAGGTCATGGGCGTGGGCATTCCGCTCGAGACCGCTCGCGGCTGGGTGGAGCAGCGTGGCGTTGACCCGGAAACCGTCACCGAGGTCGCACTGGTCGAGATTCCGCTCTGGCGCGCGGCCTACGAGTTCGGAGGCGAGCGCTACATCGCCGTCGTCGAGGGCTCGACCGGCAATGTGCTGGCCTCGGTCTACCCCGAGAAATCCGAGAGCCCCTACGTACTAGTGGCGATCCTGGGCCTGGTCTTGTTCGGTATCGAGGGCCTCCTGATCCAGAACCCGGTGCTCAAGCTGGTGGCCTATTCCTTCACCAGCGTGCCGCTTCTGCTGATCGCCTGGTGGGTGACACGCAAGGTATGAGCGACCTCGAACCGCCGCCACCACCACCGCCTCCGAGCCCGGATACGGCAGACCCCGGTACCGATGCCGGCACCGACTCGGGCACGGGGCTCGCCGCCGGGCTGCCGGAGGTTCCGCACCAGCTCTCCGATCGGGTAGAGGGGCTGACATGTCCCAATTGCGGCGGGACTCTCGACGTCGCGAGCGGCCTGCGCGTGGTGTTTTGCGAGTACTGCCGCACGCCGCTTCTGGTCTCGAGCGAGGTCGGTATCCGCCGGTTCGCCGTCGAGCCGCGAATCGGTGCCGACCGTGCTCGCGAAGTCGCCCGGCAATGGCTCGTGAAGGGCATGCGCAAGGACCCGAAGCTCCGCCGGGAGGCCAAGCTGGGAGAGACGTTGCTGTGTTTCCTGCCGTTCTTCCGGGTCACGGCCGACTGCCTCGGCGTGGCGCTCGGTACCGAGCTGCGCCGGCGCACCGTCGGCGCGGGCAAGCACCGGCGCGTCGAGACCTATGAAGTAGACGTCGAGCGCAAGGTGACCCGGAGTCACGACCGGACGTATCCGGCAGTGGATGTGTCCGAGTGGGGCATCCAGCGAGTGCAGCTGGCCGGAGACCCGCTGGTGCCCTTCGACACCGCGGCGCTGAGTCGGCTGGGAATGGTCTTCGAACCGACCGGGTCGGAGATTGCCGCCTTCAACGCCGCCATCCGCGACTTCCGCGAAGCTACCGACCCGGCCGCAGGACTCAAGAAGGTCCGGTTTCGGTTTCTCGAAACCGTCCGCGAGCGGTTATCGGTCATCTACTACCCGCTCTGGATCGTGCGCTATCACTACCGGCAGCGCGCGTATCAGATCCTGGTGGACGCCGAGGACGGAACGCTCGCCTACGGCAAGGCCCCGGGCAACGATTTCTTCCGGGCCGCTGTGCTGGTTGTGGCCGAAGCGGCGGCCATGTTCGTCGCGACCACGGCGATCCAGCTCGCCGACCAGGGATGTCTCGCGGTTGCCGCGGTCTTTGGGATCGGGCTCTCCATAGTGCTCTGGGGCTGGAAGCACTTCCGCTACGGCGGCGTCGTGATCGAGGGAACCGGCGTCGTGCCGGGCGGAAAGCCCGGCCGATTCGAAAGGGCCGCGCGGCAATTGCGTGGCGGTCCGGGAGCGGAGCTCCGGCTGTGACCGGACCTTCACGATCGGATCCGACCTCCGGCCGGCCGGCGAGGCCGCCGGCCTCGAGTGCGGGCCTGGGACTCGTGCCGCTCGACTGCCCGACCTGTGGCGCGGCATTGGCCGCCGCCGGTGAAGACGTGGTGTTCTACTGCTCGGCCTGCCGCAACGGCTATCGCTATCAGCCGGAGACGCCCCACCTGGTGCCCCTCGAAGTCCAGTTTGTTGCGGCCGCGCACGTCGTAGCCGAGAGATACCTGCCGTTCTGGAAGCTCGAGGCCGAGGTCGAGATCCGGAATCGACAGGGCGGGCGAGCGCCGCGGGATCTCATGCGGTCGCTCTTTGGTGGCGGGGTAAGCCCCACCGCGAGCGGCGCTGTCCGATTCGTGGTGCCGGCGTTTCAGGCGGATCTCGATTCGGCGGTGGAGCTGGCGCGCCGTTACACGCGCGAGTTTCCGGGGCTCGACGAGCTGCTGGGAGAGAAGCTGATCGGCGGCTGCTACGGGGTCGAGGACGCGCAGACGCTGGCGCACTTCGCTCTGATCGCTGCGGAGGTCGACAAACCGGACGTTCTCCGAGCGTTCGACTATTCGATCCGCTTCGGCGGCTCGCGGCTGCTCGGAGTCCCATTTGCGCGCGATGGCGAGACTTGGAAGGATGCCGTCTTCGGTGTTCGGGCCCTCGACGTAGATTCAAGATGAACGGTCATCCTTCGCTACTCCAATACGCTTTCATGCGGCTGGCTCGGGATCTCGATTCCCGGTTCGAGTCGCTGCTCCTGACCGGGCGAGTGTCGAAGTGGTATAGCGCGATTGGTAACGAAGCGACCACCGTGCCGGCGGGTCTGGCTCTCGAGCCGGGCGACGTGCTCTGCACGCTCCACCGCGACCTGGGAGCGATTCTGACGACCTACCTCGATCCGGCGCGGGCGTTTCCGGGACTGGGCTTCGGCGAGCCCGACGGCCTGAGGCCGGATCCTGTCGAGCTCCTGGAAAGGCTGGCGTGCCAGCTTCTCGGCAAGGGTTCGGGCTTTTCCCAGGGCGTCGAGCGATCGTTCCACTACGCTTATATCGCGCCCGAGGTGGGCATCCGCCATGTCGGCATGATCAGCCATCTGGGTGCCATGATCCCGGTCGCTGCGGGCTGCGCCTTCGCACTCAAACAGGACGGCTCCGACCGGGTGGCGATCAACTTCATCGGAGATGGCGGTACGTCGACCGGTGACTTCCACGAGGGCCTCAATATGGCCGCGGTGTGGCGCCTGCCGCTGGTTCTGGTGATCGAGAACAACCGCTACGCGTTTTCGACACCGACCGATGCACAGTACGCCGTCAAGCAGCTGAGCGACCGCGGCCGTTGCTACGGCATTGCCGCCGTGACCGTCAACGGCAACGATCCCGACGAGGTCGCGAAGGCCATGGAGCGGGCGGTGACGCGCGCTCGGGCCGGAGACGGTCCGACCCTGATCGAAGCCATGGTCGGCCGGATGAGAGGCCACAGTGAGGGAGACGACTCGCTCAAGGTCGTGCCGCAGCGCGAGTTGGACGTCTATCTGGCCGAGGATCCGGTGCCGGCCTACGCCGAGCGCCTGTGGGCCTGCGGGCTGCTCGATGCGGAGACCGAGAGCGCGATCGTGGCTCGCTGCGAGTTTCTGATCGAGGCCGCGCTCGAAACCGCGATCGGTGCGGTGCCTCCCGACGATTCGATCGCGCATCGGCCGGCGCTGGCTCCTGCTGAAGGGCCCGAGCCTGGCGTGTCGGTGCACGCCAAGGCTCCGGTCAGCTATGTCGACGCCATCCGCGAAGCGCTGGCGGAAGAGATGGAGCGCGACCAACGGGTCGTTCTGATGGGTCAGGACATCGGGCACTTCGAGGGTGCCTTCCGAGCAACCCGCGGACTTCACGCCCAGTGGCCGCGGCGAGTTCTCGACACTCCGATCGCCGAGAGCGGCACCCTGGGTATCGCCGTCGGAGCGGCGATTCTGGGCTATCGAGTCGTGGTCGAGATGCAGTTCGCCGACTTCGTCTCGTGCGGCTTCAACCAGATCGTCAACGTCGCGGCGAAACTCTTCTACCGCTGGCAGGTGCCGTGCCCGATCGTAGTGCGTCTCCCGTCCGGTGGCGGGGTCGGTGCC
>JBHHWO010000215.1:0-5726 GCA_046756565.1 Thermoanaerobaculia bacterium | reverse complement strand
CCGGTAGCCGGGGAGGGGTGGCAGGGCAGCTCTCTCAAAGACGTTGGCCTGACCACCGGGCCGATCGAAGAGATGATCCAGATGATCATCGATACACCCATGGATTCGGTGGAAGCTCCGTACCTCCATGCCTTTCTGGTGGCCCGCCACGGCCGGCTTGTCCTGGAAGAGTACTTCCACGGCTTTACCAGGGACACGCCTCATGGAACCCGCTCGGCATCGAAGTCGGTGACCACGACGCTGGCCGGCATTGCTGTCAATCAGGGCAAACTCTCGCTCGACACCCCGGTCTACGCGACGATGAACGGCGGCGAGGTGCCGGCTGATGCCGATCCCCGGGCCGAGCGCATGACCCTACGACATCTGATCACCATGACATCGGGTCTGGCTTGTGACGATTGGGATCAGGACTCGCCGGGAAACGAAGACACGATGCAAGAGCAGTCCCAACAGCCAGACTGGTTTCAATACACGCTCGATCTTCCGATGATCAATGAGCCGGGAGAGCATGCCGCCTATTGCAGCGGCGGCCAGAATCTGACCGGCGGTGTTGTCGCCAAAGCGACCGGGGAGTGGCTTCCGGACTTTTACCGCAAGCATCTCGCCACCCCGCTCGTCATGGGTCTGTACCACATGAATCTCACCCCCACGGGCGAGGGCTACGGCGGCGGCGGATTGCTGATCAAGCCACGTGACTTCTTGAAGCTGGGTCAAGTCTTCCTCGACGGCGGTAGCTTTCGGGGCAAAGAGGTAGTCAGTCAGGACTGGGTCCGAGAAGGGACAACTGCAATCAACCAGATACGAGACGAGGGCTACGGCTATGGCTGGTGGGTATTCTCGTATCCCTTTGAAGGTCGGCAGGTTGAAGCCTTTTATGCAGGCGGCAATGGCGGGCAATACATCATTGTGGTTCCAGAGCTTGATCTGAACGTTGTGATTTTCGCGGGCAACTACAACCAGCGGGTCATGCACAAGCCCAAGTACGAATACGTCCGCGACTACATCTTGAAGGCGGCTGAAGCTGGCGGGTAGGTTCTCAAACAAAGAAGGGTCCCCCATGGACATATCGATACTCGAACGCACGGGCCGGACCACCGAGGTGGTGCGGCCCGGCGGCCGCCTCGACGATGCGCCGTGTGGTCGTAGGATTGGCGGGTGAAGGCCTCGAAGCTCGTACGTGCGTACCGCGAAGGAAGCTCCCGACCATGAGCGGCGAGTCCTCGCTGCCGTTCGAGGCGGTTGTATTCGATCTGGACGGAGTGCTGACCGACACGGCCTCGGTTCACTTGCGAGCCTGGACCGAGACCTTCGACGACTTCCTGTCGGAAAGAACGGGTAGCGAGAGCTTTCGGCCCTTCGATCGAAACGACTATGCCGAGTTCGTCGACGGCAGACCCCGCTACGAAGGCGTGGCTTCGTTTCTGGAGTCGCGCGGCATCACTCTGGCACCGGGCGATCGCTCGGACCCACCCGGATGGCAGACGATTTGCGCTTTGGGGAATCGCAAGAACCAGCGCTTCCACCAATTGCTCGAGAGCGACGGCGTCGAGGTCCTTCCGGGCACGCTCGACCTTCTCGATGCCCTTCGCGGCCGAGGCGTCGGCGTCGGGGTTGCGACCGCCAGCCGCAACGCCCGAGCGGTCCTGGCCGCGGCCGGAATCACCGAGCCTCTGGATGCGCTGATCGACGGCGAGGCAGCGGCGGAGATGAGCCTGCGCGGCAAACCCGAGCCGGATACGCTGGTCGCCGCGGCGCGCCTGCTCGGCGCGAACCCCGACCGATGTGTCCTGGTCGAAGACGCGCTGGCCGGCATCCAGGCCGCGGTCGCCGGCGGATTCGGCATGGTCGTCGGAGTCAGCCCTCGAGGCGAGTCGGAGCGCTTGCGTTCGGCCGAAGCCGACGTCGTCATCCGGGATCTCTCAGAGCTCGACGTCGGCCGCATCGAGCGATGGTTCTCCGGCGCGCTCGAGGAGGCGCAGTGGTCGGTCGAGCAGCATGGCTTTGACCCGGAAGCCGAGTCGCATTGGGAGACGCTCTGCTCGGTCGGCAACGGCTGGTTCGCCACTCGTGGAGCCGCCGAGGAAGCCAGAGCCGGCCGGCCGTACTATCCGGGGACCTATCGCGCCGGCCTCTTCAACCGGCTCGACTCGCGCCTGGGCGGACGGGAGCTCAGCCACGAAGACATGGTCAACCTCCCGAACTGGTTGCCGGTCCGGTTCCGTGTCGGAGACGGCGACTGGCTCGATCTCGGCAACGTCGAGATCATCGACTTCCGGCGCCGGCTGGATCTGCGGCGGGGGGAGCTGGCGCGGGAAGTGGTTCTGCGGGACGCTGCCGGCCGCACCACCCGCCTCGAGTCGCGGCGTTTCGCCAGCATGGACGATCCTCGGATGGCCGGTCTCCGGTATCGGGTGGAGCCGCTCGACTACCAAGACACCGTCACCCTTCGATCGGGCCTCGATGCAGGCGTCGTGAACGCTGGGGTCGCGCGGTACTCGAACCTGGAGGGCCGCCATCTGGACCTGCTCGAGCGGGGCGGCACGGGCAACACAGTGTGGCTTTCGGCGCGCACGATTCAGTCCGGAATCGAGATTGCTCAGGTGGCCCGGAGCCGCTTTCGGCACTCGGGAGAGACGGTCGCTCCCGACGTGGGGGCCCTGATCGAGGACTCGGCGATCTTCAGCGTGGCCTCGGCGGAGCTCGGGCCGGGCGATTCGATCTCGGTCGAAAAGACCGTGGGGATCCACACTTCACTCGACTGTTCGGGTGCCTCGCCGCTCACGGAGGCCCGCGAATCGCTCGACCGCGCGCCGGATCTGGCCGCGCTCGAAGCAGCGAGTCGGAGGGCCTGGGAGCAGCTCTGGAGCGAGTGCGACATCGAGATCGAGGGCGACCGAAGCGTCGAGCGCCTCCTGCGCTTCAATGCCTACCACCTGCTGATCACCGCGGGCCCGCATCATTCCGCTCTCGACGCCGGCATACCCGCCCGGGGGCTTCACGGCGAGGGCTACAGGGGGCACATCTTCTGGGACGAGATGTTCGTGCTGCCGTTCTACCTCCTGCGCCTGCCGGAGACGGCGCGCTCGGCGTTGCTCTACAGGTGCCGGCGCCTGGAGGCAGCGCGCGGCGCGGCGGCCGCGGAGGGCACGAGCGGCGCGCTCTTCCCGTGGCAGAGCGCCTCGACCGGGACCGAAGAGACCCCTATGGTTCATTTGAATCCGACCTCGGGGGAATGGGCCCCGGATCACAGTCGCCTGCAGCGCCACGTGTCGCTCGCGATCGCGTACAACGTCTGGCGCTACCTGCGCGCGACCGGCGACCTCGACTTCCTTGCCGGTCACGGCGCCGAAGTGATGGTCGAGATCGCGCGCTACTGGGTCGATCTGTGCGACCTCGATCCCGAGCGGGGCCGGTATTCGATCGCCGGCGTGATGGGCCCCGACGAGTTTCACGAGGGCTATCCCGGCGCAGCCGATCCCGGGCTCACCGACAACGCCCATACCGCCCTGATGGTGTCGTGGCTGCTGGCGGAGGTCCCCGTTCTGTTGAGAGAGCTCGCGCCCGATCGTCGGACCGCCGTCCGGGCCGCTCTCGGGCTCGGTGAGCCGGAGCTCGAGCTCTGGACCGAGATTGCGGGGCGGCTCTCGGTCCGGGTGTCGAGCGATGGGGTCCTCGAGCAGTTCGCGGGCTTCTTCGAGCTCGAAGAGCTGGACTGGGAAAGGTATCGCTCCCGCCTCGGCGACGTCGCGCGGCTCGACCGGATCCTCGGTTCCGAGGGCGATTCGCCCAATCGCTACCAGGCGATCAAGCAGGCCGACGCGCTGATGCCCTTCTACCTGCTGCCGGACGGAGATCTCGACGAGGTCCTGGAGCGACTCGGACTGCCGCAGCGCCGTGAGCTCCTGGAAAAGACCTTCGCCTACTACTTCCCGCGCACCTCTCATGGCTCGACCCTGAGCGCTCTCGTCCACGGCCGGCTGGCGACCCGGCTGGAGAATAGCGAGCTGGCCCGGCGGCTGTTCGGGCAAACGCTGCGCGCGGACTACGACGACGTCCAGGGGGGCACGACCGGAGAGGGGATCCACACCGGCCCCATGGCCGGGAGCATCCTTTGGGTGCTCGAGGAGCTCGCCGGCGTCGACGTCTCGGGCGATCGCTTGTCGCTCAACCCGCGGCTCCCCGACCACTGGCGTCGCCTCGGCTTCAAGGTTCGCCATCGAGGCGCCCTGTTCGGGATCGAGATCACCCCGGAAACTCTGCGACTCGAGCTGCTCGAAGGCCGGGCCCCCAGGGGCGTCGTAGTCCGCGGCTCGGTGGTCGAGATCGGACCGGGAGAGCGGCGCGAGATCGCTCTCGCCTAGTGCTCGCCGCCCAGCAGCCGGTACTCGCGATCGATGCGCAGGTCCGCGAGCGCCCGGTGCGTGCTCACGACCTGGTGCTCGCGCTCGAGAACGCTCCACCGGAACTCGTCCATCGTCTCCTTGCCCCGGGCGAGCTGGGCGGCCTTGGTGTCGCGATAGGTGAGCTCGATCAGGATCCTGAGGTCGGCCGGCGAGCGCAGGGCGTAGAGGCCCTCGATGATCAGAACCCGGACGTCTCGAAAGCTGGTCGTCAGCCGATCGACCGAGTCGTTGTGGAGATCGATGAACGGCAGGGTCGCCTCCCCGCCGGCGCGGAATGCGGCGACGTGCCGCTCGAGCTCCGGCCAATCGATCTCCTGGTCACCGATCGACTCCATGCCGTGCCGGCGCCGCCAGGGCTCGCGCTCGGTGGGCGAGGTCCGGTAGTAGTTGTCGAGGTGGAGGATCTTCGCCGGGCGCCCTTCGGACTTGAGCGCCCGGGCCAGCTCGTGCGCGACCTCGGATTTGCCGCTCCCGGACTCCCCACCGATTGCCACCACCAGCCTGTCGCCCGTGCTCCCAGGATCATCTGGCAGCTTCGCGACCAGCTCGCGGGCAATCCGCCGGTGCTTGTCCTCGATCAGCAGGTGATCGCCGATCACCGAGTGGCCGACTCCTCACGTTCCGGCTTTCGAAAGGCGCGCCACCAGACCGGCACGACGGCGACGCCGAGCGCGATCCAGATCCAAGGCGCCAAGACCCAGGAGCCCGGCGGCGGCAGCAGCAGCTTGGTGAACCCGATGAGGAGCAGGTAGAGCGACGCGGCGGTGGTGAGCACGAGCCAGGCGCCGCGGCGCAGCGCCCTGGCGGGCCGCTCCGGGTCGTCACCGGTCCGCTCGGCCGCCGGGCGCCAGAGCCCGGGCGGACGCACCCTGCGGTAGAAGGCGTCGAGAATCGACTCCTCCGTTCGCGGCGTGACCCAGGTCACGACCAGTACCACAACGGTCGAGAGCACCGACATGAGGAGCAGTTTCAGCCATTCCTCCTCGACCCGCAGCAGGAGGATCGGCGCGATCACGAGCGAAGCGGCGATCGCCGCCAGCTCGCTGTAGAGGTTGACCCTCTCCCACAGCCAGCGCAGCACGAGCACCGAGCCCATACCGGCGCCGAAGAGCAGGCTCACGTGCCAGGCGGCCTGGATGGATCCCAGGTTGGCCATGATCGTGAGTGCGATCCCGAGAATCAACAGGTTCGACAGACGCGCCACCAGCACCAGCTCGCGCGGTCCAGGCTCGCGCTTCAGCAGGCGTTGGTTCAGGATTCCCTTGTACAGGTCGTTGCTCCAGTAGCTCGCGCCCCAGTTGAGATGAGTGTCGATGGTCGAGG
>JBHHWO010000214.1:0-5967 GCA_046756565.1 Thermoanaerobaculia bacterium | reverse complement strand
GACTAGCACCGTCGCGTCGGCCTCGGAGACGGTAAAGACCAGGAAGTAGTCGTCGAAAGGGATCACGAGTTGCGGAACTTCGCCCGTTGCCCCTACGCCCGGTTCCCACTCGTTCTGTACTTTAGCGATCCGCTCCTTGAGAGCCGCAAATGCCGCGTCACCCCGCGCGTGGATCTCGAGGAGCCCGGGCTCGGCGTCCGGGTGTAGCTTGACTGTCGCGAACGCCAAAGGCCTGCCTTGAGGCTAGCCGCCTTCGGCTATGGCGCTGCCGGACTCTGTGTCGTGCAACGGCATCGCCGGGCTTCCAAGGTCATCGAGCGAGCGGAGAACCTCGAGTGGCGTCCTGTGAGCCTTCTCCGCCTGCTCGCGGAAGCGGTCTATGAGCCCCGGGTGCCGGAAGAGCTTCTCCAGCGCCAGCATGTCGTTATAGCGTTCGATCGAAACCAAGGCGGCCACTGGATCGGTGTGCCGGAAGAACACCGTCGTCCGCCGGCACTCCGGGTAGCTCTTCAACACGGCGCTGACGTCGCTGACTTTTGCGAACTGATCGTTTCCGACAACCTTCATCTCTCGCTCTCCTTTGGGTCTATAAATGACCCGAAGTTTTACCCAAGAAATCATACAGATTTTCGGATATTTGCGCAACTCCCCTAAAAAGTGCGCCGCGAGTGCCGAACCGCGCCTCTAGCCGAGACCTTGAGATTACGCGGCCATTACGTCAGCCTCTCTTCTTGAACCAGCGCCTGTAGTCCTTGGTGATCTCCTTCCAGCGCTGCCGCTCCGCCAGATCAGCCCGAACATCCTGCTTGCGTTCAAGATAGGCAAGTTCCTTCTCGAGCTTTCTGAAGCTCTCGAAACGGGCCAGGTCCAGCGTCCCGGCCCGGATCGCGGCCTGCACCGCACAGCCTGGCTCAGAATCGTGCCCGCAATCCGAGAACCGGCAGCCGGCGGCCAGAGCCTCTATGTCTGCGAAGCTCTTCTCCAAGCCCTCCTCGGCACTCCACAACTGGAGCTCTCGCAGGCCGGGCGTATCCAGAAGGAGAGCGCCCGAGGGAAGAAGCACGAGTTGGCGGTGGGTCGTCGTATGGCGCCCTTTGCTGTCGCTGTCACGAACTTCCGCGGTTCGCATGACTTCCTGCCCTGCGAGCCGGTTGATGAGCGTCGACTTTCCAGCCCCGGAGGGACCCAGAAGCGCGATGGTCGACCCCGGCGCAAGGTACTGCTCGAGCTCGTCGAGACCCGCACCGCTGATTGCACTCACGGCGTGGCTCGGAGCCCCGATCACTCGCTCGGCCACCTCCGCGATAGTTCTCTCCGGAGCCGGCGAAAGATCGGCCTTGGACAGAACCACGACAGGAGAGGCACCGCTCTCCCACACCATGGTTAGATACCGTTCGATTCGAGCCGGATTCCGATCGGCATCGGCTGGCGAGACGATCCACACGGTATCGACGTTCGCAGCTACGATCTGCTCGTCCGTCCGTTTCCCGGCCGCCTTGCGGGAAAAGACCGACCTGCGCGGCAGGATGTTCTGAATAAGCGCATCACCGCGCTCGTCGGCGGAATCGATTACCACCCAGTCGCCAACGGCAGGCAATTCTGCCGAGCTCAAAGCGACATGGCGAAGCCTTCCTGCGATCCTCGCCGCAATCTCTTCAGAACCCGTGTGCACCCGGAAGAGCTCACGGTGCTCGGCAACAACGCGGGCGGCTATGCCTCCCTCTACGTCGGCTTCCGAGAGGCGCTCGGCCCAAGAGTCGTTCCAGCCGTAGTCGATGAGGCTCATAGCGTTGAAAATCTCTCCACCACAGTCTCGCAGAAGAATCGCCCGAGGCCTCTAGTGTCCTGTCCCAGTGATTCGCTACACAAATCTCGGGCCTTTCTGCACGCTGCCGGCGTTGCCACTCCTCAACATAGGCCCAGCTATGCTTGCGTCGTGGGCGCCTTGGCAGCGCACACCATGACCTCGAGCCTTATGCACCGAACCACTGGGACAGGACACTAGCTGATCTAGGCCTAAGGCAGAAGGTCGATCGCAGCCTACGGCAACGAAACAAGCGACCTCTTCGAAGCGTAACGATGAGTATCGCGCCTGAGAGCCAGCCGCAAAGAATGCCCGACTACTGGGAGGGTCCGATATGAGCATCGCTCACTCCGACGAACCGACCCGACAGAAGCCGCTCCGGCTATGGCCCGGTGTGGTCATCATGGTGGTGCAGTGGCTGGGCAGGTTCGTCGTCCCCTGGTTCGGGCCCGACGCCGCGCTCTTCGGGGTGATGATCGGCGTCTTCGGCGGTGCGCTGGCGCTCCTCGTGTGGTGGGCGTTCTTCAGCCGGGCGACGCGGGCCGAGCGCTGGGGCGCCGTGATCCTGATGATCGTCTCCCTGGTCGCGATACGGCCTCTCCTGCATGTCTCGGTCAGAACCGGGAGCATGGGAATGATGGTCTTCTACTACGCCGTCCCGACCTTGAGCCTCGCTTTCGTCGCGTGGGCAGTGGCGAGCCGTCGTCTCTCCGCCGGACCCCGGTTCGCGACGATGGTGGCGACCATCCTGGTCGCGTGCGGTGTGTGGACCCTCGTCCGCAACCACGGGATCAGCTTCGATGGCGCGGACCTTTCGTGGCGGTGGGGGCAGACCGCCGAGGAGCGGCTGCTGGCCCGAGGCCCTGACGCGATGACGGGGCCGGGCGCGCTCGCCTCGACTGCGGGCGCGATAGAGACGGGCGCCGCCTGGCCCGGCTTTCGCGGACTCGACCGCGCCGGCGTCATCCCAGGGGTCTCGATCGAGACCGACTGGTCTTCCTCGCCGCCGGTCGAGCTCTGGCGCCGGCCGATCGGACCGGGCACTTCGTCCCTCGCGGTCCACGGCGACCTCCTCTACACCCAAGAGCAGCGCGGCGAAGAGGAGGTCGTGTCCTGCTACAGGGTGGCGACCGGCGATCCGGTGTGGAGACACAGCGACGCGGCTCGGTTCTGGGACCCGTACGTCGACGCCGGTCCGCGCGCGACGCCTGCCTTGAGCGGCGGTCGCGTCTATTCGTTCGGTGCGACCGGCATCCTGAACGCGCTCGACGCGGTGAGCGGCGCCATCGTGTGGTCGCGCAACGCGGCCTCCGACACGGGCGCGGAGATTCCGTTCTGGGGCTTTGTGAGCTCGCCGCTCGTGGTGGACGACCTCGTCATCGTTCACGCCGACTCACTTGTCGCCTACGACGCCGCCACCGGAGACAAGCGCTGGACCGGCTCGGCCGTCGGCGAGACCTACAGCTCGCCACATCTCTTGACGCTCGACGGAGTTTCGCAGATCCTGCTGCTGACCCTGGAGGGTGTGATCAGCGTCGCACCGGCCGACGGGGCGTTGCTCTGGGAGCACGCATGGCCGGGCCTCGGCGTCGTGCAGCCGGCCGTTATCGGAGACGGCGCGGTCGGCGACGTGCTGGTCAGCACGAGCAACTTGGCCGCCCTTCCGATCGGCACGCGCCGGATCTCGGTGGCGCAGGCGGGCGGCGGATGGACCGTCGAAGAGCGCTGGACGTCGAGGGGGCTGAAGCCCTCGTTCAGCTCCGTGGTCGTTCACCAAGGCCACGCCTACGGCTTCGACGGCAACTTCCTCGCGGCCATAGACGTCGAGGACGGCACGCGTGCGTGGAAGGGCGGACGCTACGGGTCCGGGCAGCTCCTGCTGTTGCCCGAGCAGGACTTGCTGCTGGTGGTCTCGGAGAGAGGCGAGCTGGCACTGGTCGAAGCGAAGCCCGAGATCTTCACGGAGCTGGCGCGGTTCCGGGCGATCGAGGGCAAGACCTGGAGCCAGCCGACATTGGTGGGGGACGTGCTGGTGGTCCGCAACGGGAAGGAGATGGCGGCGTTTCGGCTGGCGCTGGCGGCCGGTTGACACCGCCTCTTCCTTTCGTCACTTAGCTCGAGCGCCTGCCTACGCGCACCTGCCGGTCGGGAAACCAGGAAGATCCTGGCGAAAAGTCGGATCGCAGGAACAAAAACGAGAGAAATAGGACCTCTCGAAGGCCTCGGACCGCTTTTCCTCAGGAGATAGCTGGCGAAAGAGGCGTGCCTATTGCGCACGGCGGTGTCCGGTGCAGCGAGTGGTTAGGTGCCCAGCCCTCTCCCTCGGGGGGTCGAACCGAAGCGGTCGGTGGTGCTGCTCGGTCGCTCTGCTCCCACCCGTTCGGGTGGTGACAGCGTCGAATCGCGCGTCCTACGGTGATTGCGTTCTTGCATCAAGGTCGGTTGCTGGCCTGACACGAAGGCGGCGGTGCGCCCAGAGACGTGCGCCGAAGGAGAGTGCCATGAAGGACTACTTGAGCATCGCAGTCATTCTCGCGATAGTCGGCCCATCGGCTCTCGGGGCCGAGACGAAGGGGCCGGTGACCGGCTCACCTGGAGGGCTGAGTAAGGTAGTGCCGTCGGTGGGGATCTGTCCCATCTTCATCTGGGGGGCCACCGAGGCCGACGACCTGTACGAGCTGGCCGTCTACGAGGTCGGGGAATTCAACGAACCCACGCGCGATCCGGTGCCGGTCGTCACCGAGACCATCCCTGCGCCGTTGACCGCCTGGGTGCCGGACGGTGAGAGATGCTTGCGGCCAGGCCGCAGCTACGCATGGGTCGTGCGCGCTCTTCAGGACGCGAGCCCCGGGCCCTGGTCGGAGCCCCGGATGTTCCGACCGGTGCTTCCGGCGGAGGTGCTCCAGAGCCGGAGCCAAGAGCCGCCGGTCCGAGTCATGCACCAGGTTCACGAGGTGGGTCGAACGGTGTCCGCCGAATCCAACGGGCAGCCCGTGGCAGAGGGCCCAAGCCCCGCTCCCGGTCCGGCTACTGGGATCGCAATCGAAGGCGAGTGGGTGATCCGGGGATGGCAGCCCGTGTCCTTTCCCACGAGCTGCATCCCCGGCTGCACGTTTACAGTGAGCCTCCCTTGTGCGGTTGGCCTGAAAGTGCTGGGCGGAGGCGTCACTTCTTCGCCCGGCGGCCTGACCGTTCGCTTCTCGGGCCCCAATTCCCTAGCGACCGGCTGGAACGTTCAGGTTGCGAACGAGAGCGCGAATTCTATAGATTTCACGACTTGGGCCATCTGCGCGAGGATCGACTGAGGCGAGCGATTCACCTGCCCTACAAAGTGACGAGGTGCTCCGGGACCGCTCTGTTCACAGCGGAAAGAGGGATGGAGCGGTCGAATGTCACGAAGCAACAGCCATGGGCGATCGCGAGGGCCAGCAAATAGACATCTGTGACCTGCCGCGAGCCGTGAACGCGATCGGGGTGTATTCCCGAATCGAGAATACTGATGTTGCACGGTAGATACTCGTGATACTCCGTCCGCGTCGCTTGCGTCAGGCGGGCCATGGCCTCGGCCGCCGAGACTGGGCTCGGGTAGCGTGGCTGCGTGATCACGCGCAGAAATCCATTCTGAGTGATCGCGCACGAGGCCCAGCCGTCCTCGATGGCGTGCTCCAGCCAGGAGCGAGCGGTCAGGTGATCGATGTGGTCTGCGTCAAGCAGCGCCAGGAGTACGTTGACATCCAAGAGCGCGCGCATCAATCGGGCTCGTCTTCACGAAGGCGGTCGATGAGCTGGTTGGAGATTGCGGGGCCGCGGCGAGGGAGGGGCTCGAAGCCGTAAAAAGCGCCGCCCTCTGCGATCTCGCCCTGCGTCTGGCCTCGTGTGAGAGCCTGGCGGGCGAGATCCGAAAGAACCTCACCAGCGCTCCGCCCTTCTCGACGAGCCAGTTCTTTGACCGCGAGCAGGACGTCCTCAGCTAGATTCAGTGTGGTGCGCATGCATCAGATGTTATCACATCAAGGATGCACTAGTGAGAATCGGCAGGAAAAGTCAATCGATACCGATGTTCTGCGAAAAACGGTGGAACCTGCCCTACTGTGGCACCTCTTCCTGGCCAGACGTTGATCGCGAATCGCGCTAGGCACGCCTCAGACAGCCGGCAGTCTCTG
>JBHHWO010000213.1:0-6169 GCA_046756565.1 Thermoanaerobaculia bacterium | reverse complement strand
ATCAACAACATGGGCTACTGCATGGCGGTGGAGAAGCTCCTCGGGATCACGGTTCCCGAGCGCTGTCAGTACGTCAGGGTCATCCTCTCCGAGATCTCCCGGATCTCGGATCACCTCACCTGTGTCGGGGCGACCGCGATGGAGTTGGGGGCCTTCACCGTGTTTCTCTACATGATCAAGGCCCGGGAGAGCCTTTGGGATCTGGTGGAGATGGCGACCGGGGCGCGGCTGACGGTGAGCTACTGCCGCGTCGGAGGGGTGAAGGCCGACCTGCCGGAGGATTTCGAAGAGCCCTGCCGGAAGGCCTTCGCGGAGACCCGCAAGGTCCTCGCCGAATCCGACGCTCTTCTCACCCGCAACCGCATCTTCACCGATCGCATGGCCGGAACCGGCGTGATCTCGGCCGAAGACGCGATCTCGTACGGCATCACCGGCCCCTTCCTGCGCGGCACCGGCGCCGACTACGACGTCCGCAAGGATTGTCCATACGCCGTTTATGACCGGCTCCCCTTCGACGTGCCGGTAGGGAGCAAGGGCGACAACATGGATCGCTATCTGGTGCGAATGGAAGAGATGGAACAGTCGATGCGCATCGTCGAGGCGGCGCTCGCGGAAATGCCGGCCGGCCCGGTCCTGGCCGACCTCGAAACCGGCCGCCCCATTCCGGCCGCCGAAATGGTGGACCTGGCCAAGGACGGGAATATCGTCGCCATCTCGGACCGTGACGTCGTGGCCGGCCCGACTCTCGAAGGCTCCGGCCGCGCCCAGTATTCGTCCATAGCGGCCGACGAGAAGCGGGCCATCCTGCCTCCGAAAGAAGACGCCTACGGAAACATCGAAGGGCTCATGCAGCAGTTCAAGCTGGTCATGTTCGGTCATGGTGTGCGACCCCCGCAAGGCGAGGTCTACTTCCCGGTGGAAGGAGCCAACGGCGAGCTCGGTTTCTATGTGGTGAGCGACGGAGCCGCGAAGGCCTACCGGGTGCGGGTTCGCCCGCCGTGTTTTGCGATCATGTCGGCTCTGTCCGAGCTTCTGACCGGGGAAATGGTGGCCGACATCGTTCCCACCTTCGGGTCGGTCAACATGATCGGTGGAGAGCTCGACCGGTGAGGCTTGCCGATCTCGAAGCGGAGGCCGGCCGGATCCTCGAGCGTTATGAGCATCCCAAGGCGGCCATGCTGCCTTTGCTGTGGCTCGTCCAGGAGAACCAGGGCTACGTCTCGCAAGAGGCGGAGGCCTGGGTGGGGCGCATCCTCGGCGTCGCCCGTTCCCACGTCCGCGAAGCGGTCTCCTTCTACAACATGTTCCACATCCGGCCGGTGGGCCGACGCGAGCTCCGAGTCTGCACGAGCCTGCCGTGCCGCTTGCGCGGCGCCCGGGAGCTGATGGAACAGATCCAGGAACGGTTGGAGATCAGGCCCGGCGAGACTACGACGGGCGAGGAGGTCATCCTCACCGAGGTCGAGTGTCTGTGCGCCTGCGAGATGTCTCCGATGGCCCAGCTCGACGAGCGGTTCGTGGGCCCAGTCGAAGGCGCGACTCTCGACACGCTTATCCGGGACGCCCTCTCGGCACCGGGCAGCCCGGAGTCGACGCCCGAGCCCGAGCCCTATCTCTCCACCGACGGCCCGGTGCTCTCCACGCGCTTCAAGGAACCGGACGGGACCTGGATGGGCGGCTACCTGGCCGACGGCGGATACGAAGCGGCCACGAAGGCGCTCACCTCCATGACGCCGGAAGAGGTGATCGAGGAAGTCTTGAACGCCAATCTGCGCGGTCTGGGCGGAGCGGGCTTTCCGACCGGAAGGAAGTGGTCGTTCGTCCCCAAGGAAACGGCCAAGCCGAAGTACCTGGTGGTCAACGCCGACGAGGGCGAGCCCGGAACGTTCAAGGACCGCTACATCCTGGAGCGGGACCCACACGCGCTCCTCGAAGGGATGATCATCGCGGCCTATGCCATCGGAAGTCACAAGGCCTACGTCTATATCCGGGGCGAGTACTTCCGATCTGCCCGTCGCCTCGAACGAGCGATCGACGAGGCCAAGAGCCGAGGCTGGCTCGGCAAGAACATTCAGGGGACCGGCTTCGACCTCGAGGTGGTCATCCACCGCGGGGCCGGGGCCTATATCTGCGGCGAGGAGACCGCGCTGTTGACGTCCCTCGAGGGCGGCAAGGGCTTTCCCAGGCTCAAGCCCCCCTTTCCCGCCATCTCGGGTCTCTTCGCGTGCCCGACGATCGTCAACAACGTGGAGACCCTCGCCTGCGTGCCGTACATCCTGCGCGAGGGATGCGCACGCTTTGCCGAGCTCGGTTCGGAAGCCCAAGGCGGCACCCGGCTCTTCTGCGTCAGCGGGCACGTGGCGCGGCCCGGCGTCTACGAGGTATCCGTCGGCGTCACGCTGCGGGATCTGATCGAGTTGGCGGGCGGCATTCGCAACGGCCATCAGCTCAAGGCCGTCATCCCGGGCGGCATCTCGGCCAAGATTCTCACCGCCGACGAGATCGACGTGGCCATGGACTTCGACTCTCTCAGCCGCGCGGGCACCATGGCCGGGTCCGGAGGCGTGATCGTGATGGACGAGACCACTTCGATGGTCGACGCGCTCGAGTCCGCGGCGCGGTTCTTCGCCGACGAATCCTGCGGCCAGTGCTCACCCTGCCGCGAGGGGACCGGATGGGTTCATCGCATCCTTCACCGGATCATGGACGGTCGCGGAAGACCCCGGGATCTGGAGGATCTCCTGGCCATCGCCGGCGACATGGAGGGCAACACGATCTGCGTCTTTGCCGACGCGGCGGCGTGGCCGGTCCAGTCCTACATCACGAAATTCCGGGACGAGTTCGAGGAGTTCGTGGGATCGAGGGTGAGGAGGGTGATCCGATCAAATGCCTAGCCTGGTCATCGACAGCCGTGAGATCAGAGTTCCCGGGGGAACGACGGTCATCCAGGCCGCCGAGAAGCTCGGAATCTTCATCCCACGATACTGCTACCACCCCGGCCTTTCGATCGCCGGCAACTGCCGCATCTGCCTGGTCGACATCGAAGGGTCGCCCAAGCTGCAGATTGCCTGCAACGCGCAGGTCACCGAGGGCATGGTCGTCGAGACGAAGAGCGACAAGGCCGAGGAGGGCCGGCGCGCGGTGCTCGAGTTCCTCCTCGCCAACCACCCGCTCGACTGCCCGGTCTGCGACCAGTCCGGAGAGTGCGACCTGCAGAACTTCTACATGAACTTCGGGCTCTACGACCCTCGGTTCCGGGAGCACAAGGTCAAGAAACGGAAGGCGGAGAAGCTCGGCCCTCATGTGATGCTCGACCAGGAGCGCTGCATCCTCTGCTCGCGCTGTGTCCGCTTCACCGACGAGATCACCAAGACCGGCGAGTTCGGCATCTTCAACCGCGGCGACCGAGCCGAGCTGGGAATCTACCCGGGAGAGGTTCTCGACAATCCCTACTCGGCCAACGTGGTCGACATCTGCCCGGTCGGAGCCCTGACCGAAGCCGACTTCCGTTTCAAGGCCCGGGTCTGGTACCTCTCGAGCGCCGCCACAGTCTGCAACGGCTGCAGCCAGGGCTGCAACGTCGATCTGCACTACGTGCTCGACAGGCCCCATCTGAACGACGGCGCCCGGGTGGTCCGAGTCAAGCCCCGCTACAACGCCGATGTCAACGAGTGGTGGCTGTGCGATGAGGGCCGCTACGGCTTTGGCTGGCTGGACCAGGGGCGGCTAGAGAAGGTCCGCGGCCCGGCCACGGACAACGGGAACGCCCCGGAGGCGACCTGGGAGCGAGCTCTCACGGCGATGTCGAGGGTCTTTGCGGAGCTGGGCCAGGACGACCGCGACGCCGGCAGCGGAGCCGGGATCGGCGTGATTGCATCCGCGCAGCTCACCAATGAGGAGCTCTTTCTGATCCGAGAGATTCTCCAACGTTCGCTGGGCGCCCGGGTCACTGCCTCGGTCCCGGCCAAGCCCGGGTCCTCCGACGACTTCCTGATCCAGGCCGACAAGTACCCCAACAGCCGGGGAGCGGAGCTGCTGGGACTGGCCGGCCCCGAGGCCCCCGACGTTGGGCAGATCCTGGACCTGGCTCTTGCCGGAGAGATTCGCGCCCTGTGGGTCTTCGGGCACGACCTGGTGGAGCTCGTTGGAGAAGCGAAGGTCCGAGAGCTCTCGGAGAGGCTGGACCTCCTGGTCTTCTCGGGCACCAACGAGAACGCGACCGCGCGGTTCGCCCATTGGGTGCTACCGAGTGCGGCGTACGTCGAGAGGGACGGTTCCTTCGTTAACTGCCACGGCCGGGTCCAGCGAATCGGCCGGGCGTTTCCGCCGCTGGGGGAGTCGCGGGAGGACTGGCGCGTTCTTCTGGAATTGGCCGGCCGGCTGGGCTTGCCGATCGATTGGCGCGAGCCGGCGGAGGTCTTCGCGGGGCTTGCCGAGGCCGCGGCGCCTTTTGCGGGGCTGAGCTACGAAACGATCGGAACGAGCGGGGCGGAGTTGGGGGTCGGAGCGGCCCAATCATGATCGAGCTCCTGGTCATCAAATTCGCTCTTGCGGGGTTCGTCTTCTTTCTGGTCCTGAACCTCGCGGGGTTTCATACCTGGGTGGAGCGGAAACAGTCGGCCCTCATCCAGGATCGGATCGGAGCCAACCGCGCCAGCATCTTCGGCTTTCGGATGCTGGGAATGTTCCACGGCATGGCCGACGTGGTCAAGATGTTCACCAAGGAGGACATCGTCCCGGACGGGGCGGACCGGACTCTTCATACCCTGGCTCCGTTCTTCTCGGTCTTCTTCGCTCTGGTGACCTTCGCCGCGATCCCCTTTGGCGACCGGTTGATTCTGGGCGATCGAGTCATCAACCTCCAGGTGGCCAACATCAACGCTGCGCTTCTCTTTGTCTTCGCCATGCTCTCGCTCGGGGTCTACGGCGTGATCCTCGCCGGCTTCGCCTCGCGCAACAACTACGCCATCATGGGCGGCTTGAGGGCGACCGCCCAGATGATCTCCTACGAGATCGCCCTGGGGATCTCGATCATCGGAGTGGTCATGGTCTACGGGACCATGGACCTCGCCGAGATGGTGCGCGCTCAGGGTGAGCTGCTCGGCGGTTGGATTCCGAAGTGGGGCATCGTCACGCAGCCGGTCGCCTTTCTCGTCTTTGTCACGGCGGCCCTGGCCGAAACCAAGCGGAACCCTTTCGACCTGCCGGAGGGCGAGTCGGAGATCGTCGGTTACTTCGTCGAGTACAGCGGAATGAAGTTCGGGATGTTCTATCTCACCGACTTCTTGGAGACGATCGTGGTGGCGAGCCTCTCGACGACCCTCTTCTTCGGCGGTTGGCAGGTGCCCTTCCTCTCGCCGGACGGGTTCCATTTCCCGTGGGGAGGAGAGCTTCTGGTCTCGAACTGGGTCTACGCTTTGCTCGGATTCGCGAGCTTCTCGGTCAAGGGCCTGACCTTCCTCTTTGTCTTCATGCAGCTGCGCTGGACCGTGCCGCGCTTCCGCTACGACCAGCTCATGAACCTCGGCTGGAAGGGGCTTTTCCCGATCGCCGTGGTCAACGTGGTGGTGACCGCGGTGGTTCTGGTGCTCATCGGAGGGACATCTTGATGCTCTCGGCGAAGCCAGGGGCGGGCGGGGGCGTCCCTCTCCCCCCGGAGGGTGGTACCCGTACCATCAAGGTCGTCCGCAGACCGGAGCTGACCTTCTGGGAGAAGCTCTACGTCCCCCAGATTCTCTCGGGTCTCAAGATCACCTTTGCGCACTTCTTCCGGAACCTCTATCTCCACAGCGCTCACCGCCTGGGTCTCCTGAAGCACCTCCGCGCCGGCGCCACGATTCAGTACCCCGAAGAGCTCCGGCCCCTCATGTCGAGGTTCCGAAGCCGCCACCGGCTCACGCTGCGAGAGGACAACACGCCTCGCTGCGTCGGCTGCATGCTCTGCGAGACCGTCTGCCCGGCCAGGTGCATCACGATCGTGCCAGGGGAGCATCCCGATCCGAACGTCGAGAAGTACCCGGTCCGCTTCGACATCGACCTGGGCGTCTGCGTCTACTGCGGCTACTGCGTAGAGGTCTGTCCCGAGGACGCGATCCGGATGGACACCGGAATCCTCGACCTCGCGGCCTACTCGAGGGAGCAGATGCAGCTCGACATCCATGAGCTGATG
>JBHHWO010000212.1:0-6179 GCA_046756565.1 Thermoanaerobaculia bacterium | reverse complement strand
CTAGAGCCCCCGGGCAACGCCAGCGAGGAACAGCCGAACTTCCGTCAGCGCCCACCCGCCGCGGGCAGGCGCCAGACCGTGAGTTGAAGCGTTGCTTCGATTCCGCGATACGGCTCTGGGCCCGCGGGAGCGTAGTGCTGCCGCAGGAGCCTCTCGAGCTTCGGGTCCAAGATCATGACACTTCCGTCGGCCTCCCGAATCGTCTCGAGGTCGTGCCGCGCGGTGAGCGGGCCGTCGTAGTTGCCATGTTCCAGACCGCGACCGCGTACTTCGATAGCCGTCAACGCAATCCCGGTCAGCTCCCGGAGCGTGCGCAGCTTCACCACAGCATCGCGCAGATTGGGGAGCATGATGTCGGCGATGACTCCGGTGACCGCGACCCCGCTCTGCGCTTCCCGCCGTGGCTTGCTCAGCAGCGTTTCGAGCGGCTCCTCGCTCCAGGCGCTGAGCTCCACCCAGCGGTCCGCGAGATCGGTGGCAACGCGGCGGGAGAAAATCGAGTAGAACCCTCCGCTCTGCGGATCCGCTCCGGCAAGCTGCGGGTTCTGGACGAAGTGCAGCGCAAAAGCCCCCTCGGAGCCGAGGGCCCAGGCGATCCGGTCCACCTCGAAGGAGCTTTCGAGCTCGGTGGCGAGCCAATCCAGAAGCTCCGGACCGGTCGATGGGCTGGCCAGGGCCGCACGCGCCACCTCCAACCGCGCGCGGCTGACCGCGCTGGCGACCAGAGAACCGGCGAGGCCGGGCTGAGTGTAGACACAGTCGGCCAGCTCTCCGAGGTCTCGAAATGACCGTTGGATCTGAGACCGATCGCCATCCAGGACGCCCACGAAGCCCATCAGGCGCAGGAGGCGCGAGCTGGCAAGCATCGGGATCGACCAGGCCGTCACTTCCGCCTGCACGGCCGGCCACCTGCAGCCGGAAAGGGCCAGTGCGCGCTCCACGGCTTCGATTGTGGGCTGTTCGCGAGCCAGTGCGTTGCGGGCCTCTTCGGCTTCGGCGGCGCTCCAGGCGGCCGGCTCCGGAGCCAGCGCCCAGCCGGCATCGAGGACTACATCCTTCGCCGCAAGCGGAACGGCGATCGCCGTATTCTGCTCGGCCGGTATCGGCTCTCCGACGTACCGTGCCAGGTCGGCCGGACCGACCCACGATTCGAATTCGCGGATGGCTCTTGCGTAGGACCGGTTCGAGCTCGCAATGAAAAGAGCCGACAGGCCAACCAGGAGCACGAGGCTCCATCCTCCCCAGACCAGCACCCGGCGCAAACCGCGACTTCCATGTGCCATCTGCTAGACAGCCTACCGCTTCGAGAGCTAGCCCGGCGGTGCTACGACTGCGAAGGGGGCCGACGAGCTGGCCAGCGGCGCTCCATCGGCGCCGGAAACGGACATCTCGAGGCGGTAGTCGCCGAGAGCGAGACCGCCGGTATCGAGAAGACCCACGACCCGCTGGCTGCCGTCTCCGGCGTCCGGGAGACGATCGCGGACCGTGATCGAGCCGCCCGTCGCCGGCTGGCCCTCTCCATCGATAATCCGGACGCTCAGGCCGACCTCGGCGCCGCTCGGCACATAAAAGACCAGGAGCAGCGGCCGCTGATCGCCGGGCTCGATCTCGACCCGAGGCGTCGGAGCCATGGCCGCCGGCGGAAGGCCCAGCTCTTTCCAACCCGAGCGCTCCGACTCGGTCTCGATCAATACACCGGTTCGCGCGGATTCGAGAATCAGAGGTTGGAGCGCGAGCGCGGTACCGGCCGAGAGCACATCCACCGGATGGCTGCGAGCAAAGAGTCGCGTGCTCTCCAACTCTCGCACCAGCAGCCTAAGCCGGTGGCGACCGGGCGGAAACGGAAGGGTGCCCGAGAGCTTGAGGCCATCCCGCGTCAATCGCTCTCCCAGCTTGTCGGGATCGAGAGTGAGTCTTTGCGTCAGAAAATCGAGCACCGAGCCGTCCGCCCCGAAGGCATAGGCCTGGAACTCGATCTCGAGTCTCCCGGTGTAGAGCTGGTCGACGAGATCGGCGCCATCCAGCTCGACCATGAACGGAACTCGCGCCGGGCCCTCGGCCGGTGCTCTGGGCACGGCCACCAAGGTCGCGGCCCGGATCTCGTCGACCGGATCGTCACCGGCGAGAAGAGCGGCCTCGCGCATCCTCAACTCGATCTCGCTGGCGTCAAAGGTCGGCGTCGGGGCAACGTATCCCGGCCGGTGGAGAACCACCGCACCCGGGATCTTCGATGTCAGCCGGACCTCGAGCTCGTGAAGCGCGCCGTCCGCAACCAGATCTTCGGGCTGAAACGCCAGCAGGTAGGTGACTGAGGTCGCGCGGAGGATCCGCCGCCCGGCCTCTTCGACGTTGTTGAAGTTCTCGTACAACTGGCCTCCGGTCTCGCTGGCCATGTAGAAGAGCGCCTCGGCGTCGAAACCGGTTCGGCCGGCCGGCGGCTCGAGGTGGCCGCGGCCGGCTCCGGTGATGAACTGCGTCGGTTGAGGGTCGCCGAAGTTCTCGGCCGACCGCCCGGTACGGGCGAGCGGGTCGGGAATCCCGTCGAGATCGACCGCTTGAATCGCCCAGCCCGCGCCCTGCATGGCGCGCAGGCCCCTGTTGGCCCGGCTCACTGCGCGCCCCTGCGTTTCGGGCGTCGTCAGCAAGGCCGTCGAGAATCCCTGTGAGAAATAGAACAGGTGCTTGGGGCTCGGAACGTCGGCAAGCAGGGTAGACAACTCCTCCAACGCGATGCCGAGCTTTCTGACTTGCGAGAGCTCCGGTTCGAGCGAGGTGGTCCGCGTGTCCGCGAGGCGCGGGCCGACCAGACGCTCACTCAGGCTGCCTCCGGCGCCGCGGTCGTCCGAATCGAGACCGGCGATCGAGTCATACTCGGCCAGCCCCATGACCTCGCCTGAAAGCGAAGCCTTGGAAAGCGCCAGGCCGGCCGCCGGGCCGAGGCGCTCCATCAATCGCCGGCGCCGGGCCCAATTGCCGGAAGCCGACGCATCGCCATCGCCGGTGTCGCTGCCAGCCCAGTACTCGATCAAGCGCTGCCGAGCGAGACGGATTCTCTTCGGCCTGCGCTCGATCAGAGCTTCGATGAACGCCAGTCCCAGCTCGACTTCCGCCGGATCTCGCGTGAAGCCGACCAGAATGTTGGCTCCGGCGGTGCCCGTGTACATGGCGACCGCTGCCCGGTCACCCTCACCCAACCCACTCCTCGTCAGCCTGCGAGCCGCGACCACGGACTTCTGTAACCGCCAGTCGGCGGAGAACTGGAAATCGAAAAAGAACAGGAGGTGACGCCCTCTAGCGACCGCCGGAGGCCTGGCTCGTGCGGCAGGCTCTCCCGCCGACGAGTCCGGCGGAGGCTCCGCCCGACGCCTGGTGTTACCAGCGCCCGTCGGCGCCTCCCTCGGCGAACTTGCTTCGATGACGTCGAAGGCGACCAGTTGCCGCCGGACTCCGCGGTCGTAGAGCTCGAAGTCGTCTCGGGTCAGGCCTCGGATCGGCTCCCCATCTCGCAGTACCTGTACCGGCACCTCGATCACGGTGACGGACATGTCCTCGACAAAGGACTGAGCGTGGGCATCGGAGCCGACGACTCCGGCCGAGGCGACCAGAGCCAGAATCGCCACGAGCTGTTGGGTTCTCTTCATGAGACGTGGGTGCGGCTGAGTGCGCTCAAACCAAGCTGCAAGGGTCGTTCCGAGCGGCGGGAAGCCAGGCGTTATCATCTCCGCCTGACCTTGATCGCACAACATCCCCGGCAAGGAGTATTACTCTCGATGACCCATTCTCGGTTCCCTCGGTTCACGGCTAGACGCCACGCGCTCGGCCTGGTCGTCTCCTTAGCGACGGCCGCGCTGCCACTGAGCGCCGGTGCGGCGGACCTCTCGTACGAGTCGATCGTCGGCCGGCCTCAGGGGCTCAAGATCACAGTCCATCAAGAGATGGCGCTCTACCTCGAAGCTCTGGCGGAACGCTCGCCACTCGTCAAGGTCATCGACCAGGGCGAATCCTGGGAAGGCAAGCGGCTGTTGCTCGCGGTGGTCACATCCGAAGCCAACCACCAGCGGCTCAACGAGATCCGCGAGAACGCCCGCAAGCTGGCGGACCCTCGAGGCCTTTCGGCGAGCGAAGCGGCGGCGATCATCGATACCCAGCCGGCGATCGCTTGGCTTGGGGGCTCGATTCACGGCTTCGAGCTCTCCGGGGCCGAGGGGGTCTTGCGACTCCTCGAGCACCTCGTGACCCGCGACGACGAGGAGACCCGGAAGGTGCTCGACGACGTCGTCGTGCTGCTGGATCCGATGCTGAATCCCGATGGTCGCGACGCCTTCGCCCACCACAATCATGCTCGACTCGGCAGCGCTCCCAACCCGGAGCGGGACGATTGGGGCAACGACTTCAACGGTTGGGAGGCGATCTCGTTTCGAACCGGGCACTACTTCTTCGATACCAACCGCGACTGGTGGGCGCACACCCAGAGGGAAACCCAGGCTCGTGTTCCCACGTTTCGCGCCTGGCGGCCCCAGGTCGTCGTCGACCTCCACGAGATGGGCTCGAACGTCGAGTTCTATTTCGACCCTGCCACTGATCCCTACGGTCCTTTCTTCCCGGACTTCGCGCGCAGATGGTTTACTCGCTTCGGCAAGGCCTACGCGCGGGCGTTCGACCAGGCCGGCTTCGAGTACATGACCCGCGAGCGCTACAACTACTTCTATCCCGGCTACACGACCTCGTACGGCAGCTACCAGGGCGCGGTCGGCATGCTCTACGAGCAGGGCTCCTCGCGGGGGCTGGCGATCACCCGCGCTGATGACAGCGTGCGTACCCTGACCGACGCATTCGGCCAGCAGTACACCGCCGCCTGGGCCGCTGTGCGTCTTGCCGCCGAGAAGCGAAGCGAGCTGCTGACCGAATACGTCGCGGCCCATCGCGAAGCCATCGAGGAGGGCAAGAAGGGAACCGTCCGGTACCTCTTCGGACCGGGCGGCGATCCCCGGCTGGTCTCCGAGCTCGCCGCTCTGCTGGAGCGCAACGGCGTCGAGGTCGGCCGGCTCTCCACGGACGCGCAGCTCTCAGGAGTCCGCGATCGGACGGGAGCGAGCGTTGGCCGCAGGCGATTCCCGGCGGGCACCTGGGTCGTCGAGGCGGCGCAGCCGCGCAACCGGCTGATTCGAGTGCTTCTCGAGCCGGATCTTCCGATCTCGGAGGCTTTCCTCGAGCAGGCCCGAGAGAGGCTCGATCGGGGTGGTAACCCCCGATTCTATGACATCACCGCCTGGTCGCTGCCGCTACTGTTCAACGTCGAAGGATATTCCACGACCGACGCCACTGCGCTCCAGGTGACCGCCGAACCGGCGGCGAGCCCCCGGCCGTTCCCCGAGGCCCCGGCCTACGGCTGGGTGATCGACGGCAATCAGACCGCCGGCCTGGCGGTGCTCTATCACTTGAAGACTCGGGGCCATCGCGGATCGGTCGTCCTGAAGCCGTCCCGTGTGGGTGAGCGCACCTTTGCGGGAGGCTCGATCGTGATTCGCGCCGGACAGAACAGCCACGTCGTGGGCGACGATCTTCGTGAGCTGGCGGAGCGATACGGTGTCGACGTCGCGGGCGTCGACTCGGGACTATCCGAAGAGGGGTTTCCGTCGCTGGGATCGGGAGACGACAGCTTCGTCGTCAAGGAGCCGAAGATCGCGATCCTGGCGGAACAGCCGGTGCACGGGTACTCGTTCGGTTGGACCTGGTACACCTTGGACCAACAGTACGGAATCCGAACGACACCACGAAGGGTCTCGTCGATGGGCTCGACGCCGCTCGACGACTACAACGTCCTGGTGCTTCCGCATCTGTTCACCCCCGACGGCCTCGCGGGCCTGCTCGGCGAGAGCGGCATCGAGCGAATCAAGGACTGGACCCGCGACGGCGGCACGCTGGTGGCCCTGGGCGCTAGCGTCGACTTCGTTCGCGAGCACCTGGAGCTGACCGCCCTTGGCTCTTTTTACGACCAAGAAACAGGGGACGGGGATGAGACCGAAGAGGCGCCGCACAAGATCACCGCGCCCGGCGCCATCGTGCGCGTAGATCTAGAAGAGGAATCGTGGCTCGCGTCCGGATACTCGGGCTCGATTCCGTCACTTGTGACCTCCAACCGCGTTTTCCTCGAGCCTGAGGGTCCACCCGCGTCGGAC
>JBHHWO010000211.1:0-6248 GCA_046756565.1 Thermoanaerobaculia bacterium | reverse complement strand
GTGCGGTGTTCCTCATGTCGGGTTTGGCGGTGTGGCTTCTGCTCAGATGGGATGAACTTAGATCCTTCAAGCTCGGTCCGCTTTCCGCGGAGTTGAAGGAAAAGGTAGTGGAGGTTGATCGGTTGATCCGGCAACTCCGCTCCCTGGCGATAGCGGTTGCCGAGCCCGCGGTCCTTCAGTTGGCCCTGGGGCAAGGTTCCTTTCGCCACGCTCATCTCGGCTACCGAGACGAGCTCTTTGGGGCCATCGTGGACGCACTCGAAGAAGTTGGTGTCCAACAGGAAAAAATCGACGTCGTGAGCGAGGCCTGGTGCCGCGAGCTGGAACGGAAGCACGTTAACTCCCTTTTGGCACTCGATCCAGCGGAACGGGAGCCGGATGTGGAGGCCGAACGCGCATCGCTGCTCAAGAAACTGGACGAGAGTGGCGCAGGCGAGCTGGAGGTCTATGAGCGATTCTTGGAACGCCGAGGACTCCTGGACGCGGTTCGCCAGGAGAAGCTCGCGGACCTCCGACACTTTCGAAAGACGCGGCGGTTACGCCGTCCAATGTCCTGGCCGGTGGGGTCCTGACATCGCACATCAATACCGGTGGGTTCGAGTAGGAGGATTTCCTTGGGAAAGTGCTACGTACTGGGGGCGGGCTTCTCGAATGCGGTCGCCGGGCTTCCCTTGACGAGCGAGCTGGTGCCGGCGTTTAGGCGAATCCTCAGGGCCGAGACGCAAACTGACCCGAACGGCAATCGTGTTCGTTGGGGCAAGGAGCTCTTTGCTTTCCTGGACGAGTTGGGAACCAGGCGCTTTACCAACGCCCTCGGTCGCGGGGCGAATATCGAGTCCGGTGGGTTCGAGGACAATCTCGAAGCCGTCACCTCGTTCATCGACTTGAATATCTCCACACGCGTTCACCCGGTGATTCTGGACGACAACGGCGCCGAGAGAGACGTTGTGGCGGACTATCCGTTCTGGGGAGGGCCCAGCCTCAAGCAGATTCGCCAGAATCTAGCGACCTACATTCACCTCGCACTAACTCAGCCCCCCGTGGTGAATTCTGATCCTCTCGGTCGTTTCGCCGGGCAGCTCGAGAACGGCGACTCGATTCTGACTTTTAACTACGACGTCGTGCTGGACGGTGAGCTCTGGAAAAGGGAGATTTGGAATCCGGCTGATGGGTATGGGATCCAGTTCTCGAATCTGCACGAACTCGGAGGCTTCAGCCCCACTTCCTGTCTGCCCATTCTGAAACTCCATGGGTCGCTGAATTGGAAGCTATGGCCCGGTGCGCCGTTCGCTTCGGAACTCGAACTCGACCCACGCTATGACGATCAGACGCTTATGTTTCCCGGTCCTCCATTTGACCGATCTGGTTCGCACGATTTCGAATACCGGGGCGCTCATGACGCAAGCTGTTGGATGATGCCTTCATTTGTGAAGAGCTTCGAGCCACCCGAGCTATTGACTATCTGGAGGAAGGCAGCAAAGGCGCTTGGGCTTGCAGACGAGATCGTCTTCATCGGGTACAGCTTGCCCAAGGCGGACTCCGCTGCTTCGGTGCTTCTGGCTGTCGGCGCGTCCGGCAGACCCGTGACGGTAGTAGATCCGCAGCACGAGGAACTCGACGGACGAATCGGGGAGGTCTGCGGAGACTCATCCCCAATGCTTGGCTTCGCTAGCCTCAGTGATTTCTTGGAACGATAGACGGTATTACTGAAGAGGACTGCGGCTTTGCATTGAGCTCGGGGCACCCGACTTGCCTCGCCGGTGTCGTTCGCAAGTTACAGGCGGTTTTGGGTAGAGATGTCCCTTGTGTGTCCCAACGAGGGAGGGCGGCCGCTCTCTTTCGCTCCTAAAAGATCCAGGGTCCAATCGTCGTAGCTCACGATTCCCTCTTGCTCTCGAGCCATTTGTTGAACTCGTCTTGGTCGACGAGGATCCGGCCATTCGCCCGGATGAGAGCGGCGCTCAGACCGTTCGTTTCTGCGTAGCGGATGAGGTTCCGAACGTTGAGCGGGCAGTGCTGCTGTAGCTGACGGATGGTGACCAAGCGGCCGTACAGGCCCCGGTCTTCTTGCTCTTGTGCGATCTGCGCTCGGAGCGCAGTGATCTGGTCGCCGAGCTCAACGGCGCGCGATAAACGCTCGGTCTGGATCTCGAGGTCTGCTTGGAGCTGGTCGCGCAGGACCTGAGCCTCAGCTTCGAGGCGGGCGAGGCGTTCGGTGTGGGCGGGAAGAGCTTGGCGGGAACCTCGCCGGCGGTGGCCCTCTGGAGCTCGACGGCCTCGGAAAGCGTCGGCTCATAGTGACCGTAGGCGATCTTGGACAGCCGGGTTCGCTCGATTCCGACGCGGTCGGCGAACACCTTTTTCTGACCGTGACCGAGGAGATTGAGGTGCCTCAGTAAGAGATTGTGTGCTCCGTCGTGGCTCATGGCCATGATTGTGCAGTACACGCAATGAATTGTCAACCGTAGAATTTGGGTCGCCTTTCGTGCAGGTACCCCACATCTGTGCTAGGCTCTAACCTCGTGGTTGAGAAGCTCAGCGACCAGGATGTGGGGCAGGCCATCGAAATCCTGCTCAAGCGGTCCAGCCTACGTACCCAGATCGCCCTTGCAGAGGCGGTGGATCTCGAGAGATCCAAGGTCAGCCGCATTCTGTCGGGCTCTCAGTCGCTGACCCCGGCTGAGCTCTCGGCCATCTCTCGGGCTCTTGGCGTACTCGAGCAGGAAGTGATCGATCTGGCCCGGAGGATCTCGGGATCAGAAGGTGCTGCAGTTGCGGAGGTAGGTACCAAGTACTCGTCCGGCATAGACGAGAGGCGCCTGGACCTCTTGGAGCAGAGACTCGCGGAGGTGAAGGCCCGGGTCAATGACCAGATCGCCGAGCTCAGGCACCTCATCTTGGAAGGGATTTACA
Organism: Thermoanaerobaculia bacterium; assembly: GCA_046756565.1. Lineage (GTDB taxonomy): Bacteria > Acidobacteriota > Thermoanaerobaculia > Multivoradales > JAHEKO01 > CALZIK01. The sequence goes on along the minus strand of JBHHWO010000211.1, from coordinate 3,335 downwards.
ATGGCCAGCTCGAGGGACCACATCCCAAAAAAAAGCGATCGGAGACAGGCTTAGCACTCGAAGACCCCGAGGGTGAGGTGGCGGAATGAGGGGCGCGCGAAGCGACGATCGCAAGCTGTCGGTCGAGTTCGTGCAGCACCTGTTGGTCGGCTGTTCGTCGTGCCGCGAGGAGTTTGATCGTCTGTGGCATGGAGAGAAGCACCCCTCAGAGGACTACGAGGCTGTGTTCGATAGAGCCCTGGACTCGGCGCTGTCGGAGGTCAAGTTGGCGCAGCGGTCGAACCTGAAGTTGGAATCCCTTTTCGAGAATCGTACCGCTGCGCAGGTCGCGGTTTCTCTCCGCTCATCACGGTCGCTGCGCAGGGCTTCGGTTCTGTACCCGCTTTACGAACGGGTCAAGGATTTGATCTCCTCCGACATTGTCGAAGCATCGGAGCTTGCGAGCGTGGGCGACCAGCTCGCGAAAGAACTCCTTGCGTCGGACCCCGAACAGCCGAGGAATTGGGACGCCCGCTTGCTGGCCAGCCTGGCGCAGGCGGATGTTGCGCGCCGGTCTTCAGAGATACGGTCGGCCGCCGTGTACATCGAGGAAGCCGGCCGAGCGCTCGAGCGCGGGACCGGTGCACAGGACCTGGTCGCCCTCTTCTATCATCGCCGTGGGCTCTACTACTCACAGGTCAACAGGCTGGACGCGGCGATCGAAGATCTGGAACGGTCAAGGCGCCAGTATCTTCGCGTCGGCCTCCAGCACGAAGCAGGGATGGTCATGCTGAGCTGGGCGATGGCTTTGGGGAACCACGGGCGGATCGAGGAGGCAATCGACGTTCGCATGCGTGCTGCGGTCCTAATCGACTTTCGGAAGCGCCCGCGCGCAGCCTTCATGATTGGCCAGAACATGGCCATGGACTACGCCGAGCTCGGGATGCCTGCGGTTGCGATTCGCTTCGTTGCTTCCACCCGAGAGCGGTTTTGCGAGGTGCTCTCGGAAACCGACGAGCTTCAGCTGCGCTGGTCGGAGGGTCGCCTACTTCTCGAGGCAGGTCGACCCACCGAGGCCGAGACCGTTTTCGAGGACATTCAGTCCGAGTACATGGCTCTCGGACTTCCCTACGAAGCGACCCTCAGCGCCGTCGATCTGTGCTTGGCGATCTTCCACTCGGGAAGGATAAACGAGGCCACCGAGATCGCCGCGAGCCTTGTGTCAACCTTCGCTTCGATCGGATACCCACAGGAACTTCTGGCCTCCGTGAGCATACTGAAGACCTGCGAAAGCGTGCAGGCCGCTCAAGTAGTCAGGGCTTCTGTTGAAGCCGCGGGAGCAGGGCTGACGCCGCAGGCGCGGGCACAACGGCGCCAGCCAGGCTCCTAGTCTTCGACGCGGGCGCCCGCAGCCTGGTAGGTCTTGCTCGGTCCGCCGAGGAAGTGCTCGATGCCACCGATGTACAGGTCGAGGAAAATGCGCCACATTTGTGGACTCCTTTTCGAACGGGTCCCGGCAACCGGAATTGGCAGCCGCGCCCGATCTCTCCTACTCATATGTTGCCGCCCGAAGGCTGATTTCGGACAACTGATATCATTCGCTGCGAAAGGGAGGTGGTCTCAAGTGGGTAGTGCCATTCTGGGCCTGGCGCTCCTGGCTTTGTTTCTTGGGTGCGCTCCAGCGCCTGAAGCGTCGGCGGTAGCAGCGGCGCCGGTGCCCGCGAGATCGGTTGCTACCGCGCCCGCCGCTGAGGCAATTGCAGCCGGCCGTCCCAGAACCGACCAAGCCGCGGTCGAGGACCTCGAGGAACAGGTGTTCGAGTTGGACATGCGCCTACTCGAGGCCGAGGGAGAGCTGGTGGAGTGCAGGGCCGACCTGTCGGAGGCTCGTGAAGAGATGGATAAGCTCGAGAAGCTCGCGCAGGACGTAGGTAACACAGCGGCCCGGGCGATCGCAGACCCGGCGGCCCAGCAGCGAACTCCGGCTGCTGCACCTGTCGTGCAAACGCCGCCTCAACGGCCTCGGGCTTACGTCCGCGGTTATTCTGGACCGTACACGACAATCCTGGGTGACGAGGTTGTGGTCGATGGCAAGCTCTGGAACGGCGGGAATGAAGGGGTGCAAGTCACACTCTCCCTCGAGCTCCGCGCCGGCGATCGTCGAGCCGATAGCACTACGCTGTCGCTCTACTGCGGCGCCGGCGTCGACACTCCGTACCGTCACGTTTTCCGGGTTCGGGCGCGGGACGGAGTGCACTACAGCACGCGAATCGATATTCGGCAGTAGGGCACGCCAGGCAATTCATTCCGTTGGAGGCAAAGCGATCCGGGTCCTAGGGACCGGACGGCCGACGATCCAGTCACGGACGGCACCGGCTGCGCGATCGGCGACGGCAACACCGCCTCAACGGGTGGCTCGCGAGCCCCGTAAAACGTGTAGTATGGCCCCGGAGAGCGAGCACGAAACCCCATATTCCATCGGGGCTTAGCCCTGAGACTTGACAAAGTGTGTTACGCTCTCGGAATTCCATGCAAGGGACTTTGGTTGTGAGCCGAGTGGGCCACCCGTCTGTGCCGCCTAATCGACGGGCCATGGCTCAGTGCTTGCAACCGTTGGCTATTTGGTGACGTAGTTCACTGTAATGAGGGGGGAAGATGGTCAGGATGGCAGCAGAGATGGAGAGGGTGGAGGAGGAGGAGGTACCCGCCATGACAGAGCAGCCCAGAATCGAGCAGCCGCAGAAGCAGAATGACGAGAATCTCGTCGAACACCTGTTTGCGAACTCGACCGGTGACGCTCTGCGGGTGATCACGCCGACCTTGGGGGGTGCCGCGATCGCGGGTAGCCTCGTGCCGGTCGCCCCGTGGGTCCTTCTCGGCGCGACGGCTGGAGCAGCGCTCGGCCTGACGGTCGGGATCTTGAGTAACCGTGCACACCACAAGCATGGAACTCACGGTCACCCCTGACGCATACCCTGTCGCCAGCGGAGCCGTTGCCGCCATCGCATACCTAGTGGCGCGCAGGCGGCGGTTTGGCAGATGGGGCGGCCATGCCATCTACTTCTTCAACGTGTTCCTGACGGGCGGGATGATTCCACCGGCCTTCCTTCTCATCTTCTATCCGTTTCTGGAGCCGAAGCCGAATCTAGACGACTACCTTTTGTACCTGCCCTTGGCGGGCCTGGGGGCACTGCTGGTCTTTGGCCTATCGTTCAAGGCGGCGATCGCCGAGGACAACCCAGCGAATCAGTCGTAACGGCATGGTCACCCGTCCTGCAGTAGTGCAGTAGAAGGTGCCAGTAGAAGGTGCCAGAGGATTCTGCCAGAAAGCAAGTCTCAATCGCGTCTTACCTTGC
>JBHHWO010000210.1:0-6306 GCA_046756565.1 Thermoanaerobaculia bacterium | reverse complement strand
ATCGGCGACGAGGGCCGGCCAGGTAGTAGCGATTTGGGTGTTACAGGCCACTAGTGTGTGTGCGGCGAATGGAAACGTTACAGGCTCGTCGGCCGGCTCGGGCCCTATTCGCCTTCCGCCTGTGCCGCTTCGGCCTCCGGCTCCAGCCACACTTCGTGCAGGTGGAGCCACACCAGCCCGTTGGGCGCTTCGGAATTAGCGCCGAACAGAACGGTGCTGAGTCTGCCGTCGGAAGCGTCCGGGAAGTCGTGCCACTCCTCGTAGGTGGCGACCGCGAGGCGTCCGTCCGCCTCGCGGAGGCGTACGTTCTCGATTCGGATCCGACCCGGTTTGTCGCGCCAGCGCCCGTAGGCGCCGCGGATCGCCTCGACGGTCGGCTCGCGGCCGCCCGAAGAGCCGTCGGGTCCGATGATCTCGAAGCTCGGCGCGATCACCCTGGCGAAGCGGTCGAATGCGTCGTCGGTCTGTGGGAGCTTCGCGTTCGACCATTCTTCGAGAAACACATGCAGTTCGACGATCTCGGCGCGGCAGCGATCCGCGACCGACATGGACTCGTCCGCGGGCGAATCAGCCGACACTGTCGCGGCGCAGTGGAGCAGAAGCCCGGTCAGGGCCAGAGTTTTACATCGCTTCATGGCCGGGATCCTCTCACGAGCCGGTTGCCGCGTCCGGCGAGCGCAGGTCGCCAGTGAGCAGACGACGCTCTGCTAGACTGCCTTCAAGTCACCAACGAGATCGAGTCGCGGTGGGAGTGGCCTTGGATGAACTAGCTAGCGGGTCGGAGCCCGATTGTCGCGACGACAGCGCGCAGATCGAAGTAGCAATCCGGGCAGCTAGTGTCCCGTGCGGCAAGTTCCTTTACATTCGAGCGGTGCTGCATTCCGCTGGGCGGCGTTGCTCCTCTGTCGAATATGCCCGATATTCTCAGTCGTCGCGCCTTGCCCAGCGCACGCTTCGCCGCTCTCGGTGTGGCAACGAACTTACCGCACGGGACACTAGATGTCTCCGGGCGCTCGCCGGGAACACTTCCTGAAACCCGTGGAGGACTGTCGATGATCGCCAGACTTTGGTTCGGAGCCACCCGTGGAGAGGATGGGGACGCCTACGTCGAGTATCTGGAAAGAACCGGCGTTCCGGCGCATCGCTCGACTTCCGGCAACCGAGGATCGCTGGTGTTGCGACGCACCGTGGGAGACTCGGCGGAGTTCCTGGTGCTTTCCTTCTGGGAGTCCGAGGAGGCGATCGAGGCCTTTGCCGGCGAGGACATCTCAAAGGCCATTTACTTCCCCGCAGACGACCAGTTCCTCACCCGGCGCCGGGATCTGATCGACCATTACGAGATCGTCGGCGGCAGCGCGGATCTCTCGCCAGCCGGCTCGGCGGCCGACGACGGCTAAGCTCTCACCCAGCCCCGGTTTCGGTGCAGGGGTCGATCAGTCCGAGTCGGTGGACCGGCTCAGATGAATCGCCATCTCGCCGGCCTGCTCGCCGCCGGCATACGCGTACCAGACGCTGTCCATGTCGCCGTCTTCCAGCAAGCGCAGATTGGCGGCGTGAATGTGCTGATCGGTCGCCGGATCCAGGTTGGTGCCTCCGGCGAACTCGAACACCAGGCTCTCGAGCGAGCTGGCCTCGCGGTCGAGCCTCATCTGGGGCTGGTTGCCGCCCGAGCAGTAGTGCGTCAGGACCAGATCGTCTCCGTCCAGGTGGTACATGTTGATCATCTCGTGGTCGGTGCCGGGGCTCATGGTCTCCATGACCACCGTGCCGCCCGCCGAGATCGCGAACCGATGCACGACTTCGGCAAGGGCCTCCGCTTCGGCGGCCGCCTCGTCGCCGGTCCCCTCAGGAGTGCCCTGCCAGCTGCCTTCGAGGCTCTTGAGCTGTTCGAAGGCCGTGGTGGCCTCGACGCCGGCCATGGCCGGACTACAGATGATCGCCGCTGTCGCGGCGAGCGTCGCTGAAATCAGGATCTTGCGCATTCGTGTCTCTCCTCTCTAGGCGTCGTCGCGCCGCCAAAACGTTGTCGCGTCCTTGTACTCCATGCCTTTCGCGTACTGATTCCCGTCCGTGTCGAGTCGCATGGTGATGTTGAACTTGTTGCCCCAGTTGAAGATGCTGGTCGCGAAGGCGAGCTCGACGATCTCGTCGTCGGAGAACTCCTCCTTCAGCGAGCCCCAGAAGTCGTCGGTGACCGAGTGCGGATCCATCGCCATTCGCTCGGCGAGCTCCACCGCCAGGGCCTCACGCCTCGAGAGCGAGGAGTAATCGCCGGAGAGAATCGCTGTTTCCTTGGGTTTCACGTCGCCGCGCACGGCAGCGGTGCGAACGGTGCTTCAGTAGTGGCAGTCGTTCATCTGGCCGGTTTTGACGCGCATCATCTCGAAAATGTGCGGCTCTATCCGGCCGCCGCCGAAGAAGGCGCCGAAGACGGGCACGATGGTCTTCAGTAGATCGGGAACCCTGCCGATGACACCGAACATCTCGGTGTCTCGCCACCAGCCCTCTTCGCCGTCCACGAGGAGCTGCTTGAGATCGTCGTCGTCGGTGTCGTTCTTGCTGATCGGGTCTATGCGTGACGGCATGATGTTCCTTTCCTGCTGAGCCGGCGCGCCAATATATCAACCGAGTCTTCGGAGCCTACGGCGCCGGGCGCGGCTCGGCTTTCACAGCGGCGAAGAATCCACCACTCGCGCAACGACCGCCCCGGATCCGGATTACGAGATGGTTGGCGCCTTCGACGAGTCCCCCGAGTCCACGATCGCCTCGGTGCGGAGGAGGGACTCCGCCTCCGCGCGGTCGGCGAGTGAGCCGGCCTTGCCCTGAAAGATCCCGCCCGACCCGCCGCCCCGGCCTTCGAGGATCTCTGCGACTCGGGGACCGACTTCGGCGGCGTCGACCGGACTGTCGGCGCCCGCGCCCACCAGGAAGAACGAACCCTTCGAACCGGTCGCGGTCAACAGGCAGGCTTTGGCCGGAGCTTGCGCGACGAGTGATCGGGCGATCTGCTGCAGGAGGCCGCCGTTTGCACCGTCGAAGTGGGCCGATGCCACCGGTTCCTTGCCTGCCGCCAGGGCGGCGACCCTGGCTTCGGCGAGGAGTCCCTCCAGGTGCCTGACCCGTCGACGCGCATTCGAGAGCTGATCCAGCTTGAGGCTCGCGACCTCGACCAGCCCGGCGTCATCGCTGTCGAGCAGACGGCGCAGCTCGCTCGCTCGAGCTTCAAGGGCTCCGAGCCGCCGGCGAACCCGGTGTCCAGCCAGCCATCGCACGCGGCTTCCGCCACGGATTCGCTCGGTGTCAACCACCTTGATCGTCTCGATCTCGGCGGTCGAGCGCAAATGCGTGCCGCCGCAGGTGTTGAGATCGATGCCTTCGATCTCGACCAGGCGGATGTCGCCACTGTGGCCGGCTGGAAGGCCCCGGCTGCGCACGTCTAGTCGTCCGTACTCTTCGGTCGTGACCCTCCGGGTGGTCACCGGGCGAGCGCCGCGGATCTCCGCCGTGACGGCGTCCTCGAGAGCTTCCAGCTCACAGTCCGAGGGGTTCGGTGCGTCGAGCTCGATGTCGCTGGTCTCGGGCCCGAGATGAAACGAGCGCGTAGCCCACCCGAAGCGCTCGAGAGCCAGAGCCGACAGGAGGTGCTGGGAGGTGTGCTGCTGCATGTGATCGTAGCGGCGCCGCCAGTCGAGCCGAAGAGTCGCCGGGCCGGCTTGGATCGGGCGCTCCAAGAAGTGGCGGATCACGCCTTCGGCTTTCCGGGTGTCGACGATTGCGATGTCGCCGAGCCTGCCGTGGTCGGCGGGCTGGCCGCCGCCCTCGGGGTAACACAGAGTGTCGTCCAGGACGGCGAACGGCCGGCCGCCGGCCTCACCGGCGCCGGTGATCTCGACCTCGAGGTCGGTCAGATAGGGATCCCGCTCGTAGGCGGGAACACGGGTCATTCGCCGCGCTCGAAGCGCACCTCGCCGCCCACGATCGTGACGTCCGCGCGAGCCTCGGGGATCTTGTCCTCTGGGATGGTCATGATGTCGTCAGACAGGACGACGATGTCCGCGAGCTTGCCGACTTCGATCGAGCCCTTTAAATCTTCTTCGAAGGCGGCATAGGCGCCGTTCAGGGTGTACGAGCGGAGTGCCTCGTCGCGAGTCATTCGCTGGTCCGGGTAAAAGACGTCACCATTGTTCATCCGGCGTGACACCGTCGAGTAGAAGCTCGCGATGGGATCGATGTCTTCGACTGGAGCGTCGGTGCCGTTGTTGATCACGACTTCGTTTTCGATGAGCGTGCGCCAGACGTAGGCGCCCTCTTCGGCGCGTTGGTCGCCAATCCGGTCCGGCACCCAGGGGCCGTCGGAGGTGCAGTGAACTCCCTGCATCGACGCGATCACGCCCAGCTCCGCGAAGCGCGGCACTTCGGCGGGACTGAGATGCTGGGCGTGCTCGATCCGCCAGCGAAGGTCGGCCGGGTTGCCGTTGGCTTCGAAAACCTCTTCGTAGATGTCGAGCACGCGCCGGTTCGCGCGATCGCCGATCGCATGGGTGTTGACCTGGAACTCGTGCTTGATCGCCACCTCTGCAGTGCCCCGAATCTCGTCCTCGGGCTCGAGCACCAAGCCACGGCTCTCCGGCATGTCGGTGTAGGGCTCGAGCAGCCACGCGCCATGGGCGCCGAGGGCGCCGTCGATCTGGCGCTTGATCGAGCGCACAGCGAGGTAGTCGTTACCCTCGGCCTCCATGCGGTAGCCGGGAAGCCGCTCGTCCATCACCTGGTTGCTTTCGCGCCGCACCATGACGTAAAGGCGGATCGGCAGCTCGCCCTCGGCCTCGAGCTTCTTGAAGAAGTCGATGTCCTCGAACGGAGTTCCGGCATCGTGAAAGCTGGTGACACCCTTCGAAAGCGCGTCCTTGCCGGCAAGCTCCACGAACCTCCGGGCTTCGGCTTCGACTTCCTCGGCACTACGACCTTCACGGGACGCGGCTCGAGCCCGGCCGACGGCCCGCTGAGCGGTCTCGCGCAGGAGCCCGGTGAGCTCGCCGGCGGAGTCGCGTACCAGCTCTCCGCCCGGCGGATTCTCGGAGTCGCGCGTCAGTCCGGCAAGCTCCATCGCCTTGGCATTGGCAAATGCCGCGTGTCCGCTGGCATGGCCGAGGAGCACGGGATTGTCCGGGCTCACCGCCGATAGCGAGTGATGCACCGGCGACCCGTCGACCGCAGGTGACGGAGGCTCGTCCCATTTCTCCTGGTGCCAGCCCCGGCCGGAGATCCACTCGCCGGCCTCGGCGGTCGAGGCCGCCTCGGCGACCATGGCGACGATCTCGTCCCAGGTCCGCGCCCGGTTCAGGTCGAGAATGGTCTGAGAGACGCCCAGACTCAAGAAGTGGCCGTGGCCTTCGATGAATCCGGGCACGGCACGGCGACCCGCGAGCTCGATGACTTGCGTTTCGGGCCCGACCCAGGGCTCGATGTCTTCATCGCTACCGACCGCGGCGATCCAGGCGCTCCGGATCGCAACCGCCTGTGCGTCCGAATTGGCCCCGTCGACGGTCGAAACCACGCCTCCGCGCAGTACCAGGTCGGCTTTCTGGCCGGACCTCTCCGGCGCGGCGCAGCCGCTCGCCAGGATCAGGGCGAGCCCGATCGGGGATGAGAGTCGGATCAAAGTACGGGTTCTGGTCGTCATCGGTCCTCCTTCGCGAAGAGTGTACTTCGGGAGAGGGAACCGTGTTCGTCGGATGTGCGTCCTATGACCTGAATCCACGCCCATGCTCGACTCAAGGTCACCTGGAAGTACTGCGTCGCGTTCTACTGCCTTGGGATGCTCTACGCCTGGTTCCACGAGCTGGCGCATCACGTCGCCGGCTATCTGATCTGCGGCGACTGGGGTTACAAGTCGTTCAACTATTTCGCGACCGCGTGCGAGGGCACCCGGAAGTCCTGGTACGCGACCTACGCCGGTCCTCTCCTGTCTTTCACGGCCATGTGGGTGGGGGCCTGGTTAATCGCTGCTCTGGTTCCTGTTCTATCTGGTGCTCTGTCCCTTCTTTTGGTGGGGCCGTTCTTCGGATGGCTCGAGTACTTGATGGTTCATCGAGGGATTCTGGATCAGCTGTATCTGGGCATCGGCTTGCTCTTCATCCTCAACGAGATCTTGACCATCGCGCTCTTCTTCTGGACCAAGAAGTGGATCGAGCCGGTCTGAGCGACGGGGATGTAGAGTTCCTGGGTGACTCTCGCGCTGCTCTGGACAGTGATCTCGGCGTCGTCGCCGGCAGCGGCGTGCATGGCCGATCAAATGCCGGCCTG
>JBHHWO010000209.1:0-6382 GCA_046756565.1 Thermoanaerobaculia bacterium | reverse complement strand
CGCACAGAACTCCGTCTGGTACGGAGGACCCAGGCTGGGAAACACGCAGTTGAAGTCCCCGCGCGCGACCTCTTCGGCGGGGACGCCGACCTGTCCGAGCCAGGAGATTGTAGGGGATGGCACGGTCCGGAGCAATGGGAACAAGGGATTCTTTGCTGCGCTCAGAATGACGCCGCCGTCACCAACGAAGCCAGAGCCGGTCGTCAGCGTCAGACCGTACCCCCGCTCCGAAGCTGGAACTCTCGCGGTCGAGGGTCTCGCGGAGCCAGGCCGCCTCCTCGGCGGTCGCGGCCTCGAGACGGAAGCGCCGCGTGCGGAAGGGGATCAGCTCGAGCGTGAGGAGGCAACCGGAGGTTGCCTCGAGTCGGATCAGATATCCGAAGACGAGCTCACTCCGATACTCCTCATAGCCGCCGATGCCCTCGTAGTCGTTGATGAAGTCGCCGCAGCCGTAGAGGATCGGACGTTCTCGGTACACCTCGATGCCCTTGGGATGGTGGGAGGAGTGACCGTGAATGAAATCGACCCCGGCCTCGTCGATCAGGGTGTGGGCGAAGTCGCGCTGCCGTGCAGGGATGTCGTAGCCCCAGTTGCCTCCCCAGTGGATCGAGACGCCCACCCGATCGGCCGGGCGTCGCTTCCGGCTTATGTCCGAGGCAATCCTGCGCGCTGTCGCCGTCGAGAGATCGGGCAGCAGGTTGACTCCCGGTCGGCTCTCGGTCGCCTGCCAATCGCGGGGGATGCCGCTTGTCGTCGTGCCCCAGGCCCAGAGCAGCAAGCGTCGGCTGCCCGCGATCTCGAGCACAGCGGGCGCCTCGGCTTCGGCCGAGATCTTCCCGGCACCCACGGTCGCGAGCCCGGCTCGACGGAGCGTCGTCAAGGTCTCGAGCAGACCGGCGTTGCCCCAGTCGAGAACGTGATTGTTGGCGAGGACACAGCAGTCGACCGCGCCGGCCGTGATGCACTCGACGTTGTCCGGGTGCATGCGGTAGTTGATGCGCTTGGGCTTCCAGTCCTCGCTGGTGGTGACGCTGGTCTCGAGGTTGATCATCCGCACGTCGGGGCATCTGCGGTCGAGCTCGTCGAGGGCGTCGCCCCAGATATAGGCGGGCGCGACCGAACGCGGGATGGGCCCGTTCTCCCGCTCGGCCAGCTTCACGTAGTCCACGGCCGACCGGATCCAGCTTTCGTGGAGGCCCGGCACCGAAGGACGAGCTAGAATCTGATCGACGCCGCGCCCGGTCATGACGTCGCCGCAGAGGAAGAGGCTAACGCCCTCGTCGGATGCCGAAGTCGGGGCCACGGGGTGATCGTCGCCGGCGGCTCGGGGCCGCGCTCGAGCTCGTCGCCGGGCGGCGGCGAGCCCGAGAGCTGCGAGCCCGGAGAACCGCAGGAAGTCTCGACGGCTCGACATCTCGGCACCGGCAGGACCTAGTGTCCCGTGCGGCAAGTTCCTTTACATTCGAGCGGTGCTGCATCCCGCTGGGCGGCGTTGCTCCTCTGTCGAATATGCCCGATATTCTCAGTCGTCGCGCCTTGCCCAGCGCACGCTTCACCGCTCTCGGTGTGGCAACGAACTTACCGCACGGGACACTAGGGCCGTCGCCGGCGTGGTTTGAGTGTACGCCCGGGCGGGTTGGCGGTCGAGCCCACGCTGGGGTCGGCGCGGATCCGTGGTTTCGCGTTGGGGTGACACGGTGGAGACGAGGAGATGCCTGGACCCGCACACATGGGGGGAGTAGAGTCATCGGCACAACTCATCCGAAAGGGGCCAAGCAATGAGCGACAACTCGGACGCCAGGGTGTTCCTGCTGCTGATGGCGGCCAGGATGGTCGGCAACTATCTCTATTACTGGGGCGGAGAGGAGGCCGATGAGGGCGGCTTCGACTGCAGCGGCTTCGCTTCGGTCGCGCTCATGCAGGCAGCCCGTGCATGGCCGGATCTCTACGGCGGCGGCCGGACGACGGCGAGGGGCCTGTACGCGCACTTCGATCAGAGGGGCTGTCCGGACATTACCGATGTCGACGACTTGAAGCCGGGTTGTCTCCTGTTCTACCGCCGGCCGGGCCAGAACATCCACCACGTCGCAATTCACGCCGCGAACGTGCCGTCGCTCAAGCTCGACCAGGGCAATTTCGAGACCGGCCCGATCGCTTTCGAGTCCGGCGGAAGCGGCAGCGCCGCGACCACGCCCAGGGCTGCGCTCATGGCCTCGGCGGGGGTGCGCCTGACGGCGAGCGATCGGCACGGCTCGGGAGTCGAGTGGGTGGCGAAGGACCCGTTCGTGTTGCTCGGGACGTAGGTTCTCGGTCGAGGCGGAGCTCGACCGCTAAAGGCGCTCGACGAATTCGCCCTGGCACGGACCTGTCACACGAGGCTGCGTCCGAGCTTGTAGACTTCGCTGCCGGCGGCGCGTAGGCTCGTTTCGGCTCTCGGGCCGCAGAAGGAGACCACATGGCACCGATACGAATAGGCCTCATGGGCCTGGGGAGGATCGGGCGGAACCTGTTCCGGATCCTCTACCAGAGCGACGATATCGAGATCGCCGTGATCGACGACATCGCCGATCATCGTTCGTTGGAGTATTTGATTCGCTTCGACACGATGCTCGGGCCGTTTCCCGAGGAGCTGTCGATCAAGGAGGGCCATCTGTACGTCGCTGGACGGCAGATTCCGATGACTTCGACCGAGGATCCGGCCGAGAGCCGGTGGGCGGACCACGGCGTCGATATCGTGATCGAGGCAGCCGGTCGGGAGAGGACCCGTGAGGAGCTCGAGCAACACCTGGCCAATGGCGCCAAGCGCGTCATTCTCTGCGCCCCGCCCAAGGACCCGCCTGATCTGACCGTGGTCATCGGCGTCAACGACGGTGAGCTCCGACCGGACCACCGAATCGTCTCGAATGCGTCGTGCACGGCCCACTGCGCAGCGCCGATCGTGAAGATCCTCGACGACGCCTTCGGCATCGAGCGGGCCTTCTTGAGCACGGTCCACGCCTACTCGAATCAGCAGCGCCTGGCGGACGTGCCGGCCGAGGACCCACGCCGGGGACGGGCGGCGGCAGAGAACATCATCCCGCAGGAGACCAACGCGGCCGCCGTGGTCGCCGAGCTTCTTCCGGAGATGGCCGGCAAGATATCGGCGAAGGCGATCAACGTTCCCGTACGCAACGGCTCGGTTGTCGATCTCGTCTGCTGGCACTCGAAGCCGGTGACCGAGACCGCGATCAACGAGGTCGTTCGCACCGCGATCTCGTCGAACTGGCAGGAGATCATGAGGTACGAAGACGACCCGATCGTCTCGAACGACATTATTCGAAGCGCCTACTCGGGCACCTTCGATTCACTGGCGACCATGGTCCTCGGCGACAAGGTGTCGAAGACGCTCTCGTGGTTCGATAACGGCTGGGGTTACGCGCATCGGGTGGTGGACTTGATCCGCAAGCTAGGCGCGTTCGATGGTGCCGGCTCGCCTGGCTCTGACAAGGAGGTGGCGTGATGGCGATTCGAGTCGGAATCAACGGCTTCGGCCGCATCGGACGCAGTGTTTATCGGATCTTGAGCGATCGTGACGACATCGAAGTCGTGGCGATCAACGATCTGTTCGACAACGAGCAGCTGGCCTACTTGCTGCGCTACGACACGGTCATGGGCCGCTTTGACAAACCGGTGTCGATCCACGGGGACGTGATGCATGTCGCGCACGACGAAGTCGCGATGACCGCGGAACGGGACCCGGCCCAGCTGCCGTGGGCGAATCTCGAGATCGACTACGTGGTCGAGTCGAGCGGCGTGTTCCGGCACCGCGAGCCGCTCGAGAAGCACCTCGCCGCCGGTGCTCGCAAAGTGGTTCTCACGGTGCCGCCCAAAGACGAGATCGACTTCATGGGCGTGCTGGGGGTGAATGATCACCTGCTCGAAGCAAGCCACACGATCGTTTCCAATGCCTCCTGTACCACCAACTGTCTGGCGCCGCTCGCCAAGATCCTCGACGACGAGTTCGGGCTCGAGGAGGGGTTGCTGACGACCGTCCATGCCTACACGAACGACCAACGCCTGGCCGACGTGCCGCACAAGTCGATCCGCAGGAGCCGAGCGGCCGCCGAGAACATCATTCCCACCTCGACCGGAGCGGCCCGGGCCGTGGGCAAGGTTCTCCCGAACCTCGCCGGCAAGCTCGACGGCATCGCCATGCGCGTACCGGTACCCGACGGCTCGATCGTGGATCTCGTCTGCCGGCTCGGCAAGAGGGCGACGTGCGAGGAGGTCAACCAGGCAGTCAAGGCTGCCGCCGAGGGCCCGATGAAGAGCGTCGTCGAGTACTCCGAGGATCCGCTGGTGTCGAGCGACATCATAGGCAACCCGCACTCGTCGGTATTCGATTCGCTGTCGACATCGACCTGCGATAGCGGCTTCGTGCGTGTCGTCTCCTGGTACGACAACGAGTGGGGGTACTCGAATCGCGTGGTGGACCTGATCGAGCGTTTGGGGCAGTTGGAGGGCTAGGCCGGATCGACCGCAGCCGAAGGAAGAAGACGTGTCGGACAACGGAACGCAAGGGACTCTGGTCGGAGATATCGGCGGGACGCGGGCCCGCTTCGGTGTGGTCGACGGCAGGGGTGACCTGGTCGGTGTACGCATCCTCGCCGCCTCCGAGTACGCCTCGTTGATCGAGGCGGCGTCCGACTATCTGGCCGGCTTCGATCGAGAGGTCCGGCCTCGAAGAGGGGCGATCGCGGTCGGCGGCCCTGTGTACGACGACAACGTGCGCATGACGAACAGGCTCTGGAGCTTCTCGGTCAGTGAAGCCTGTCGGGCGCTCGGACTGGCTGAGCTCGAGGTGATGAACGATTTCATCGCTCTCGCGCTGGCGACCCCGGACCTTTCCGAAGAGCAGAGTCGAGTGATCCGGGCTGGACAGCGGATCCGGGACGCGCCGATCGCCGTGGTCGGGGCCGGCACCGGTCTTGGAGTTTCGGCGCTGGTTCCAATGGATGACCAATGGCTCACGCTGGCTACCGAGGGCGGGCATCGCGACCTGGCGGCAGCTACGGATCGGGAGTGGGAGATCGTCAAGAGACTCCAGCATCGATTCGGCCGGGTTTCGGCTGAGCGAGTGCTCTCGGGTCCCGGTCTGGTCAACCTCTACGAAGCGATCTGTGAGCTCGAAGGCCGTGAGCCCGAAGCCAGAGAGCCCGAGGGTGTGGTCGCCAGAGCGCTGGCCGGAAGCTGCGGCGTGTGTCAGGAGGCGATCGAAGTCTTCGCGCGACAGCTCGGCGCCGTCGCCGCGGACCTGGTTCTGACCTACGGCGCGCGGGGAGGCCTGTGGCTCGGCGGCGGCGTGCTCCAGGGGATGAGCACGGCGTTCGACGCCGGCCGCTTCGAGGATGGGTTCCTCGACAAGGGACGGTTCCGGTCCTACGTCGAGCCGGTTCCGGTCCGGCTCATACTCGATCCGACGGCGGCGCTCCGTGGAGCCTCGCAGGCACTGGACGCCCAGCTCCCAGTCGGGATCCGGGCGACGGGCCCGGGCGTCGTATCGTAACGGCGCTCCTCGGGTGCTGACCGATCCTTGGCTGTCAGTCCTAGCGGACCGAGGAATCCTCGGGCTAGCCCACCGGCCGGGTGATCGAACCCGTTCGCCGGGATCCTTCGCTTCGCTCAGGATGACAGTAGTGACCGAGCGGCGGCCGTACCCGACCAGACCCGTCATTCCGAGCGAAGCGAGGAATCCCCGGGTGGCCCACCGGCCGGGTGATCGGACCTGTTCGTTCGGATCCTTCCCTTCGCTTCGCTTCCTTCGCCGGGCCTCAGGACAGGCTGAGGGCAGGCTCCGGTCGGCCGCTACAACCCGCGAGTGTGTGCGGCCCCTGTTACAGAGTGCGCTTCTTGCCGCGCAGGCTGCGCCAGTCGTCCCGCCGCCCATGCCCCGAGCTGGTCTCGTGGCTGATCTCCATCTCGGGCGCTTCGGTGTAGGCCGGAGGCTGCCTCGTGTATCCCGACCCGGGACGCGCGCCGCCGGGCCGCGGACCGCGGGTACGGGCGGGCTTGGAATCGGCCTTGTTGACGCGGAGTCGCCGGCCGTCGAGCTCGGCATCGTGGCGGTCGGCGATCGCCTGCTCTGCGATCTCGTCGGACTCGAATTCGACGAAGCCGAAACCGCGCGAGCGGCCTGAATCCCGGTCGAGCGGTATTCGAACCGAGACCACCCGGCCGACCGTGCCGAAGAACTCCGAAAGCTGTGCTTCAGTGGTCTGGTAGTTGAGATTGCCGACGAAGACCGATGCGCTCATGGGAGCTCTCCTGACCGAGGCTCAAACGGTGGTTGGGGGTGAAAATTACGGCGTTTGGGCGGTTCGTGTCAAACCCCAATGTCACTCTG
>JBHHWO010000208.1:0-6397 GCA_046756565.1 Thermoanaerobaculia bacterium | reverse complement strand
TCGATCATGCCGCGGAACGCGGCCGGCGCAGAGTCCAGCAGGCCCTGCAGGATGCTGGGGCGCAAGCGAAGTGCCGATCCTCCACCTGCCGGAATTCACCCTCGTGGTCGACCCCTCGAGCCGAGCCAGGTCGTATCGTCGGACTGGGCGGTTCGGCGCGCCGCTACTCGAAGGAGACCTGCGACGTCGTTCCGGCCACGGTGGTCACGGCCTGGCGCCGCACCGCTCCCGAGGACTCGATCAGCTCGACGATCCAATCGCCGGCCGGTACGAACGGAACCATTCCGCCGGATCGAAGAATCGGAATCTCGCTGAGATCGTAGCTCAGGGCCGGGAACCTCAGGAACCCGCCGGTGGCAGACAGGATCCGAACCTTGCCCTGGACTCCCTCGCCTCTCGGACTCGCGACCTCGACCCGGATGCTCGACCCTTGGGGTAGCATGGCTTCGACCGGAGGCCCGGGAACCGTCACCGGCAGCGCGACCACCGCGCTCTCCCGCGCGGCCACAAGGAGCGTCCAGCTCCCGCTCGGGGCCGAGTCGAGGCGGAAACGGCCCGGGGGCCGGCCCAACAACCCATCAGCGGCGACCCTGTTGCCGCTGGCATCGACCAGGGCCACGGTGACCCATCGCGGCCGAGAGCCGGTCCACAGCGTCAGGTCCAGCTCGAGCCCGCCGCCCTTCGACAGCACCAGCTCGAGTCCGGCCACGTCCACTCCGGGAACCGTCTCGACTTCCAGAGAGTCTTCGGCGTACCCCATTGCCTTGGCACGAACACGCACTCGGCGGCCGGCGGGAGCATGAATCTGGAACCCGCCGCCGGAGTCGGTCCCCGTCGGCGAGCCGAACCCCGAGAACGGATCGCCCTCGATGAAGGCCGAGACCTCGGCGTGCGCGAGCGGTGCTCCGTCGTCCGCCGCGAGGACCAGGCCCGAAAGCGAGACGCTCGCGATGTCGATCGTGACTTCGGTGTCTCCCTCAACCAGTACGGATTCTCTGTGGTTCAGGCTTCCGAGAGCCAGAACCATGAGCATGTTGGTGCCGTCCTCGAGTCCCCGGATCCGAAAGCGACCCGAAGCATCGGTGGTTGCCCCACCACCCGGGCTCTCGCCACCCTGGGCGTGCACTTGCGCATTTGCCACCGGCTCACCATTCAAGAGGACGCTGCCGCTCAGAGTGGATCCCGCCTTGAACTCCAGATCCACCCAGGCCTCGCCGCCGTGGCGGTCGAGCTCGAACTCCTCCATCGCGGTCCGGCCTCCCTGTTTGGTCGATGCGATGACCCGTCCCTTCGAGAACCCGACGTTCGGGATGCGGTACTCGCCGTCCGCGGCCACGATACCCATCGCCAACCCTGATTGTTCGTTTGAAGCCACCACTTCGATCCTCGCCAGCTCCTCGGGCTCGAGGTCCAGAACGCGGCCCCGAATCGTGCCTCCGATGGTTAGAACCAGGGTCACCGAGGCACCCGTGGTCTCACCCACGTCGACGCCTTCGGCGGTACCGCTCGCGAACCCCGGTTTTCTGGCCTGGACCTCGTAGACGCCTCCGCTGAGGCCCCGGATCTCGAACGAACCCTCCGGGTCGCTTTCGGCCGCCTTGCCGCCGAAGAAGGTGTAGCTCGAACGCACTTGGCTTGAACCGCCTTGAAGCGTGATCTCGGCGCCCTCCACGGGTTCGCCGCCCTCGGTGACCACGACTCCGGTGATCACCGCTCCCCTGCGCAGCACGAAGTCCCGGCGGTTGTCTCCCGCGTGGATCTCGACCACCTCTTCCAGCACCGCGTAGTCGGGATGCTGGATCGTGACCGCCCGTTGGGGGACGGCCGGATCCAGCCCACGGACCGCGAAGTTCCCGTCTCCATCCGTTCGCTCGGTCGAGGACGGTCCTAGGCTCCGCACCATGAAGCTGGTGACCGATGTCCGGTTACTCACGCGGACCGTCGCCCCGACGACCGGGCGCTGCTCCTCGTTGCTGACAGATCCGACCAACTCGGAACCGGTGGTGACCCGAAGGACGAGGCCTGACCGCTCTTCGCCGCCGCGGAGGTCGAGAGTCAAAAGATCGCTCGCGATCCAGCCGCGGCCGGGTGCAACCGAAATCTCGACTCGACCCGGGTTGATTCTGGCGATCTCGAAGGAGCCATCGTCGCGTGAACGTCCGTTCGCCACGCGCGTGCCTCGCCTCAATGCGTCGGCCACGGGCCCGGCGGGCGACACCGTGACGGCCGAGACACTCAGGCCCTCCACCGGATCCCCGGTTTCGTCGAGGATCCGACCGGAGACTCTCGCGCCGCGGTCGAGAACGATCTCGAACAGCTCCTCGGAGCCGGCGACCACCTCGTTCAGCCATTTGTCCACGTACTCCGGGTGTCGCGCCCCGAGGTTGTAGGAGCGGTCTCCGTCCAGCCCGGGCAGAACGAACCGGCCGCGCTCGTCGGTTGCGATCTGGCGTTCCTCAGCCTCGAATCGGGCAGCCCAGAGTAGCGGGTTCGAGTAATAGATCCAGATCTCGGCCCCGGCAACCGGCTCGGCGTCACGCGACCGCACGACGCCGTGAAGCGCCACTCCCGGCACGAGCTCGATGTCGCCAAGGTCGAGCTCCCCAACGACATCGGTCAGATCGACGCCGCTCACGATCTTCTCGGCCAGGCCCTTGGCGCGCGCAACGAGGACCATCGGCAACGCCGGCAGCTCGCCGACGCGAAACCGGCCCTCGCCGTCGCTCTCCGCCTCCGGAAGAAGCTCTCTCTGCGCAGCCGACGAGTAACCGCGCGCCCTCGGGTCCACCTGATGCGGAGCCAGGACAACAGTAGCCCCTCCGATCGGCTCACCGGCTTCCGTGACCAGCCGACCGGTCACGGCCAGCCCCGGCTCGAGCACGATCTCGAGGTCCTCGACCGATTCCAGAGTGAGCATCCGGTGGTCGGGAGCGAAGCCCCTGGCCTCGGTCGCCAGCTCATACCGGGTGCCGATAACCAGGCCCTCGAGGCGGAAGTCGCCCTCGGCGTCGGTACGTGCCGAGACCTGCTGCCTGGGAGCCGACACACGGACGGTCGCTTTCGCGATCGGCCGACCTTCGGGACCGACCACGCGTCCCGTCAGAGCTCCCGCCGGTGCGAGCGCCACCGTTGCGACGCGTGGGCCCTCCGGCCGGCGCTGCGCCTCGGTCTGGCCGACACCGTAGCCCAGGGCTCCCGCCTGAATGAACCAGCGATCGGCCGATCCGCGGACCAGGCGGTAACGCCCGTCCCCGTCCGCTCTGCGGAACTCACCGACGTCCCCCGAGGTCCAGACCAGAGCGGCCTCCACCGGCTCGCGCGTGTCCCGATCCACCACGCGTCCGGTGAGCTCGATCGGCGGCGGCAAACGCCATTCGCGAACCAGCGTCGCGTCCCCGGCCCGTTCGAAATCGGTGGCGGCGACCAGGACATCGGTCGCCTCGATCTGTCCGGAGGGCCGGCGCGCGGTCAAAGGCAAACCCTGCCCGGCTTCGACGAAGAGCGTGGCCTCGCCCTCAGCGTCCGTCGTTGCTACGACCCAGTTGAGAGGCGAAGCGGTCAACACCGCGTTCCGGATCGGCTCGCCGGATTCGGTGAGCAGACGAATCGTCACCGGGCGCCCCCGAGTGAGCCGCAAGGTCGTCTTCCCCGTTTCGAGCACCGGCGAGCCGGTGGGCAGGAGTCCCTCGGCAAAGGAATAGACCCGGAGCTTCGAGTCCGGACGGCGCGGCAGCTCGAGCCGGCCGTCCGCGCCTGTCCGTCCGTAGCCGCCTGCCAGCTTCCACGGGGACGGCATCGAGCGAGGGCGCGGACGTTCCCGCCGCTGGTGCGCGAGAAACACTTGCGCGTCCGGGACCGGCGAGCCCGTCTCGTCCTCGACGCGAATCTCGAAACCGGCATCGGCCTCGAGCACCGCGTCCGGAAGGAGCTCGTTCTCGAGAAGCGGTGCGAGGCGACAGCGTACCGGAACCTTGCCGGGCGCGCGGATCTCGACCTGCCACATGCCGGCCTCGGGAACGTCGAGTCGGTACTCGCCCTCACGGGAGGTCTTGACCGTCGCGACGGCGTCCCGCGAGATCTTCCCCTCCAAGATCTGCAGCGCGCGTGCGTGGAACGGCAGCTGCTGCTGCAGCTCGACTCGGGCCCCGGACACAGGCGTCCCGCCCGGGTCGACCACCCGCCCGGCAAGCTCGAGCGCTCCGGTCTGAGCCGGCACGAGCCCGACCGCAATCGCGAGCGCGAAAGAGCCCTGCCGAGATCCCCTCGGCGACTCCAAACCGGGCCGAATGAGCGTGTTCACCTGACGGGAATTGTGACACAGCGGAAACGGCTGCTACGCTCACCCCTCGCAGCCGACCCTGTCCGGCAAGCCACAGATCGAATCTTTGGGGGGAGATCGCTGCTGCCTTGAACGGACAGTCGGCCGGAGAGGGGGCGTCGATCGAGGGCGTGCCATTGGAGTCTCTTCGCCTCTCCCATCTGGTTCCCTTTCCCTCGCGAAATCGTATTCTCGGATAACCCTACAACACATCACGAGGGTAGCCACAACATCGCAGTGCGGCCGGCGCGCGCCGGAGCAGAGCTGGGGTTTGGTCCCGGACCAGTCTGGTGTGGGGGGTGGCCCTCCACACAAAGTCTCCTCTCGAGAATTCCCAGTCGTCTTGTGTGAGGAAGGTAACACCCTGCACCCGGCGGCTCCCGAGTACCATGGAACTTCCTCGGAAAACGGTGACGATGAAACGCTCGAACGATACGGTGGACACCGCGCTGCGACCTCTTCCAACGGTGGTCTGGATCCTGAGTCTCACGATCCTCTGGAGCTTCGCCGGCGCAGCGCAGACAATCGGCACCACGCGGATCTCTAGCGGTCTTTCGAGCCCCACCTACGTCGTCTCCCCCCGGGACGACTTCAACCGCATCTTCGTCACCGAGCTCTCAACGGGCAACATCCTGATCATGAACCTGAGCACGGGCACCTTCAACGCCACGCCTTTCCTGACGGTTTCGGGCGTCAACGGAGAGGGCTTACAAGGGCTGGCCTTTCATCCCAACTACGAGGTGAACGGATTCTTCTACGTCTATTACAACGCCAGTAGCCCGCAACGGTCTGTGGTCGAGCGCTACACGCGAGATTCGACGAATCCCGACCTGGCGGACTCAGCCAGTGGCTTGATCCTCATCGAGATCTCCCAGCCAGCGAGCAACCACAACGGCGGCTGGATCGGCTTCGGCCCCGACGGGCTCCTCTACGTTCCACTCGGCGACGGCGGCAGCGCCAGTGCGACCCGTCCGGCCACGGCCAGAACACGAACACTCTCTTGAGCTCGGTTGTGCGCATCGACGTCGATCGAGACGACTTCCCGGCGGACCCGGACAGAAACTACGGCATTCCGCCTGGCAATCCCTTCGTCGGCCAGGCGGGAGCGGACGAGATCTGGTCCTACGGCCTGCGCAATCCCTTCCGCTCCAGCTTCGACCGATCGACCGGCGACCTCTATATCGCCGACGTCGGCCAGAGCACCCGCGAAGAGGTCAATTACCAGCCGGCCTCGAACCCCGGCGCCGACAACTACGGCTGGAAGCTCCGCGAAGGCGAGCTTCCAACGCCGGCGGGCCCGAACTGCGCCGGCGGGGCGCCTCCGCCCGGCAACGTCGATCCGATCTACGCCTACGCTCACGGTGGCGGCGCAAGCCAGGGCAACTCGGTAACCGGAGGCTACGTCTACCGCGGGCCCGAGACCCAGATCGAAGGAAAATACTTCTTCGGCGATTTCGTAAACGAGCGAATCTGGTCCTTCGACGCCGGCACCGGAGCGAACTTCACGGACTGGGCATCGACCTTCGTACCCGACGTCGGGAGTATCGACCAAATCGTCTCCTTCGGCGAAGACGGCTTCGGCAACCTCTACATCGTCGATCTCGGCGGCGAGGTGTTTCGCGTCGATGGGCCGGTCGGGTTCGTCCCGTGCCCCGATCTTCTATTCAGCGACGACGCGGTGATGGGAACCGAAATCTTCGAGCACTGTCGCAACATCAGAGTCGGCCCCAACTTCACGGTGGGAGGGGCTGGCGACCTCACGCTTAGAGCCGGAAACCAGGTGGTCTTGAGAGACGGCACGACCGTCGAGGGTCTCCTCACCATCGAGATCGATCCGGCGCTCCAGCAAACTCCACCGTAGTCCGAAGACCGGCCCTGCTCCGACCAGCTCGATCGCGACCGCACGGTCTACAACCGAGCCGAACGGGGCTAGGCTAGTATCGTTCGGACGCCATGCCAGAGATCAAACTCGCCACCTTCAACATTGGCCTGGGCGCGACCAAGTTCCTGGACGACCCCGCGCAGCCCCCTATTCGAAACAGGAGGTTCAGCAGAACCTGCAACGGATCGCGGGCCTAA
>JBHHWO010000207.1:0-6415 GCA_046756565.1 Thermoanaerobaculia bacterium | reverse complement strand
CTCGATCGCGTCCCGGATCGCGAGCCCTGCGTAGAACGGCTCGGACATGTTGCGGACGGTCGTGAAGCCCGCCTCGAGTGTTTTCACCGAGTTGGCGGCGCCGATGATGCCGAACGCCGGGGCCGTCAAGGTCCACGGGTCCCAGGCGCTCCGCAGGTGGGTGTTGTCGCAGAGATGCGTGTGGGCGTCGATCAGTCCCGGGAGCACGGTAAGTGAGGAGAGATCGACGGCGTCTGCCGGGATCTGCTCCCCGGCAGCCGGTGAGACCTCGACGATCAGTCCGGCCTCGATGCGAATCAGTGACGGCGGTAGCAGGGATCCCGTTCGGACATCCAGAATCCGGCCGGCATGGACGATCGTGATCGCACTCTCGGCTCTCAGCTGAGTGGTAATCACCATCGACAGCAGCAGGGCAATCGACAGACCGATTGGTCTCTTCATGACTCCGATCATCTCAGCGATTATTCAGGCATTGCTTGGAAGGTTCGATTCCCATGCGCCTCCGCCATTTCGTCTACGGTCGCTGGTACCTCACACTCCGACCGGCCGGCGGATCTTTCGAATCCTCTTCAGTTCCTCGGCCTCAGCTCGCTGAGCGTGGAACAAGTCCCAGCGGAGCTGGAGGTTCATCCAGAAGCCGGCCGACATCCCGAAGAACTTGGCGAGCCGAAGGGCCGTAGCCGGCGTGACGCCGCGCTTGCCGTTCACCAGCTCGTTGATCCGCTGGTAAGGGACATGGATCTTCTTGGCGAGATCGCTCTGGCTCAACTTCATCGGCTTGAGGAACTCTTCGAGGAGCATTTCCCCTGGATGGGTCGGTGTGCGATGTGTGGGTACTCGGACCATGATGACTATTCCCTAGTGGTAATCGACAACTTCGACTTCATCAGGACCCGCTTCGGACCAGGCGAAGCAGACCCTGTACTGGCTGTTGATTCGAATACTGAATTGCCCCCGCCGGTTTCCGGTCAGGGCCTCGAGTCGGTTGCCGGGAGGTACCCTGAGGTCATCGAGATTCTCGGCGGAGTCGAGTTGTTCCAGCTTCCGTACTGCTACCTGCCAGAGATTCCGAGGGCAGCTTCGCCTCGCGGCTTTGGTGTTGCGCCCATTGAAGATGTCTTCGGTCCCGACATCTCCAAAAGAGCGGATCATGGAAACATGATAGCACGGATAGCGTGCTGTTCTTCGTGGTGCACTGGTGGTGCAGTAGACGCCAACTCTTGACCACTGAGGTCAACAGTCCTCAACAGGCCAGCGGCCCACAACCGCCTTGACCTTCTGTGGTTATCTGTTGGCGACAGTTGTCGGCTGTTGGATCCCGCCAATCTTCAAAACCGTATGGGTCGCGTGGGATGCCAGGTAATTAGGGACCTGTTCCCTTTTCACTCACCGGCATCGACACCCATCCAGCGCTTGCTCGGCACCGGGCCCTTAGCGGCGGCACCGATCTTGGCGGTGATCTCGTAGTGGGAAAGTCGGTTGCCGATCAAAGTGCGGCAACTGTAGCGCTTCGGGAGGGTTGCTCCCAGGTGCACTGGTGGTGCAGTGGGCGACAACTTCCAACCGCAAATGGCAACAGCGAGTCTGGAATCGTAGCCGCGGAGTGCCGACTCGGCCCGACGCTCCAGCGCTAAGTCAAATGAGGTTCTACGCTGGCAGCTTCATCAGCTCCGACAATCGGTGCCACCGGTATGTGCCCGCAGGGGCCGGGTAGTGGGCGTTCTGGCGTACAGGAGCGCGAACGGGTCGCGTTGCTCGATCATCAGTTCGTACCAGTCGGCCGCGCTGGCCAGCTCCGACATGAGCAGTGATACACGACGCGCCCCCAGAGGGGCCGCGAGGTTGGCCCCATCTTGCCCAGCAGAGCTTCCGCCCTGTCCTCGCGCCCAGTCAGCCGGTGCGCCGCCGCCAGCCAACCGCTCGTCACCGCAAACCACGGTGCCAGCGCGTGTGCCCGTTCGAATGCGGCGACGCCTCGTCGCGCAGGCCGGCCGCCTAGTGTCCCGTGCGGCAAGTTCCTTTACATTCGAGCGGTGCTGCATTCCGCTGGGCGGCGTTGCTCCTCTGTCGAATATGCCCGATATTCTCAGTCGTCGCGCCTTGCCCAGCGCACGCTTCACCGCTCTCGGTGTGGCAACGAACTTACCGCACGGGACACTAGCTGGCTTCCCCCAACATGTTGTGAGGCAAGAAATACGTCGAGTCGATGTCGATCGCCCGCCTCGAGCGCGGTGCAGCCCGCCTGCGGGAGTTGCTGAGCCGGCGCTGAGCCCGATTGGCTACTCGAGCAGGGCGGCCAACCGCTTGCTGATGGGGCTGCCGCGCTGCATGGCCACGCGGGCCACTTCCTCCGAGGGCAGACCCTCGTCGATGAGCTTGTCCGCATCGCCGAGGGCCAGAGTCACCGCATCTTCCAGTCTGCCGTCGTCCTCCCATCCCTCCACCACGAGGCCGTTGATGACAAAGGTCAGCTTGTGCGTCACCCCCGCGTCGCGTGCGAGCTTGATCTCGCTTCGCACTTGCGCCCTCACCGCGGCGTCGTTCATGTCCTGCCTGAAGCGAGTCTCGTCCATGCCCAGGCGCACGGCCCGCCTGACCAGCATCTCAACGGTGAGGGCGCGCTCCTGGTAGGTGGCGTCGTGGAAGGCCCAGAACTTACCCTGCCTGAAGGCCGCCAGGGAGGCCGCCGCCGCCGGAGCCGCGTAGGTGCGCTTTTCCGGCGGGTTGTGCCGAAGCACCAGGTAGAGATCATCGGGGTGGGCCCGCAGCAGCCGCTTGAGGGGCTCCACCGAGCGCCCGCACATCGTGCATTGGAAGTTGGTGAAGAGGTGGATGTGCACCTTGGCCGAAGTAGAGCCCCACGAGGGGGAGTCGCCGTCTGCTTGTGGCCTCCCCTCTTTCAACGGAACCAGAGCGCTCGGAGCGCTCTTCAACCCCGGAGACGAGGTCGGCTCGGGCTTCTTCTCCTTCCACCCAGGAGTGAGAAGCAGGACTACGGGGAGCAGGCAGATGAAAATTCGCATTCAGTCCTTTCCTTGGCCCGGGCGAGATCTTCGCGGGCCAGATCCGAGAGTCTACCTCGCCGCCACTCAGTGTGGGCTGGTGGGCCCGCAGCTTGGTGGAGGTGGCGGCGTTGTTGCACGGACCAGCCGCCTGGCGACCGCCTTTGTGGCCTACCGCGCGGACCTCTGGCCGTTCGCCGCGGTCATGCTGCGAAGCCTGTCACCGAGTTTGGCCAATCGGACACGAGATCCGGAGATTTTCTGGTGTTTCGGCGGACGGAGCAGCGGCAGGGTCAGGAGGGGGTCGATCTCGAGCGTCAGGGAGGCCCGTCCATGGTGCACTCCTGGTGCAGTAGAAGCCAACTTTTGACCGATACCGCCAACAGTGCTCAACAGAACATCGGCTCTCAACTAATCTGCAGTGTCTACGGTTACCCGTTGGCGGCAGTTGTAGTCAGTTGGATCTCACCAAACTTAAAATCCTCGAGGAGCAATCCTATGCGGGTCCGACTCCCGCCTCCGGCACCATTTGAGCTGCTCAGAATAAACGACTTGCAAGTTCGTCGGGATCTCTGTCGTGCCGTCGCTCACACGGTGCGGGTACCGTTCTTGGGCACATTCGGGCCTTCCACCGCGCCACCGCCACGAGCCCTCGCCGGCGTTCAGGACGAGGGCCGAGGCAGACCGAGATAGGGGAAATCGCGCGGTACAATTGGCGTGTACGGCGGCAATCTGCCAGCGCCGAGGAGCCGCCCAATAGGGCGGAGCTTCAAGAGCACTTCCGCTCCCTGGGTTTGCTGCCGGAGCTCCTTGTAGCTCGGATTGTCTGCGATTCGGGGGCGTTTCTTGCGCCGCGAGGTGGTCATTTGAACACGGATGCGGAGTCCTGGTTGGCCCTGGTCCGGCGGCCGGATGTCAGAGGCTATGGAAGCTTGGAGGTGTCTGGGGCACCAGCACTTGGCACCGACGGACTGTTAGCCCTGCCGACGCACCATTTCCTTGATCCAGATCGGGGCAAAGGGTGAGGTGCACCCCTTCGACACGGGATAATCGCGATAGACACCCAACTTCTCTCCGATGGCCAGCGCCCGCTCGCGGTGGTCGGGGAAGTGGATGCCGATTCCCGCGAGAGTATTGTTCATCGTCCACTGCGCTTCGGGAGCCACGTCTCCCATTTCGGACTCGATGCGATCCAGAAGCGCGGTCAGGTCGAGCCCTTCTGGACGATTCGCGACCCGCTCAGCGGTCAGGTCCCACCCAGCGCGAGCCGCCATCGGGTCGTCGGTGACCATCCACCCCTGGCGAAGCGTCTCTTTGTCGGGGTGGTGCCTGACAACATAAGCGTTCAGCCAGTCAGCCACCCGCACAAAGGTGACGGAACGCACCAAGCGATCCAACTCGTCTCCCAGAGCGCCGTGGCCAACTCGCGGTTGGTCTTGATCTTCTTCGCCAGCTTCCGAATGTCGCCCAGTCGGACGCCGAATTGATTCTCTCCGGCTCCCTGCTTCGTGTTTTGCGCGCGCACCCTTTCGGTGCCGAGGGCTTCGAGCTCGCCGAGGGCTTCTTCCAGGGTCATGGTTTGTGATCGAACAAGCTCAGGTCTCGCGTCTCAAAGGTCTGTCGGATCCCTTAGTCGGGTTCCGGTCGATCCTACTCCAGACACTCGAAGACGACAGCTGGAGTGCTTCGGACCGTGGTGCACTCATGGTGCAGTGGACCCCAACAACAGCCCACTTTCCACAACTGACGCCAACGGAGTGAGTGCCGGTAACCCGCTGATTCTAAGATTGTTGTCTGTTGTCGTCTGTTGTGGTTGATTAGCTCGCGAACGACTTAGGATTCCTGAGCCGCAAGGCTGTGCGGGTTCGAATCCCGCCTCCGGCACCAGCGCATATCACTCGAAGCATGAGACCTACGGGAATCCCCAATGTGCGCTTCCATTGCCTTCCCGTCCGCCGAGGAGGTCGAACGCCCGGTCGATCTCGGCGTGACTGCCAACGAGGACCAAGTCGTCGCCGGCCTCGAGGACGGTGTCTGCGGCCGGGTTCGGGAACGGCTCGTCCTCACGGACTACAGCCAGAACGGTGGCGCCGGTCCGCCGGCGAAGGTCGAGATCTCGTAGGGACCGGCCAGCGACGGGGCTCCCACGCTCGAGCCGGAAGATATCGGTGGTGCCCGCCTCGAGAGCATCTAGGACCGCCTCTGACACGCCCTTCCCTCGGCCCGGCGACCGAAGCATCTGATACCCCTCGCCCCGGAGCAGGCGGATCTGGGCCCAGACTACGTTTCGCGGCACGTGGTACCGATGGAGGACAAGCTTGAAGATCTCGATCGCGGTCTCGAACTCCTCGGCTACTACCTGGTCGGCACCCAGAGTCTGGAGCTCCTCGATTTCGTTGATCCGCCGACTCCGAACGACGATCTCGACTGCGGGGTTGAGGTCGCGGGCTGCGCGGACCGCTCGGCGCAGGGCATCCGGATCGGAGATGGCGAAGACCACGAGGCGGGCGCGATCGATCCCGGCGTGTTCGAGGACGTCCCGACGGGTCGCGTCGCCATAGAAAACCGGCTCGCCCTTGCGGCGGCCTCGCTTCACCGTCTCGGAGTTCAGCTCGACGACCACGTAGGGGATTCCGGCTTCTCGGAGGACCTGAGCGAGAAGCTGTCCACCGGCGCCGAATCCGACGACGGTCACGTGGTCCTGGATGGCCGCGGCCGCGTCTTCGAGCTCCCGGCTCGGAGGAGTTCCACCAAGCCGGAACCAGGCTCCGGCGGCGGTGGGGCCGAGGTGGACGAGAAGTGGAGTGGCCAGCATCGTCAACACGACACTGCTCAGAAGGATCTGGTACCCCCTGGGCTCGAGGAGGCCATTAGCTCGGCCTACCTCCATCAGGAGGAACGAGAACTCCCCGACCTGTGCGAGGCTCAAGCCCACCATGATCCGGATCCGCGCCGGCAGTCCCACAGCCGCCACTGCGCCGCCCGCCACGAGGCTCTTCACGGCCACGACCGCCACCGCGAGGCCGAGAATTGCCGGCAGTTGGGTGACGGCGAACCGGAGGTCGACGAGCATGCCGATGGAGATGAAGAAGACACTGGCGAAGAGATCTCGAAACGGCGCCACGTCGGCGATCGCCTGGTGGCTGTACTCCGTCTCGGAGACGAGGAGCCCGGCCACGAACGCTCCCAGGGCGAGGGAGAACCCGAGGGCATGGGTGAGCCACGCGAGCGCCAGGCAGAGGCCGGGGGAGCCGAGGACGAAAGTCTCTCGGATCCGGGTCCGGGCGATCCGGTCGAACAGACTGGGAGCGATCCGGCGCGCCACCACGACGATGGCGCCAATGGCGGCGAGAGAGCCGCCGAAGCGCAGGATGAGGTCCGTCGGCGACGCCCCCACCTCCCCGGCAAGGACC
>JBHHWO010000206.1:0-6549 GCA_046756565.1 Thermoanaerobaculia bacterium | reverse complement strand
ATCAATGGCAAGCGAAAATACCTGCTACCGGGCTTGTACGACATGCACGCTCACGGCGATGACATCGACGCGATCCCCGAAGGTGTTTCTCCGGAGGAGCTTTACAGCCTCTACTTTGCCAACGGCATCACGGGTGTGTACGACCCGTGGGGTTTCGACAACATCTTCAAGTGGCGCCGGAACATCGAGCGCGGCAAGGTGGTGGGACCGCGCCTTCATTTCTCGAGTCCGGGCGTCAACGACAATACGCACTCGTCGGCCGATGCCGTCGAAGAATCGGTACGAAAGTGGGCCCTTCAGGGATATACGGCGATCAAGACCCACAGCCCGATCAGCCGCGATAAGTTCGAGCGACTGCATGCGGTGGCCAGAGAGCTCGGGCTACCGGTCATCGGACATGCTCTTCGGCCCGGCTTCCCGATCCAGGCGACTTTGGACCAGGGGCAGTCGATGCTCGCCCATATCGAGGAGATCCTCAGCGTCTCCGTTCCCTTCAGTCAGCCGCAGAACTTCCGAGACGACCTCGAAGAGCCGCTCGCGGATGTGGCCAACAGCCGGATCTGGGTCACGACGACCGTCGGCACCTACGACATCATCGTCAAAACCGTCGGTAAGGAAAGCTTCGAGCAACTCTTCGCAAGACCGGAGATGCGCTACATGCCGCCGAGCGTACAGGAGCTTTGGCGGAATCAGAACATCTACCTTCAGAGTGACTTTCTCCAGGACCCGGCCTTCTGGGACAGGCTGCTCGAGATCAAGCTCTACAGCGCGCAAGAGCTTCGAAACCTCGGAGCTTTGGATCGGTTGCTCTTGGGTACCGATTCGGGAGTCCCGCTCTTGATCCCGGGCTTCGGGATCCACGACGAGCTTCGTCTCCTGGTCCGAGCCGGGTTGACTCCATGGGAGGCTCTCCTAACCGGAACCTATAACCCTGCCGTCTTCCTCGACGAGATCGACGAGCGGGGAACCGTTGCGGTGGGTAAGCGAACCAACCTGCTCCTGGTTGAAAAGAATCCGCTACGTAACACCAAGAACCTCAAGAAAGTGGGCGGCGTCTTGGTGGACGGCACCTGGCTCTCGAAGGCAGATCTCGAATCCCGCCTCGAAGCCATCGCCGCGCGCTGGGAGTAGAGTGCTCCGAAAGCCACGTCGGCTTCGACACGACCGAGCGAGATGAGAATCTTTCCCGAGGACAAGGCCTTCGTGGCGCGTCTTCTGACCGGCGACGAGACGGCCTACGGCGAGCTGTTCGAGGTCCACGCCCAGAAGGTCTACCGCTTCGCTCTGGCGCGAGTCGGCGACCCGGACGCCGCCGAGGAACTGGCCCAGAGCAGTCTGGCGAAGGCGATCCCGAAACTGGCGCAGTTCCGAGGCGAGGCCAGTCTCCTGACCTGGCTGTGCGCCTTTTGCCGCTTCGAGATCCTCGCGTTTCGGCGCGAGCAAAGGACACGGGAGGTCGAAGTCGAACTCGCGGACGATCTCCCCGCGGTCGAGCGGACCCTGGATCTGATCGGGGCTTCCCACGTGGAACCGCCCGAAGCGCAACTTCTGCGCAAGGAGGTCGCACATGTGGTTCGAGTGTTGCTGGATCGGCTTCCCGGACGATACGGAGATGTTCTGGAGTGGAAATACCTGGAGGATCTATCGGTGTCGGACATCGCGGAGCGGTTGCATGTAACCCGGACCGCGGCGCAGTCGACTCTCGCGAGGGCCCGTCAGGCGTTTCGAAGCGGTTTTTCCGAAATCGCCGCCGCGACAACCGAGTCGCAATCGGGATGAGAGTCGATCACGCCATGAGAGGGAAAGGTAGGACACCATGACCGAGCACACCTCCAACAACAGCTCGAACGACAGCAAGGTCGCGTCGCTGACCGACGATGTCGGCCGGCTGGTGCGCATGGCCGGTCCGCGGGCGACGATGCCGTCCGCGAGGCTCGATCGGATGCAGGCCGAGCTCCGGCCGCTCTGGGAGGAACAGGTCGAGCAACCCTCGCCGGGGCGGCCCCGGCTCCGTTTCGCGGCGGCCGCTGTCTTGGCTGTCGCGCTAGCGGCCGCCTTTTTCGGGCGCGCGCTACTTTTTGAAGAGGCCACGAGGTTTGCGAGCGTTGCTCGGCTCACCGGTTCGGCCAGCGTCTGGCGCGGCACGAAGGCGGGCTCGGCTGAGTCTCTCGATTCCGGTACGGAGCTCGAAACCGGCAACTCCATCGCGACCGCCGTCGGGTCGCTCCTCGCACTCGAGACGGTGACGGGCCATTCGCTTCGGCTGGACCAGGCGACTCGGGTCGTGTTGGCTTCCGATCACGAGGTCAGGCTCGAACAGGGCGCGATCTATCTCGAGAGCGGGATCGAGCACGGAGGCGACCGACTGACGATTCTGACTCCCTTCGGGCGCGTCGAGGAGATCGGCACTCAGTTCGAGGTTCGCTTGGGCTCCGACACCTTGACGGTCCGGGTTCGTGAGGGTGAAGTCGAGCTGGGAACCAGCACTTCGGTCGCTCGAGCCGTAGCCGGCGAGGAGATCACCCTTTCAAGTGGGGCCGTGCATCGCGCCTCGCTGGCTTCGTACGATCCGGTCTTCGAGTGGACGCAGCGCATCGCGCCGACCTGGCCTCTGGACGGCAGCCGCCTCGAGGGCTTTCTGGACTGGGCCGCCAGGCAAAGCGGCCATCGGCTCGAGTATTCTGAGCAGGGTATCGAAGAGGAGGCCGGCGGCGTGGTGCTCAGCGGAGAGATCGAGGGATTGAGTCCGAGCGAAGCGCTGGAGGCTGTTCTGCCGGCCGTCGGATTGGCCCATCGATACGAGGAAGGAGTCCTGTTGGTCTCCCGGCTCGGAGACCCCAGCGACCCCAAAACTCGCTAGGAGCAGAAGATGAAGCGTCTCGCCGTCGCCCTGGCACTGGGGCTGCTCCTGCCGGGAACGGTCTTCGGTTCCATCGAGCTTGACTACGCCGGGAGACCGCTTGCCCAGGCTCTCGATGATCTAAGGGAGCGTGGGCTGCGCCTGGTCTACGGCAGCAACGTCGTCAAACCGTGGATGATCGTGAGCTCAGACCCAGAAGTCGATACGTTGCGCCATGCGCTCGACGCGCTTCTCGCGCCCCATGGTCTGGCGGCTCGGGAGTCGAGCGCTGGAATCGTGACCGTGATCCCGGCTCCACACGGCACCGTTGTCGGTGAGGTCCACGATATCGAAAGCGGCGAGGGTGTTCCGGGTGCGGAAGTGGAGATCCCGGGCCTTCGCGCGGTGCGAACCGATCGAGAGGGTCGATTCGAGATCAAACGGGTGCCGCCGGGTGATCAGGAACTCGAGGCGCGGAAAGCCGGGTACGTCGTCGAGCAGCGGTCGGTCGAAGTTTCTTCGGGGCATCGAGCCCGTGTGGTCTTTCGTCTGAACCCTGTCGAAGACACTCTCGAGGAGATGGTCGTCACGCCCGGGCGGATGAGTCTGCTGCATGACGCCCCGGCTGCCGGGTTGCTTTGGAGCCGCGAAGAAGTCAGTCGCCTGCCGCACCTCTCCGATGATGTCTATCGAGCGGTTTCGCGGCTGCCCGGGATCGCCAGCGGCGACTTTTCGGCCGACTTTCACGTCCGAGGCGGTGAGCGCAACGAGACGTTGGTGCTGGTCGACGGCCTCCGGGTCTATGAGCCCTACCACCTGAAGGACTTCCAAAACGTCTTCAGCATTTTCGATTCTCGTGCGATCGGCGCCATCGAGGTCATGAGCGGCGGCTTCACCGCCGAGTACGGCGATCGGATGAGTGGTGTGATCGATATCTCGTCGGTCGTGCCGCTCGAACCGCGGACCATGGTCGGCGTGAGCTTCGAGAAGGTTCACCTCATGCGTCAGGGTCGGTTCGACGGCGGCAACGGCGAGTGGCTCGTCAACGCCCGCCACGGCTATCTGGACCTGCTCCTGGACGCGGTCTCCACCGATGAAAACGACTTCGACCTGAGTCCAGCCTACTACGACCTTTTCGGGAAGGTGCGGCGCCCCTGGGGTCACGGTGGCCTGCTCTCCCTCAGCGTTCTGGCTGCCGCGGACGAGACCGAGTTCGTGAGCGTCGATGACGACGACGACCTCACGAGCTCTTATGACAGCGGCTACGTCTGGGTAAGGCTCGACAGCGTGGTGTCCGGAAGGGTGTCGCAAACCTCGGTTCTTTCTTACGGCCGTCTCGAGAGCGAGCGCGATGGCGAGTCGGGCTCGAACCAGTCGGACCCCTTTCTCGGTTCGGACCGGGGCTCCGATCGGACCCGCGTGTCGGACGATCGCTCGACGGAGATCGTGCAGCTCCGCCAGGACTGGCGTTTCGATCCTTCGGATCGGCACCACCTGCGCTCGGGTTTCGAGCTGCGGCGACTCGACTCCAGCTACGACTACACCTTCGTCAATCTGGTGACCGATCCGGTGTTCACCGACGAAGAGCTCATGACCCGACGACGTTTCGATCTCACGCGTTCCGGCTCCACCTACGGAGCCTATCTGGCCGATCGATTTCGGCTTGCGCCAAGGGTCACAATCGAAGCCGGAGTGCGCTGGGATCGCCAGACGCATGTCGACGAGGATCAGTTGAGCCCGCGGCTCAACGTCGTCGCTCAGTTGGGAGCCGACACGACGCTGCGGGCGTCCTGGGGTCGCTATTCGCAGTCACAGGATATCCACGAGCTCCAGATTGTCGACGGTGTCGACGAGTTTCATCCGGCGCAGCTCAACGAGCAGACCACGATCGCGCTCGATCGACGGCTGGGCCGCCGGAGCCGTCTGGCGGTTCAGCTCTATTCGAAGCGTTTGGAGCACCCACGCCCCCGCTTCGAGAACCTCTTCGAGCCCATCGATATCTTCCCCGAGGGCCAGTCCGACCGCGTGCTCATCGCCCCCGAGCTCGGTCGCTCGCGTGGGTTGGAGACGCTCTTCGAGCGTGGCGGCAAGCGTTTCGACTGGTGGCTCAGCTATACCCTTTCAAAGACCGAAGACCGGATCGACGGCACCTATGTGCCGCGATCGTGGGACCAGCGCCACGCGCTCTCCTACAGCGTCAATCTTGAACTGAACGAGCGCTGGAACCTGAATCTCGCCGGGATTCACCACAGTGGCTGGCCGGCCACGGATGCGAGCCTGGTCTCCGTGCCGGGTCAGGTCGTTCCGAGCATCGTCCCCAGAGAGCGCAACAGCGGCAACTACCCGACCTACCATCGAATCGATGTTCGTGCCAGCCGGAGGATCGATCGAGTCCGCGGCGAGCTCGAGCTCTTCCTCGAGGTGACCAACCTGCTGGATCGCAACAACCTGCGCTCGATCTCCGATTTCGAGATCAGTTTCGCGCCTGAGACCGGCTTTGCCATCGAACGCGAGTTCGAGAAGTGGTTCCCACGATTGCCGTCCTTCGGCGTCAGCTGGACGTTCTAGCCGGGCAACGCCTCTAGAGTCGTCGGGCGTGCTACGCTCTCGCCCTCAGAAGCCTACGGGGGCGCGCCTTTGCGCCCGAACAGCCTCGGGAGCCCACAGCTGGGAAGACCGATTTCCTATCCTCCCACGAGCGGGATCGGTGGCGAACCGCCGGCGCGGTTGGAGATCCGACTTCTTGGTGTCGTCGAGATCATCCTGGACGGCCGGCGCCTTCGCGCCTTCGACTTTCTTCGCTTGCAACGGTTTCTGGCGTTGATCGCATGCGACGAGCGTTGGTTTCTCGTCGCGAGGCGAATCCGAAATCGACTTGCCTTGTACGAGACGGGTCGGCCCCGCCGCGAGGGGGCACCGGAGGCGTGAGCCGTGTCCCATTCAGGACCTTCGACGCGGTCGTGTTCGACCTGGACGGGGTTCTCACGGATACCGCGGAGGTCCACCTGCGCGCGTGGAGTGAACTCTTCAACGCCTTCCTCGAAGAGCGGGCTGTCCAGGAGATTGGTGACTCCGGAGCCTTCCGAGAGTTCGGGCGGGCTGACTATCTCGAGTTCGTCGACGGCAAGCCGCGTTACGAAGGAGTGGCCTCGTTTCTGGCCTCGAGGGAGATCGCACTGCCGAGGGGCGAACCTACGGACGCGCCGGGGTCGCACACGATCTGCGCGCTGGGAAACCAGAAGAACAGGCGTTTCAACGAGTTGCTCCAGCGTGATGGTGTTGCGGTCCTCCCCGGTGTGGTTCGACTTCTTCGCGAACTCCGCCAACTCGGTGTCGCCGCCATCTTCGACCAGGGCGTCGCCCGCGTGCGCTGCCCGGACTGCCGGCACGAGTTCCTCGTCGCCTTCTCCTGCAAGCTCCGAGGCTTGTGCCCGAGCTGCCACCAGAAGCGTGAGCTTCTGTGGGCGGAGTGGGCCGAGCGTGAGCTGCTCGAGGATGTTCCACACCGCCAGGTGGTCTTCACCATCCCCAAGCGGTTGAGGGTTTTCTTCCGCTACGACCGTAAGCTGCTGGGACAACTCGCCGGGTGCGCCTGGCGAGCCCTGAAGCTCTACTTCGACTGCTACTTTGAGGGCACCGACGTAACTCCAGGCGCGGTCGGGCTCGGCCGAGGCTCGCTGGGATGTGCCCGAATTCCTCGCCCGGGCCGT
>JBHHWO010000205.1:0-6718 GCA_046756565.1 Thermoanaerobaculia bacterium | reverse complement strand
TCCCTTGGCTCTCGCAACGCGGCCTTCTCGACTTCTACCACGGGCTGCTAGGCCGCGCCCGAAACTTCAGCTCCAAGTCGCTGCGTATTCTTGCTGCGGCACGGTGTCAGATGCCAGGCGCCCCGACGCAGGCGATGCGGGAGGTCGTCGGGGAGCGCCTATGGGAGCAAGGGCCGCAGATGGCTCCGTGCCGCAGTTAAGAATGGCTATCCCAGAGGATGTCGTCGACGCCGTTGGCCCGATTCTCGTAGCGACCTGCCACGAACAAGAGATCCGAGAGTCGATTCAGATAGCGGACCACGCTCTCGCCGACGTCCTCCTCCCGGCCGAGACGCACCACCATCCGCTCAGCCCGGCGGCAAACGGTACGCGCGAGGTCGAGACGCGCGGCGCCACTCGAGCCGCCGGGCAGTACGAAGTTCTCGAGGGGCGGCAACTCCTGGCCAAGCTCGTCGAGCGCTACCTCCAGCCCGTCGGTGTGCCGCTGCTCGATCCGCGGCACCGGAAACGTCTCCCCACCCCCTCGCGGCATCGAAAGATCCGAGCCCAGGTGGAAGAGCTCGTTCTGGATGCTCTGCAGGAGGGTCGGCAGCGGCTCTTCGAGCCCCTCGGCCAGCGCCAGGCCGATCACCGAATTGAGCTCGTCGACCGTGCCGTAGGCTTCGATCCGGAGGTCATCCTTGCCGACGCGGTGTCCGCTCGACAGTCCGGTCGTGCCGTCGTCGCCGGTTCGGGTGGTGACCTTGGTGATTCTCGGCATGGGAGACAGAGAGTGAGTCTAGCAGCGCGTCGCCGGCAGGATCAGATAGCCGAAACCCGAGCCCGGAAAAGCCCGTATGGAGTCATGAGGGGGTAGTCCAGATGTTCGAGATCGCCGGTTTCCTTACGCTGCTTCTCGTCGGCGCCGTTCTGTTCGGCGTCTTGGCCCTGGCGGGCCTGGTACTCAAGCTGGTCTTCAAGATCGTGCTCTTGCCGCTGACACTCCTGGGCTTCGTCCTCAAGGCTCTATTCGTCGTGCTCGCGGTCGTCATCGGCCTGATCGTGGCCCCCGTCCTCATGCTGGTCGTGGGCACTTTGATCGCGGTATTCGCGATCCCGTTTCTGATTCTGGCCGGGCTGGTCGGAGTGGGTTTCGCGGTCGCGACCTGAACCGGACCCGAAAAAAGCGCTACCGGCGGCCCAGTCGAAGGCCGTCGAGGACCTTCTGAACCGCCGCCTCACCGCTCTCGAACGACTCGTCGGTCCAGTGGTAGCCCCACAGGCCGTAGCGACCACAGGTGGCGATCCCGACCTCGTCGAGAAACGGGAGAATCACCGCTAGAGCGTCGTTACGATCGAGGTCGAAGATCACGTTGCCGTGCTCGACCAGGCGGGCGCCGGCATGCAGGATCCCGTCGTCCTGGCGTAACAAACCGCACCGACGTAGATCGCCGAGCACGGGCTCGATGAGCGCGTCCGGCTCCACGTCGAGTGGGCGGTACTTGTCGGAGAAATAGACCTCGGCCTGAATGCTGCCGGTACCCGCGGGCACCGTCCCGGGCGAGAACATGTGCGGGAAGCTCAGGCGCGTGGCGGTGAAGTCGCGGTCGTAGACATAGGTCCAGTGGTGGTCGGACAGATCCTCGCGGTTGACTCCGACGTTGACGGTGACGCATTTCGAGCAGGCGAGAGTCGAAGCGGCGTCGACGACGTGGCTCGGGGCATCGCGAATGCAACCGACGAGAGCCGGAAGCGGAAGTGAGGAGACGAGACCATCAGGCGTGATTTCGGTGCCGTCCGAGAACCGCACGAGCCCCTTTGCAGGGTCGATCTCGATCGCCTCCTTGGAGGATTCCACGGTCGCCTTCTCGAGAAACAGCCTCAGGTAGGATTCGAAACCGCCTTTCGTGGGGTAGCGAACGTAGCCCGCATAGTGAAAGTCCTCGGTCTCCTCGGCCAACGCGCCATCGAGGATCTCCTTGAGATCCGGGCGGTAGAGACGCGGACCCAACCAGTCGGTGCTCATCAACCGGGCTGGAAGCGTGTGGTACTTCTCCCCGTACACCATCGGGAAGGTCTCGGCAAACATCCGGCCGTAGGCCGCGAGCAGCCAGTCCTCGTAGTTCGCCGGCACCTCGTCGCCACGGACCTGTGCGCGCGCCTCGACGAAGTCGTGGATAACTTGCGAGACCACATCCGGAGGCAGGCCATAGAGATTGCACTGGGCCGGGTGTTTGATCCAGTGCCCACGCCAGTGGTTGTTGACTCGGGCCTGAACCACCTCGAACTCTCCGCGCACGCTCTCGGCGAAGAGCTCCTGAATGCGGGGATTCTTGGTGAAGGAAATATGCGGCCCGTCGTCGAAGATGAAGCCACCCTCGGTCCTGAAGGACCGTGTGTGCCCACCGGGGCGACCGAGCTTCTCGAAGACGGTTCCCTCGGCCCCGGCCTCCGCCAGTCGCCAAGCCGCGCCGAGGCCGGCCATCCCCGCACCGAGAATCGCAATTGAGGAACTCATGAAACAGGAACGATCGAGTCTCGGGCGGCCTCACTTTGCCGGGCTCGTGGCGGCAAGAGCCTAGCACGGGAGCCGGAGCGAATCCGTCCAAAACAAGCGCCGGCGCCGCCCTCCCGAGCGGCACCGGCGCCAGCAATTCTCTGTGGCGAAATCAGCCGCCCTGTCGCAGGTGCACGTCGCCGTTGATGGTCCGGATCACGACCTTGTTCTTTCCGCCGGCGAAGACTCCGCTGCCTTTGATGACCTTGCGGGCGGAACCGTGGTCGTAGTTCCAGGCCGGCTCTTCGCTTCTCTGAAGCGTGAGATCGGAGTGAATGTCGTAGCGACCGGCGCGGCGCTTCGTGTAGGAGAGTTCGATGTCCACTTCCATCGAGAAGTTGTGCGGCACGGTCAAGTGGATCTCTCCGCCCATGGAGGTGAGCTCGATGCTGCGGTCGCCAGCCTGCGGATCGCCGATAACACGGACTTCTACGTCGCCGCCCATGGTGGTTGCTGCCACGCGGCCGTCGACCTCGTGGAGTATTACGTCTCCCCCCATGGTCTCGGCGTCGACGAACTCGGCGGCCGACTGGACTTCGATCTTGCCGCCCATAGTGTGGAGCTTCGCGCCGTGGGGCGCCTCAGCCAGCTCGATCTCGCCTCCCATCGTGGTGATGTGGACGACCTTTCCAGTCGTACTGCCGTCGGAGCGCTGGACGTTTTTGTAGACGACGTTGCCGCCCATCGAAGACCCATCGACGTCGCCGATGACGTTCTCGAGCAGGACTTTGCCACCCATCGTCGAGACTTCGCCGTTAACCTCGGAGTCGACCAGCCTGATGCTTCCACCCATCGTCGACAGATCGAGCTCGCCCTTCAGATTCGACAGGTCGAGCTGGCCGCCCATGGTCTCGCCTTCGATCTCGCCTTCGACGTCGGCGATCGTGATTCCCCCACCCATGGTCTCGATCTGGATGTTGAACTTGAGCGGCACTCGCACCTTCACCCGATAACCCTTGTGGTCGCGATGGCCCCGATCACCTCGTTCGTGCCAGTCGTTTTCCTCGATCTTGACGGCAACACCGCTATCGGTCCGCCGGATATCGACTTTGGGCTTCACGCCTCGTCCCCGCTCTTCGAGCTCGACGCGCACCTCGCTTCGATCCCAGCCTCGAATCTCGACCGAGCCTCCGGTCTCCAGGTCCAGCTCCAGAAGCTCTCCGGAAGGCACGTCGAACGCTTCGACCGTTTGCGCCTGCGCCACTACCGGCAACGCGATCACGAGGCAAGCCAGTAGGATCCATGTGCTTTTCTTCATGTTTTCGTTCCTTTCTTTCCCAAAAAACCTGTGAGCCGGAGGGCCGGCTAGAACTTGGCGAAGTAATCCTGAGCCCGCACGAAGATCGCGCTACCGGGTTCGGGCTGACCTGAGAGGATCGCTGACTCGACCATCTCGGGCGCTACCCGCTCCTTGGCCAGATAGTCGATCGCCAGAAGGCGCATCTGCACCGATTCCTCGCTTTCGAGAACCTGCAGAAAAGCGGCTTCGGTCTCGCCGTCGATGGGCTCGTCGACGAGCTTTTCCAGAGCTCCCAGCCGGACCGGGAGACTTTCGTCTTCGAGCATCGCGACGATGAGTGCATCGCGAACCTTGGGCTCCCTTGATCGCACCAACGAGATCGCTTCGAGGCGTGTTCCCACCGGTGCTGGGTTGACCAGAGACTGCACCAGAATCTCGGAGACCAGAGGATCCGATTTGTCGCGTACCAGCTCGAGATGAGTCGCCACGTCGAAGGAAAGTTCCACCCGGCCCTCGTCGATCTCCCGGACCCGCAGATCCGAGAACGTGTAGGGTGAGTTCGCGCTTTCTTCCATGCGGCGGTTTCTCAGCGCCGCGAACTCGAGCTGGCCGGCTATCGCCTCGTTGCTGTTGGCGAGGCGCGTATCCTCGCGCTGAGCGCGCTCGAACAGCCGATCGGCGCTCGGCCACCGGCCGATCAGAATACCCAGGACCAGGGCCACCGCGGCCATGGCGAGCGCGCCCCACGGCTTGAGCTGCGCCGCGAGACTCGGCCACCAGGTGCTCGTCTCCCGATCTTCGCTTTTGCGGATCGACCGCAGGACCTCCCGGCGCATGGTCAGCAGCTCGGACTCAGCCGCCGCCGGCAGCTCCATGTCGTCGAGCTCGGCGTGAATGGCGAAGAGATCCGCACATGCGTCGCACTCCGCCAGATGCCGCATCACCTTCGCGCGCTCCTCGGTGCTCGAATCTCCGCCCATGAGTGACGCCAGGCCTTCTTCGATTCGCTTGCATTCGTTCATCGTTATAAACCTCCGGCTCGCTCAATCAGGCTCCCGCCAGTTGGTTCTTCAAGCTGCGAACGCCGCGGAACAGGGCGTTCTTGGCAACGCCCTCGCTACAACCCAACACGGCCGCTATCTCACGCAACGGCAGACCGTGGAAGTAGCGCAGCTCGATCGCGGTTCGGTACCGCCGATTGAGTTGAGCCATTCCGCCCAGGACGAGTTTCGTGCGCTCCTTGCGTAGAAGCTCGTCATCTTGACCGCTCGTCCGGTCGGCGGTCTCGGCGATCTCTTCCCGGCCCTCGGCGTGACGCCGATTGGCCCGCTGCCAGTTGAGGCCCTCGTGGTAGGTCACCTTGGCCAGCCAGGTCCGGAAGCTCGACTGGCCCCGGAACGAGCCCAGCTTGCGGTAGACCTTGAGAAAGACCGTCTGGGAGAGATCCAGAGCGTTCTCGTGACTCCGACCAAAGCCGAACGCGAGCTTGTAGACGAAGCGCTCGTAGCGCTTCATCAGAGTCCCGAAGGCCTCTTCCCGTCCGCCGAGGGCGGCTTTGATGAGCTCGGTGTCTGAGGCCTCTTCCGGCATTCCAGTTATGTAGACACGCCGTCCCGGGAAAAGTTAGCAGGGGGGACACAATACGTAGTCTTCCCGGGAAGCGCCTTGTCGCCGGCGTCCGCCCCTACCGAAGATTACGTATTGTGTCCTCACGAAAAAAGACCCGCGAAAACTCGCGGGTCTCGAAGAAAAACTCCCGGCGGCGACCTACTCTCCCACGCAGTCGCCCACGCAGTACCATCGGCGCAGAGGGGCTTAACTGCCGTGTTCGGGATGGGAACGGGTGTTTCCCCCTCGCTATTGCCACCGGAAAAAGCTGACAAAGAACCATGAACAACTGACCCGAGCGTGAGTTCGGGACGACCGGCTTGGCCGGTCGAAATGGGCTATAAGCGAAAGAATCCGCCATAGAAACGCTTTACGCGAAAGCCAAAAAATGGTCAAGCCAAACGGGCGATTAGTACGGGTTAGCTCAACGCCTCGCAGCGCTTACACATCCCGCCTATCAACCTGGTGATCTTCCAGGGCCCTTCAGGGAGACCTCATCTCAGGGGGGGCTTCCCGCTTAGATGCTTTCAGCGGTTATCCTTTCCGAACTTAGCTACCCAGCTGTGCCGTTGGCACGACAACTGGTGCACCAGAGGTTCGTCCATCCCGGTCCTCTCGTACTAGGGACAGATCCCTTCAAGTCTCCTACGCCCACATAAGATAGGGACCGAACTGTCTCACGACGTTCTAAACCCAGCTCACGTACCACTTTAATCGGCGAACAGCCGAACCCTTGGGACCTGCTTCAGCCCCAGGATGTGATGAGCCGACATCGAGGTGCCAAACCTCCCCGTCGATGTGAACTCTTGGGGGAGATCAGCCTGTTATCCCCGGCGTACCTTTTATCCGTTGAGCGATGGCCCTTCCATACGGAACCACCGGATCACTAGGGCCTACTTTCGTACCTGCTCGACTTGTAGGTCTCGCAGTCAAGCTCCCTTCTGCCCTTACACTCTACGGCTGGTTTCCAATCAGCCTGAGGGAACCTTCGCGCGCCTCCGTTACTCTTTGGGAGGCGACCGCCCCAGTCAAACTACCCACCAGACATTGTTCCCGACCCGGATAACGGGTCTGGGTTAGAACTCCAATACGATAAGGGTGGTATTTCACTTTTGACTCCACCGAAGCTAGCGCTCCGGCTTCAAAGTCTCCCACCTATCCTACACATAACGCATCAGGGTTCAGTGCCAAGCTATAGTAAAGGTGCACAGGGTCTTTCCGTCTTCATGCGGGTAACCGGCATCTTCACCGGTGCTACAGATTCGCTGAGCCTCTTGTGGAGACAGCGCCCAGATCGTTACGCCATTCGTGCAGGTCGGAACTTCACGTGATTC
>JBHHWO010000204.1:0-6746 GCA_046756565.1 Thermoanaerobaculia bacterium | reverse complement strand
GGAACCTGTTTCTCTCGGGGGATCCCTCTCCGTTGGTCAACGACGCTCCCGGGACAAGCGCCTTCACCATTGTGACGGAGCCTGTTTCTCTCTCGGTCCGCATCAACGCCCTGCCAGCGGTCCCGATCAAGTCTGGCAACAGGTGCGGTGATCGAGATGCCGGCCGGTTGAGGATCCAACCTTCACTCAGTCCTCGACACACCAGACCCCGGGCATGGCGTTGCAGGTAACGCGAGTGACTA
Organism: Thermoanaerobaculia bacterium; assembly: GCA_046756565.1. Taxonomy (GTDB): domain Bacteria; phylum Acidobacteriota; class Thermoanaerobaculia; order Multivoradales; family JAHEKO01; genus CALZIK01. The sequence goes on along the minus strand of JBHHWO010000204.1, from coordinate 6,504 downwards.
TCCACCCTGGGGTCGCAGTCGTTCCAGCCAGTGTGGACTCCAGGCGGGCTTGGGTCCCGAAGTGTGTGGAACCTGAACTGGCCCAAAGGGCGCAGTTCGCGCCGACGGAATTCGTGGTAAGCGAATTGCCGCCCGACCTGACCCAGCCTGACTGAAAAATCCCTGCAGGGGGTCCGGCGATACGATCGGTGGCGGTTCTTGCACCTGTAACCTCATCGGCGTACCTGTGATTCTGCGGCTGGGCAATCTCCCACAAGGTTCCCATGTGGTAGCCGGAAGCGCAGGCAGTCGACGCGGTGCCACCCGGGTGGGTTGCAGCGGTCAGATAGTATGCCTTCCCAGCCGGTGCTGCAGCTACGGCCTGGAACGACCCGTCTGGGAATCCGATGCCGGTGCTGTGAAGGCTGACCGCGCCAATGCTCACTACGGTCAGCATGCCGAGTGCGAAGTAGAGTAATCGCTTCTCGCTCATAGAGAGTGTCTCCTTTCGTCCTTGCCGCCCTGGGTTTCGCAGGTGCGCCCTGATTGCGATTAACCAAAAAGGTTACGCGTACGGTTGCGGACGACGCGCCACCCGAATGGGTAGGAGACCCGATCGCGTTCTGGTTTATGCGAGAGCCAGATCGGTCCTCATCGTTGCACGGGACTCGCAGCGGCGCATGCCCGAGGCGTCCTTCATCTAGAACGCGAAGTTCGAGGAAAAGTGTCAGGTTTCATCGCCCAGCGGAAATGGAAGTATGGGGGCTGGGCGCACAAAATCGAGAGAATGTCCCTCAGGCTGATGTGCCCGAGCTTCGGTGCCATGTCGTCGCAGACTCTGAGCCTTGGGTTGACTTCGGGTTGTCCTGGGTCCCTGGTGCCGAAAGAGGCGGCAAGTGTCCACGTTTAGATTGCACAACGAGAGCGCGCGCCATGAGCAAGCGACCGTACTTCTCGTGGACGACGATCCCGGAATTCGTGTGCTGGCTGAAAAGATCCTTGAGGCTCATGGCTACCGTGTCCTGAGCTGTCACGACGCGGCGGAAGCACTTCGAATCTTCGCGGCGGTGCGAGTCGACCTACTGCTGACCGACATTTCGATACCGGGCCTCAGCGGACTTGAGCTGGCCGAAGAACTGAGGGCCAGAAATCCTTCACTGAGGGTGCTCTTGATATCGGGCGACGAAGAGGCAGCGATCGGTGCGTGCAGCGGAAACCCCGACATGGAGTTTCTCTGCAAACCGTTCCGAGTTGACGAGCTCGTCGAGAGGGTTGCCCGGTCCCTGGGCTTGTCGTAGTTGCGCCGTCTCACGACGTTGGTTTCGGGCTAACGAAAGTCAACTCCTGGTTGGCTTTCTAGAAGAGAGTGGCACCTCTTGTGGGGCACCTCTTGCGGGGGGGAATTGCCAGACGGGCGCGAAGACCGGCTCAGGGCAACAGCCAGGTCAGGGCGCCCGTTAGCAGGGTCCAGGCGGCGCCAGCGAAGATGTGCCCTTTGATGCCCCGCTCACCGGGCCAGAAACTCGGCTCCAGAAGTCTCTTGAACGAACCGACGAGCTCGGTCATCCAATCCGGAATCGGCTCGAAGCCCCGCCCCGTGTAGTAGAGATCAATGTCGGTGCTGACCTCGGTGAACTCTCTCCGGAGTCGCGGGTAGGTTTTCAGATGTATCAGGTGAATGAGGGCGTACAGTGCGCCGCAGGCGACTCCCGACAACGCGGCGATTCGTTTCGACCAAAGAAGCTCCCTCATCGGCAGAACGCCCATCTGCGAGAACTTGCCGTAAACGAAGTAGAGAAAGCTGAGGATGCACAGAGCCAGAAGCAACGACTCTCCCCAGCGAAGAAACCGTAGGGCCTTGTCTGAAGAAGCGACGTCTTGCCACTGCCGGTGAAGACAAGTACCAGAACGGTGTTGTTCTTCCAGTCGATGACCACCTTCTCGAACTCTCTGAGCAACGCCTTTTGCCAGACCGATGGAGATGTCCTTGTCGCCCTCGCGAACCACCATGACCGAGCTGCGGAAGAGCGCCATTGCCGAAAAACCCGCCGTCAGCACGCGCGTCCACCACAACGCCGCCGAATCCGCCGCCAGGCCGAAGTCGACCGCAAACACCTTGAGAGTATAGAGAGCGCCAACCGACGCGAGGCCGTTCAATGCCAAGTAGCCCAGGGCGGGCCCCTTCCTGATCACCCGAAACGGCGCGTCTCGGTAGCGGGTCAGAAGCTCGGCCGCGCCGATCGAGAGACCAAAGAGGGCGACCCAGAAGTAGTCAAAGGATGCGAGACTCACAGTGCTTCATGGCGCAGCGAAGCGAGGTTTAGTCCCTTCTTCGTGATCTTGACCCGGATGTTCTCGGCGTCGGCGGTGGATCCGTCGAGCTCCACCAAGCCTGACTCCTGCATGTCGCGAATGGTCTCCATGAAGGCGAAGAGTTCGAGGCGGGCCTTTGCCGCCAGGTCGAGTATCGGCATGCCCTCATCGGACTCACCGATCATCAGCAACAGCTTGAGCTGCCCCGGAGCCTCTGCGGATCTGGCCCGCGCCGCCTGCCTGAGATAAAACTCGAAGCCCAAACCCTGATTTTCTTCTACCACTGTGATCTCCTTCTAGTCCTACGACGAGCCACCGATCCGGCTCGTCAAGCCCGGGACGACAAGATGCGAAATGTCTTCGTCACCTACCGCTACGACGCTGTGGCCCCGGCGGGCCTCGGCCTGGATCCATTCGAGCACCGCGAGGGCGGTGCGCACGGCGTCGGCCCGCGAGCGCAGGCCGCAGGCGCTGCGAAGCTCGTCCAAGGCCTTGACCTCGCCGGCTGATAAATCCAGTTGAACCCTGATCTTTTTCTTGTTCACGGCTATATCATCATCCCCATGACGGCAATCTACTCATACTATTGAGTATGTGTCAACACCCCCTGTGAGTTTCATTTACTTGAGCGAATGATCGACACCTGCCGGCGCGGTGACGACCCCGCAAACGCCTCGTCAGGCCCCGCCGACAGGAACCGCTGCGGGCCCCGAACCGCCTTGACACACCACGTGGTGGGCGTATGCTCGACGAAGGTTGAGGGGTGAGCGCTCTGGCGGGCCCGGATGGGCGGCCGAAAAGCGCGGCCGAGGAAGTCCCTCCGGTACCGACCGCCGGGAGCGCTCGATGCGAGTCCCGATTCGGGGTGAGAGAAAACCGGAGCTCGAGCCGTCTAGGAGACCATGCAGGCGATCGACTCGGCGAGCGTCAATCGGAGGGCCTTTCGATACTTTGATCGGCTGAAGCGCGTGGAGCGCTTCGTACAGGTGCACTATTCCGAGGACATTTCCCGGAAGACAGTTGCCGAGGTCGCCGCACTCGAGGAGAAGTACTTCTCCACATTTTTCCGTAGGAAGACAGGGGTGCGGTTCCGGGACTGGTTGACCCTGGTGCGCGTCTCGCGCGCGATGGCGCTCTTGAGGAGCCGGGATCATTCGATCTCGATCGTCGCGTCGAAGGCGGGGTTTCAGACCCTGCGTACCTTCGAGCGGGCGTTCAAGAGATGTACGGGAATCACGCCGCGCGGCTACAAGAAGCTCGCGGTTGACTCCCTCGATCAGGAACTCTCCGAGGCCTTGTAGGGCGCAGACCGGGCGTCGCGAAGAACGAACTTCGTGTCGCCTTTTCACAAAACGCCTCGAATAACGTGCTTTGAAAGAACACTGCGAATCGTTGGTTCGCAGGAGGTTGAGACAAGCCGGGCCACAGCGGCCCAGAGAGGAGGACTGAGGGATGGCGAAAAAGAAGAAGGCAGCCAAGAAGAGGGCCGCCAAGAAGACGACCCGGGCGCGAAAGAGGCCGGCCGCCAAGAAGAAGGCGGCGGCGAAGGCTAGCGGCGGCGGTGAGGTGAGAGTCATCGTCGAGATGACGGTCGGCCAGGACCAGCCCGTGGGAGCCGCGATGGGCTCGGCGGCGGCCCTGACGGTTCCGGGGTTCCAGGTCGACGCCGGCTTCGAGCCGGTACCGGTTGCCCCGCCGGCGGCTCAAGCGACCAGGATGGAGGCCTCGTTCGAGACCACCGTGATCGTGCGCGGAACCGTCGGCAGCAAGGCCGAGATGAAGACTCTGGCGCGCAAGCCCGGCGTCTTCGGGGTCTGGGAGGACACGCTGATCGCTCCCTTCGCCTCGCCGAAGGATCACGAGGTGGTCCAGGCGATGGCGCCGGCGGCGCATGCCTGTCCGATCCCGCCGTGCGACTGCTCACCGGGAACCCCGAAGGGCACGATCGCCGACGTCGCCACCTATCTCGGCTGCGACCAGATCTGGGCCCAGGGCCACAAGGGCCAGGGGATCGTCATCGGTGTCGTCGACGGCGGCATCACGGCTCAGGGGCGGCCGATCAACTCGGCCGACACGGGGCATGTTCCCAGCGCGAGCTGCCCGCTCAACTGGCCCAACAAGCTGATCCCGCGGGTCATCGGCGGCTGGCCGACGGCCAACTGGGGCACCACAGGCGTCGCATGGTGCTGGCACGGCAACATGAGTGCGACCGATGCTCTGGGCATGGCGCCCGAGGCCCAGCTCTACGACATCCGGATCTCGGACGGCAACGCGATCTCCCAGGCGCTCGCGGGCTTCCAGTGGGCGATCAACCAGTTCCGGGCCGGAAACGGGCCGCACATCCTGACCAACAGCTGGGGCATCTTCCAGGAGGCTTGGGACACGGTCTATGCCACCAACCCGAACCACCCGTTCACGCGCAAGGTGGTCGAGGCGTTGGACGAAGGCATCCTGGTTCTGTTCGCTGCGGGCAACTGCGGTGCGACCTGCCCCGACGGCCGCTGCGGTCCCGACACCGGTCCCGGCCGTGACATCTGGGGCGCCAACGGGCACCCACGGGTGATGACGGTGGGTGCTGCCAACCGGCTCGAGCAGTTCATCGGATACAGCTCTCAGGGACCGGCGGCGCTGGATCCCAACAAGCCCGACTTCTGCGCGATCAGCCACTTCACCGGCTTCTACAACAGCGACTCCGGCACCTCGGCGGCAACGCCGGTCGCCGCCGGCGTCGTGGCGCTCTTGAAAGGCGCGAAGTCCTCACTCACCCAGGCTGCGATCAAGGCAGGCTTGAAGGCCGACGCCAAGAACCTCGGCCCGGCGGGCTGGGACCAGCACTCGGGCTCGGGGATCATCCAGGCCAAGGCGACCTACGATCGGTTGATCCGGCCGATTCCGCCCCGCCCGTGCGAGCGCGAGCGGCGGACGGCGCTGCGTTATCGAGCGCTCTATCAGAGAACCCGCAATCGGCGGTACCTGTGCCTCTTCTACCGGGCGGCGGCAATCTACTTCCGCTGCATGTTCCGGGCGACCGGCAACAGGCGGTATCTCTGCCTGTTCTACCTATACGCCGCGAGGTACTACTGCTGCATCTACCGCCTGACGAGCAACCGCAGGTTCCTGGACCTGTGCCGGCGCTACTACGCGGCCTATCGCAGGTGTCGGTAGCCGAAGGCTGAACAGAGAGAAAGACATGGAACACAGAGAGGACAAGAAAATGCAGACACCTGAAGAACAGGCGCTGGCTGAAGCAGAGGCCGAAGAGCTCGGCATGGAGGACGACGACTACGGTCCCGTGGGCGGGAATCTCGACTTCGGCTTCGACGACGACTCGGACCTGGATGACGACGAGCTCGAGCTGGTTCCGGAGCTCGAGGTAGACGAAGCCGAGTTCAGTGGCGCGGGGATGGGCGGGGGCTTCGACGTCGCCGACGACGATCCCGATGTCGATCTGGAGCTCGAGCTCCCCGACGAGCTCGCGGATCTCGAGGACGACGTCGACGAGGGCTCGGGCTTCGGTGGGGGCTTCGGCTTCGACGAGGAGTTCGCCTTCGGCGGGGGCGACCTGGGAGGGGGCGGAGCGATGCTCTTCGACGACGATGACGACGACGAGGTCTTCGGACTGGGGGGCGAGTTCGACTCCGGGTTCGACACCGACTTCGATGTCGGCGGGGGCTTCGGTGGCGGCTTCGAAGCGGATCTCGATGATGACGACGAATTCGGATTCGACGCGGGCCTCGAAGACGAGGACGACGCCGACTTCGGGTTCGCCGCCGCGCCGTCTCCGAACTGTCTGTACTACCGCAAGCTGGCGCGCCGCTACTGGCGCTGTTGGAAGCGAACACAGAACAGAAAGTGCCTCTGTTACTACTACCGGGCGATGGCCGCTTTCTACCGTTGCTGGGGCAAGGCGACCGGCAGCCGACGCTACCTGTGCCTGAGCTACCGATGGCTGGCGAAGTACTACTGCTGCCTCTACCGGCTGACCGGAATACCACGCTACAAGTGCCTTTGCTTCAAGGCCTGGGCGAAGTACTACTGCTGCGTCTACAGGCTCACCGGTAGCGCGGCCGCAAAGGCGCGGTGCCGGAGGTATCGGATCCTGTACCGGAGGTGCATCACCTAGTCGCAAGATCGTGGTCAAGGGCACCGTGTCAGCCGGATCGTCATAGAGCGCGATAGGCTTGCATGGTGCCCACCTGGCTTCGATTCCTG
>JBHHWO010000203.1:0-6747 GCA_046756565.1 Thermoanaerobaculia bacterium | reverse complement strand
GACTGTAGCCGGTGGAACGCGGTGACGCAAGGTGTGACGCGGGTGTCACATGGGCTGCGAACGGGCCGGCTCCGTCCCCATTGGAAATATGATCTAATTCCGCTTCCTACCCAGGAAATCCAGGTCCGGTTATCGGAGATCGGTGAACCGATGACTCTTCGAGACATGACTCCGCGAGTTCCAAGACCGCCCGTGCTGCTGAGTGGGCTCCTGCTCGCAACGGCCGGCCTGGCTCTCGTGACGCTCGCGCCGTCAATGGCCTCCGCCGCCCCGGGTCCACCCTCCGGCGCCCCGGGTCCATTGAATGCACCGCCCGAAGACTTTGCCGAGGTCGCCGTCTTCGTCGAGATGGAACCCTCTCCACTCGTAAACGACGCTCCCGGGACGAGCGCCTTCACCGTCGTGACCGAGCCGCCAACGCCGGGCCTCACCATCCCGGTCACGGCGTTCCGATCGCTTCGCGGCGAGCCGCTGGCACAAGCCAAGACCCGCGCGAGCTTCCGGATCCTCCAGGGCGGCCTCATAACCCCGGAGCTGGTCACGGACGACGAAGGCATAGCCCAAGGATCGGTGGTCGCCGGCCCGGGAGGACAGGGCGAGATCGCTCTCCACTTCGGAAACAGCGACCCGATCTTCATCGGTCTCACCAACCCTCCCGCGGAGTGCTGCCCGGAGGAGGGTGGAGTCTCGGTGCTCCCCCACTCCGGAGAGAGCGTCGTCTCCGAAACCGATCTCTCGATCGCAGGGCGCGGCAACTTGACCGTGAATCGCACCTATACGAGTCAAAGCGCCCACCGGCGCAAGATCGCGAACGGAGACGTGGGGGTCGACTGGACCTTCACCTATATCAGCGACTATCTCGTCGAGGACCACGCGAACGTCATCGTGGTGAGAGACACCAATCGCACCGACGTCTTCACGGCGACCTCCCATCCCGACGTATTCCGGGCACCGGCCGAGTTCTATGAAGAGCTACGTCGCACTCCCAGGGGCCGGTTCGAGCTTCGAAGTCACGACGGCACCCTCAAGGTCTACGCGGCTTTCGACGACCCGGCGACACCGGGCCGGCTCATCCGCCAGGAAGACCGCAACGGGAACTCCATGCGCTTTCTCTACGAGGCACTCGCCGGAACCAACCGCTACGTTCTGACGACCGCCGTGGACACGATGGGGCGAAGCGTCCGGTTTCGCTACTACCCTGTGACGGATCCGAATCCGGGCCGTCGCGGGAGGCTCTCGGAGATCGAAGACTTCCGGCGCGACGGCTCTGCCCCCGTCGTGCCTCCCAAGAGGTGCTGGTTTCTACGCGCCCTGTGCCGCCTGTTCGGGATTGGCTGCGGCCGTCGCCTGCCCGCGAACGGGCGGATGGTCCGCTACGACTACGACTCGGAAGGCAACCTCGTCTCGGTCCGATCACCGGTGGTCGAGGGAACACCGAACGGCAACGACTTTCCGGTCGGCAAGACCAAGCGATTCCACTACCTGACCGAGGCGACCATCCCGGCCGCGGTCACCGGCTACGCACGCGAGCGATTGCGAAGCAACCTGATCGCGATCGAGTTTCCCAACGAGACGGCAACCGATCTCGATCCGTCCAACCCCCGGACCCTGGGCACACCCCTGGGAACGCATCGGGAAACCCTCGTCTACGGCTTGGACCCGAACGATCCCGCCACTTTCGATCGGGTCATCGAGCGAGCAAGCGGCGGGCGGAACGCGAACGCCGTCCGAGCGGGCGGCACCTACAGATTCGACTACCGGATGGCCGGCACCCGTGCCGCCGGTGCGAACGATCCGTTCATGCTCCAGACGCGAACCGATCGCCGCGGCAACGTCACCGAAGTGACCGCGGGGCCGGGCGGGACCATTCTCGAGACGCGCGAGCTCACCCGTGGACTTCGAAACGGCGAACCGGCGGCTTTCGAGACCCGCAACTCGTACGACGAGGACAAAGAGCTCCTCTCCGTCGTCCTGCCCGAGGGCAATTCGATCTCGTTCACCTTCGATTCCCAGAACCCCGATCGCTTTCAACACGGCAACCTCATCGCGATGGTCAGAACGCCCGGACCGCGCGGCGGCGACCAGACCGCATTGTTTTCGGCCACGACCTACGAGCCGATCTACAACCAGGTGGCGGCGATTACCGACTCGCGCGGTCTCGATCCGGCCTTCGCTCCCCCGCTGGCCGACGGCTGCCCCTCACGGTCGCGGCGCGACCGGTACACGGCGCGGTGGTTCTTCGACTACCAGGAGGCTCCCGCCTCACAGGTGTTGCCGCTCCTGGCCGCCGAGCTGTCGACCTCGGAAGCCGTCGTCCAGGCCCGGCTCGACCGCGCCGGGGTGCGCCTCGGCCTGGGCGACCTCAACGGCGACGGCAACGTCTCTCCTCGGATCTCCGGCAACGCGGTGCGGATGACCGACCCCTCGGTGACTCTGCTCGCGAGCTCCAATCAGGCCGCCCTGGAGAGCGACACTTGCCAGGAGATCGTGACCCTCCAGCGCTACAACCGCTTCGGCCAGCCGGTCTCTGTCGTCGACCCCGAGGGCAACCGGCACGAGTGGAGCTACTTTCCCGAAACCGACCCGGACGGCGACGGCACGGCGTCTCCGATCCCGCCCGACGGCAGAACCCTCGACCTGCGAACCGGAGGCTACCTTCGTGAGCAGGTGCGCGACACGGTCTCGTCGCCGGCGCGGAATAATTCGACAGACCCTGCGCCAACCAGGATCCGCGAGTCCTACACCTACGACGACGTCGGCAACCGGACCAGCGTTACCAACGGACGGGGAATTCGAACCGAATTCTTCGTCAACGAGCTCGACGAGGTCGTCCGGACCACCCGCGCCGTGGCGGTGCCCTCCGTAAGCGGCGACGAGCCCGTTGCGCTGACCGCCTTCGCCTACCTCGAGCACATCTTCTACGACTTCAACGGCAACCTCGTGCTGCGGCAGGTCGAGGACCGTTTCGACACCTCGAACACAGGAGGATTCGTCGACACCGAGTACCTCTTCGACATCCTGGATCAGGAGATCGAGCGCCGTGAGGAGGTGGACGTCGCCACGACGCTCGTCCACCGCAGCCGCTACGACGCCAATGGGAACCTCACGCTCACGATCGCGCCGGAAGGCAACGCCTGGACGCACTCCTACGATGTGCGCGATCTACCGTTCCAGACCACCCGCGGCGCCCGCGATCCCACGCCCGAGACCCTCGACGCCCCGGCCGGCCCCTACGACCCGCGGGGCGGCGACCCGTCGACCACCACCCAGAGCTACGACCTCAACGGAAACCCGACCGAGAGGGTCGACGCCGCCGATACCGACGGATCGCCCGCGAACGGCAGCACGATCGCCGGGCTCGGCGATCTGACCCGAACCGAGTACGACGGCTTCGATCGTCCGAGCCGAACCGTCGACCCGGTGGGTAACGAAACGATCGTCACCTACGACCCCGCCGGCAACCGGGTGCGCGAGACCCGCCGCGGCCCGGTCGGCGGCGCCAGCCCGACGGACTCGAGCGGCACCGGCAACGTCGACTTGAGCATCCGGCGGACGCGGTTCGACGAGATCAGCCGGCCGGAGCAGATCGACAGGGAGCTCTTCGTCGCGGCAGGCGTAGCCACCCAGCGGCCTCCGGACATCGCCGACGGGCCGTTGACCCCGGGGGACGGACGGGTCACGAGCCGCATGGAGTACGACCGCAAGTCCCGCTTGACCTTCCAGGTCGAAGACGACGGCGACACCTACCGCACGGACCACGACGGCGTCGACCGGGTGATCAGGACCACGGATCCAGAGGCGAACACGGTCGATTTCGCCTACGACGCCGCACACAATCTGATCGAGATGCGGGAGACCGACGTCTCTCAAATCGGTGCCGTCTCCGACGAGGTCTTTCTCCGGACCATGTTCTACGACAGCCTCGACCGCCTCCAGCGCAGAGTCGACAACCTCGGGCAGAGCTACGACTACCGCTACGACTCACGCGGCAATCTGGTGGCGACTGCCGACGCCCAGGGACCGGTCACGGGCGCGGTCATCAATCGACGCGCCTTCCCGGAAGGAGCCCTGACCGTCAACGCGATCAACGAGTCCGGCAACGTCACTCTGGCCCACTACGACGGCATCAACCGGCTGGTTCGCTCGGACCAGGTCCTGACGGCGGCGGGAACCGGTGCCGGCGTGAGCCCGGGAGCCGACCTCTTCGGCGTCAAGCTTACCGGGAGCGACCTCGACACCATTCTCTTGCGAGACCCCTCGCAAAGCGGCGACGGCCTGGTCAGCACCCTCTCCGACTGGGACGGCAACTCTCTGCGTTCGAGCTGGACGGACGACAACAGCAACCGCACCGACTACACCTACGACAACCTCGACCGTCTGGTCGCCACCACCGAGGGGATCTGCGATCCGGCCTCGGGGCTCGGCTCCCTCGCGGACGGCTGCGGCGAGCCCAACTCCGTTCCCACGACCGAGACGACCGAGTTCGACCCGGACGACAACGAGACGGTCTTCACCGATGAGAACGGCACCATCAGGGAGTGCCGCTTCGATGCGCTGAACCGCGCAACCTCCTGCAGCCTGACCACGGGTCCGGGCGTCATCGGCACGACTCGGCAGAGCTACCAGTACGACGGGCTCTCGAGGCCGACCCGGGCAACGGACGACAACGACCCCGGCACCCCGGCCGACGACTCCGCTATCACCTCCGCTTACGACAGCCTGAGCCGCACCATCGAAGAGACTCAGCGGCTCGGGGCCGCCGCCGCAAAAGTGGTCTCGAGCGGCTGGCGCTCCGAAGGCCTCCAGGTCACCCTGGGCTATCCCAACGGCCGCGTCATCACGACCACCTACGACGGCCTCGATCGAATCGACACCATCGCCGATCAAGGCGCCTCATCGGCGATCGTCGACTACGACTACATCGGCGCCGCGCGCGTTCTCCAACGTCTCTACCCGGCCAACCGCACGCGTCTTTCATACCTCGACGCCACGGGAACCTCGGCCGCCGGCTACGACGGCTTGCGCCGCACGACCCGGCTGCGCCACCTCCGCGACGACGGCTCCCTCATCGTGGGCTTCACCCACACCTACGACCGGATGAACAACCGTCTCGATGAAGTAAAACAGCACAGCTCCGCCAACAGCGAGCGCTACGCCTACGATTCCGACTACCGCCTCCTGACCTTCGATCGGCCGGGCTCGGGAGCCGTCGCTCCCCGCCACCGGAGCTGGACCCTGGACGGCGTCGGCAACTGGACCCGGGTGGACGGCGAGACGCGCCGGCATTCGTCGTTCAACGAGATCACTCTTCGCGACGACGGCACCGCCACTCCGATCGACTCGGACGACAACGGCAACCGCACCGACGACGGAACCCTCGCCTTCGAGTGGGACTACCGGAACCGGCTGCGGCGGGTGACGCGCAAATCCGACGGCCGGCCGCTGGCCGTCTACGTCTACGATGCCCTCGGCCGCCGCGTACGCAAGACCGTGACCAATACCGGAGCCACGGACGGCGTCACCGACTACTACTACGACGGCCGGCGGGTCGTCGAAGAGCGCAACCTCGCCGACTCGGTGGCCCGGCAGTACGTCTACGGCAACACGGTCGACGAGGCCCTGATTCTGGATCGAAACCTGGACGGCGACTCGACGGCCACGGGCGGGGCGGACCAACGGCTCTTCTACCACCAGAACTCGCAGTCTTCGGTCTATGCCTTGACGGACGCAGGGGCCGACGTCGCAGAGGGATACCTCTTCGACGCCCACGGCACGCACACCGTCTATAGCGCCGGTGCCAACGGCGTCATCGACTTCGGCGGAGACGACGCCGCGACCCGAGGCGCGGCAAGCCGCCTCGACAATCCATACCTCTACACCGGCCGGCGCCTGGACCCCGAGACCGGGCTCTTCTTCTACCGGAGTCGCTACCTCGACCCCGGCACCGGCCGCTTCCTCGAACGAGACCCGGTCTGGGACTCCGGCAACAGCGGCAACCAGTACACCTACGTCGGAAACAACCCGATCAATTCCATCGACCCGTATGGCCTGATCGCCGCGACGGTGACCGTGCGGCCGAAGTACACCCGCGCCGGCAAATCCAAGATAACCCTGAAAGACGGGACAGAGGTCAAGCTCGGCGGCGTGACCAGCCTTCACAAGAACCCGAAGGGCAGCGCCCGCGACTTCGACCCCATCCACAACGTGAAGCCCAGAGACTGCTTACCTGTCGATGACGACTGCCGAGCCCCGTGTAAAAGAATCACGGCCGACCGGGTAACGCTCGAGTTGTGGGTCGACATCACCTACCCGCCGGGCGATGAGGCGATAGCCAAGCACGAGATGCAGCACGCCTTCCAGATCCGTCAGGCGGTGCTCGACGCGCTGACTCCGGTACCCAACTTCCGCAGCCACTGCAAGAGACCTGGGGCCGCAATCGAGAGATTCCGTGTGAAATGCACCGTCGAGTTCAAGAAGACACTGTTTGGAATCGCCAAGGCGGCCGCCATCGCAAGAAGCAAAGCGATGAACAAGGGCGCCAAGAGCAAGCACGAACACAGGAAGTCCCCGTGGGAGAGAGATGCCAACCGAGCGGCCAGGGCCGAGGGCTTCCCCGAAGGAATCCCGATACCCGACGAATTCCGCCCACCCGTGGACACACCGAGTGGACCGATGACGCGGCCCGATCCGCGGATTCGGGACTGAGGGCAGAAGGGAGGGTTGTCTCGCTAGCGCTGCGAGCCTCCG
>JBHHWO010000202.1:0-6775 GCA_046756565.1 Thermoanaerobaculia bacterium | reverse complement strand
ATCGAGCGGCTGCGACAACGGCGAGCTGGTTTTGCCGATTGCCGAGTACGGGCGGATCGAGTCAGGTAGCCGGTCAAGGGCGACGCCGGAAACTCGCCCAGGCCCAGGCTCGTGTGAACCGACGCCATGGTCGCTTCGGGCAGGAACATTGTGAAAAACGCGGAGCCGGTCACGATCGCTCCGATGCGAAGGATGACGACGAGAACCCGCTCGTGCCGGTTCGGTTCCGGGCCCGCCGCCAAGCGTTCCTCCGACGGTCTCATTGGGGCATCGTCAGCCTCGCGACGTTCGAGTACTTCGACCGGTCGCCGCCCTTCCGGGCCTGGAGGCGGAAGCGATAGCTCGTGCCGGGCTCGCCGTCGTCGAAGTCGATCGACGTCGTATTGGCGGGCACCGAGCGCCAGGACTTCCACGCTCCGGAGCCGACGCGACGCTCGATCCTGAACCTGCGCTCTCCGTCGGAGCGGTCCTTCCAGGTGAGCCGTCCCGACGTCGAGTCGAGAGCAGTGGCGCGGAGCTTCTTGGGCCGCTTGAAGGAGCTGGGCACAGCCAGGACGGCCGTGTTCGAGAAGTCGCTGAAGACGGTGTCCTCTGGATCGCCGATCACCGCCCGGACCTTGAAGGAGTAGGTCTTGCCGGGCTTGGCGCCGGAGAAGTCGAGCTCTGTTACGCCGGCGCCCACGGAGCGCCAGAGCTTGAACGCCCTGTCGCCAACACGTCGCCAGATCTGAAACGCCGATTCGTCTTCGGAGTTGTCCGACCAGGTGAGCCGCGCCGAGGTTTCGGAGGTCCGCTCGATCTCCAGGTCACCCGGCGTCGCGCCGTCCGGGTTCGCGGACGAGCCGCCATAGAGAGCGACGAGAGCTGCGATGTCGTCGCTTCGAATCGCGGCGCCCCGGCCGTCACGGTGCGGGCTCGACCGCATGGTCGCGTCGTCTTCGGCCGGATCGTCGCAGGGACCGCTGGTGCCGTCTCCGCAGGAATGGCCGATCCCGAGCGTGTGTCCCAGTTCGTGAGTGTAAACCTCGCCGACCGCGGACGGCTCGGTGTCGAACAGGCACTCGAAGCCTTCGTTGACCACGATGTCTGCCTCGGCGAGCCGGATAAACGTCTCGCCCTGGAACGAACCGGTGGTCCCTGTAGTCCGCCAGCCGGCGGCGGCGAGGATGCCGCCTTGGATGCAATCGAAACTACCCCCGACCTGCTTTTCGGGATCGCCGAAGACGATTGTGTTGAGACCGTCGACTGCATCGAACCCGACCGTGGAATCGGTCTCGCCGACGACCCGAAAGCTCACCGGCGCGCGGCTCCACACTGCCAGACTCGCCTCGAACCGAGGCAGAGTGCCGCCGCTTCCCTCGGGCCGCACGAGCCAGTCGACGCTGCCGCCGTCATCGAACTCGAACCAGCGCACGTTGTGGCCTCCGGAGGTCAGGAGATTGAACGCCGATACGTACGGTAGGCTCTTGGCGCTGCCGGCAGGCGGCAGGTCCAGGAAATAGTCGGGCGCGGAGTCGGCGGTCGAAAGCCATCCGAGAAACCGCTCGTAGTCTCTCGCCGGATCCGTGATCGGCACGAGATTCTGGTCGAGCAAGGTCGAGCGCTCGAGGCTTCGCGCGGCGATCTCGAGGCCGCCTCGAACCTCGCGACGGAAGACTCCGAGGCCGAGGTGGATCGGCGTGTACGAGCCGTCCGGATTTGCGGTCAGAAACAGGAGGAGTCGATCTCCCTCGGAGAGCCGCGGCGCGCCCGGGATCACCAGCTCGCCGCCTGCCGGAGCCGGGCCTCCGAGCGTGCGCACGACGACCGAGCTCGAGTCGAGCCGGCCCTTGAGCACCTTCCCGACCAGAGCGAGGTGGTCGGTGGAGGGCCGGCCTCCGCTCATGGGCTCGAGTTTCCGCGCAATCGTGACCTCGGCGACGATGTCGGCCTCGGCCAGGAGATCCCGGTCCTCCATGGCGACATAGGTGGCGGCCGCGGATGCGCAGGCGCCGGCGATCGCACAGACAAGAGCGATCGAGACGATCCAGGCCGGCTCTGGTGGTTTCGTCATGCGGTCGAGTCCAAGCAAGCGGAGTGCCGAGGAGCCGCTAGTCCGCTTGATCCTGCTCGAAGGTCCAGTCGAGGTGCTCTTCCAGGATTTCCATGGGCAAGGCTCCGCTCCCCAGTACGGCGCTGTGGAAGTCGCGGATGTCGAAATCGTCTCCGGCCCTGGCGCGAGCGCCCTTGCGAAGCGACAGCAGCTTCTCGAGGCCGGCCTTGTAGTTGAGCGCCTGGCCGTACATGTCGGTCGAGTAGCGCAGGCTTTCGGTGGCGATCTCGGTCTCGGACTGGAAGGTGTGATCGCGCATGTATTGGCGACCTTCCTCGAGCGACCAGCCGAGAAGGTTCATTCCCGTGTCGACCACCAGGCGCACCGAGATGAACATGTCGAAGATCGCCCAGCCGTAGCGATCGTACGGGTCGGCCAGGAGTCCGTTCTCGGCCGCGAGCAGAGCGCCGTAGTTGCCCCAGCCTTCGTTGAAGGCGCCGGCGCCGAGGTAATTGCGCCGGTAGGCCGGCAGCGATTCGTTCTCACTCTGGAGAGCCAGGTGGAAGTGATGGCCGGGTACGAGCTCGTGGAAGATGAGCGGCCCGGCGAAGATCAACGAGCGTTGATCGAGCTGTGAGCCGTTATAGCGGTAGAGCCCCTGCGGTTCGGCCGGGCTCGGCGGCTGGTAGTAGCCGAAGGTCATGCCCCCCTCGGCCGCCGGATCCAGTCGCCTGACGCCGTAGAGCGCGGCGGGCTGTGCTGCGAAGAGATCCGGAACCAGGGGTTCGATGCGAGCGATGTAGTCGTTGAAGCGGGCCTCGACGTCGGCGGGCGTCTCGGCGACAAACCTGGGGTCGGTCCGGAGCTGGTCATGAAACTCGCGCTGGGTGCCGGTGAATCCGAGTTTTTCACGAATCGAGGCCATCTCGGCCGCGAGGTCGGCGACTCGTTGCTTGCCGAGCTCGTGAAGCTCTTCGGGAGTCGTGCCCATTGTGGTGTGGGCGCGGACCAGGACCCGGTAGTAGGCCTCACCGTCCGGATACTGCGACAGCCCGACGGTCTCGGGCGCGGAGTCCTGGTATTCCGGCGATTCGAGAACCGCGAGGAGCGCGTCGTACGCCGGCTCGATGCGTGCGCCGATGGCTGCGTCGACCCTGCCCGTGAAGCCGGAGCGCTCCTCTTCGGAAAGCGCGACGAGCCGCGCCTCGTCGACCGACAACGCTGCTCGAACGCCGCCGCGGTACGCCCGGAACAGCTGGCGGACGGCCGGCAGGGCCGGGCGGGCGAGGCGGATGCCCCGCTCGACCTGGCCTTCCACGTGTGTGCGCAACTGCTCGATGTGGTCGGCATACTCGTCGACCAGCCCAGAGTAGTTGGCGGCGTGACCGGCGCCCTCTTCGAACGGGTGCTGGCCGAAGATCTGGTGGAGGAAGCTGATGCTGAACCCGGCCGAATACGGTGTCATCGGGAAGTTCAGCCAGTAGTAGGGCTCTGTCGCGATCGCCTGCTCGGCGTCCCATCGCAGGACCCGGAGAGTGAGGACGCGCTCGTGGTCGAGATCCTCGGTCGCAATGGCTTCGATGCGCTCGATGACCGAGCGCGCGAAGGCAATGTCCTCGGCCGCCTGCTCGGGGGTGAGATCGTGGATCTGACGGACCAGCTCTCCCTGGGTGACTTGCAGGAAGGGCGAGCGCGCGAGCAGAGCCTGCCACGCCTCTTCGGCGAGGTCGTCGACCCGCGCGGCGGCATCGGGCGGGGCTGTCTTCGAGTCTTGGGCGCATCCCGGAACAAGCAGGGCCAGAGCCAGGGCGGCCGCGGCGAGAGGCGCCGGTCGTGGGGAGTTCGCGATCGACCTCACGATGGTCTCCTTTGCTTTCGAAAACGGTTCGGTGCGAAGGGCTCGAGGTCGACGGAGGACTCACCGTCGACGATCAGCTCCGCAATGACTCTACCCGTGCTGGGCGCCAGGAAGATCCCCATCATCTGATGGCCGCCGGCGATGAAGACGTTGTCCTGCTCCGGGAGACGGCCGATCACGGGCAGGCCGTCGGGCGTGAGCGGCCGCATGCCGACCCACTCCCGGACCCGAGAACCGTCGCAGATTCCGGGCACTTCAGTCTCCGCCGCTCGGCGCAGGCTGGCGATGCGCCGTGGATCCAGCCGCGAGTTGATGCCCGAGAGCTCCATGGTGCCGGCCACCCGGACCGCGCTCTCGAAGGGCGCGACGCCGATCTTGGCCTCGGCCAGATACAGCGGGTGGTGGATGCGAGTCGCCGGGTCCTCGACGGTCAGGCTGTAGCCCTTGCCGGCCTGAATCGGTAACCGGGTTCCGCACTGGCGTGCGAGCCGCGAGGCCTCCGCGCCTGTCGCGATGACGTAGGCGTCGGCGACGACGGGGCCCTGACGCGTCGCGAGACGGCTTGCTCGGCGGCCTCGGAACTCGAATCCGAAGGCCTCGGCGTTCTCGACGATCGCGGTCCGATTGCCAGCCAGAGAGCCGGCCACCGCCCGGCAGAGAAGCTCCGGCCGGAGGTGCCGCTCCGGCTTGACGAGAATGCCGCCGACGTAGGGACCGCGTAGAGCGGGTTCGAGCTTCCGAATGGCATCGGGGCTCAGGGTCTCGAAGGGGCCGTACCCGGTTCTTTCGAGAAGCGCACGCTCGCCGTCCATGGAGGATTGCTTGCCGAAGACCATGAGCAGGCCGTCGCGATGCTGTTCGAACGAGAGCCCGTCGGCCTCGAGCCGGTCGAACTGATCCAGGGTGTCGGCGCCCAGCGCGGCGAGCGCTCGGGTTCCGCGCTCGAAGTCCTCCGTGTTGCAGTGTCGCCAGAACCGCCAGAGCCAGGGAACCATTGCCGGAATCGCGGTCGGTTTGATGTACAGGGGGCTCCCGGGCTGGAGCAGCCAGCGAAGCGAGGTCGTCCGAACCTCGGGCGACGGCACCGGAACGGCAATCGCCGGCGTAATCCAACCGGCGTTGCCGGAAGAACAGGCCTCGCCCACTTTGGCGCGATCGAGAAGCGTCACCTCCGCGCCTCTCTTTCGAAGGTGGTAGGCGGTGAGGAGCCCGATGGCGCCGGCGCCGATGACGGCTACGTGCACTGCGGGCCCCTTGGACTCGACTGGTTGATTGCACTCATGAACCGAAAGTGAACGCTACCAGTATCGGGTCACCGCACGTCAGTCGATCATCTCGCTCCGCACTCGGCGGAGTGGCTCCTGCCAAATCCGGGCGTCGGCGGCGATCGGCAGGCGAATCCTCCAGGGGACGGCTCGGGCTAAGAGGCCTTCAGTAGCACGGGCCCTCGCAGGCCATCCAGCCCGAGCCGTCCCCTGGGCAACCAATGCCGGACGGCGATCCTCACACGACAAGGCCCAGGCGGATCGACTCCGCCGAGTGCGGAACGAGACAATCTACTGAGGGACCGTAGAGCCTGGACCTTTGCCTGCCGATCGCCGCCGACGCGCGGTGGAACGGGCAACCACAGCTGGGCAGCTGCGCTCCGGTATCCTCCGGGCGATGTCCGACACCGTACCGGCGCCGCTGGCCGGCATCCGCGTCATCGAAATGACCGAGGCCCTCGCGGGACCTCACTGCGCGATGATGCTCGGAGACCTCGGCGCCGACGTGATTAAGGTCGAGCGCCCCGGAGTCGGCGACCAGTCGCGCAGCTGGGGTCCTCCGTTTGTCGAAGGCGAGAGTGCGTACTTCCTTTCGGTCAATCGGAACAAGCGTTCGATCGAGCTCGACATCAAGAATCGGGACGATCGCGCAGTGCTGGGCAGGCTCGCGGCGGTTGCAGACGTTTTTCTGACCAACAACCCTCGTATGGAATCTCTTCGGCGGTCGGGGCTCGATCCCGAGTCCCTGACCGGTGCCAACCCCGGTCTGGTCTATGCGGCGATCAGCGGCTACGGCCATACGGGTCCCAAATCCGGCCGGAGTGGCTACGACGTGATCGCACAGGGGGAGGCTGGAGGCATGGCCCTGACCGGCGAGCCAGGTTCCGGACCGATGCGCTTTCCGACCGCGATGGCCGACATCAGCGCGGGACTCTACGCGCTGATCGGGATACAGGCGGCGCTCTTCGCACGCGACCGCGACGGCGGTACGGGCTCCGGCCGCTTTCTCGACGTTTCCCTGGTCGATTCGCAGGTGTCGTGGCTGGCGAACGTCGCCGGTTCCTACTTTGTGACCGGCGAGCGGCCGGCGAAGATCGGCAACGCGCATCCCTCGATCGCTCCGTACCAGCCGGTCCGGGCGCGAGACAAGGAGTTGATCGTCGCGGTCGGCACCGAAAGGCTATGGGAGCGCTTCTGCGGGGTGCTCGGGATCGAAGACAGCCTGATGACCGATCCACGGTTCCGGGCCAACCCCGAGCGGAACTCGCACCGAGCCGAGCTCATTCCGCTCCTAGAAGAGGTCCTCGCCCGTCGAGACGCTCACGAGTGGGTCGAAGAGCTGGTGGCGGCCGGCGTGCCTGCCGGGCCGATCAACTTCGTCGACGAAACGCTGGCCGACGTGCAGGTCCGTGAACGCGGCATGATCGTCGAGCTCGAGCACCCACTGGTCGGAATCGTTCGATCGGTCGGAAACCCGATTCGAATGTCGGAGAGCGGTCCGACCTACCGTCGCCACCCGCCCCGCCTGGGTGAGCACAACGACCAGATCCGAGCCGAGCTCGGCGGGCCCTAGCAGCCCGTGGCAGAAGTCGAGACGGTCGCGTTGCGAGCGCCATGGGG
>JBHHWO010000201.1:0-6819 GCA_046756565.1 Thermoanaerobaculia bacterium | reverse complement strand
CGCCTCCTCGACATAGGCACCACTATGCCTGCGTCGGCGCGCCTGGAGGTCGAAGCCGATGCCTTGCGCAGGCGCCAGATCTCGGCCGAAGCGGCCGACGGCCGATACGGATCTCGGCCGCTACAATTGGTTCCGTTTGTCATTCCGAGCAGAGCGAGGAATCCCGGGACCGGGGGCGTCAGCACGGTCGTTCGATCGAGACGCGGATCGGGTCAAGACGCCCGACGGCTCCGCTATCCCTTCGCGGGAAGCTCGAAAGGGTGCGGCAGGAGATCCGCGAGCCGGTACTCGACCTGATCGCCCTGGAGGTTTGCCAGGAGCAATGGCAGGTCCGGTCGGGCGAACTCGGTCAGGACTTCGCGGCATTGGCCGCAGGGGGCCGAGGGGGGGTGGGTGTCGGTGACCACCGCCACCGCGACCACCTCCCGGTGCCCGAGCGCCACCGCTGAATGCACCGCCACCCGCTCCGCGCAGACCGTCAATCCGAAGGTGCGGTTCTCGATGTTGCAGCCGATCAGGATCGAGCCGCCACGAGTTCGAACCGCGGCGCCGACCGGGAAGTTGCTGTACGGACAGTAGGCGCGCTTTCGCGCCTCGGTGGCCGCTTCTAGAAGCTCTGTCCAGTCCATGGGCCGGTGAATCTACCATGTAGTGCCTGTGGTAATGTCTCGTTCCCGCTACAGCCAGTGCGGGCAGCCAGGCCGCAGGAGGACGATGGAGTTGAACAAGACAATCGGTCGACTGACCGTGCCCAGTGACGGCCAGGAGATCACATGGCGCGAAGAAGTTCTGGAGATTCCGGAACGGCCGATCATTCCGTTCATCGAGGGCGACGGAATCGGCCCCGACATCTGGAAGGCGACCAAGCAAGTCCTCGACGCGGCGATCGACAAGGCCTACGGCGGCTCGAAGTCGATTGCGTGGCTCGAGGTCTTTGCCGGTGAGAAGGCGAAAGAGAAGTACGACGAATGGCTGCCTCAGGACACGGTCGATGCTGTCAAGCACTTCCGGGCCGGCATCAAGGGGCCGCTGACCACTCCGGTCGGAGGCGGTTTTCGCAGCTTGAATGTCACTCTCCGGCAGGTTCTGGATCTCTACGCCTGCGTGCGGCCGGTGCGGCACATCAAGGGCGTACCCTCGCCGGTCAAGGACCCCCGGCTCGTGGACATGGTGATCTTCCGCGAGAACACCGAGGACGTCTACGCGGGGATCGAATGGGAGGAAGGCTCGAGCGGCGCCGCCAAGCTCATCGAGTTCCTGCGTGGTGAGCTCGGCAAGCGCGTTCGTGAGGACTCCGGCATCGGCATCAAACCGGTTTCGGTGACCGGCAGCAAGAGGTTGGTCCGAAAAGCCCTTCAGTACGCCGTCGCGCAGGGCCGTAGCGACATGACCCTGATGCACAAGGGCAACATCATGAAGTACACGGAAGGCGCCTTTCGCGATTGGGGCTATCAGGTCGCCGAGGAGGAGTTCGGCGACCTGATCGTGACCGAAGCCCGGCTCTGGGACGAGCACGAGGGCGAGCTGCCCGAGGGCAAGATCCTGGTCAAGGACCGGATCGCGGATGCCATGTTCCAGCAGGTCCTGTTACGGCCGGCGGAATATCAGGTCATCGCCACGACGAACCTGAACGGGGACTACGTGTCAGACGCGCTCGCCGCGCAGGTGGGTGGGCTGGGCATGGCACCGGGATCCAACGAAGGCGATGGACTGGCGCTCTTCGAAGCGACCCATGGCACGGCGCCCAAATACGCGGGTCAGGACAAGGTCAATCCGGGCTCCTTGATTCTGTCCGGAGTGATGATGCTGCGCTGGCTGGGGTGGGAAGAAGCGGCCGATCTGGTCGAATCCGGCCTGGCGGCGGCGATCAAGGACAAGCGCGTAACCTACGATCTGGCGCGGCAGATGAAGGGCGCCACCAAGGTCAAGACCTCCGAGTTCGCTCAGACGATCGTGTCGTCTTTTTAGAGGCACATTTGAAGGCTGCGGACCAGCTGCATCGCGACTCTCCTCGACTGCGCGCGCAGGCCTGCAACCTTGCTCCGGTGGGGCCGTATCGACACCTGACCGGGTCGCCTGATCCGTCGCGCCGTTCATGATTTCCGATCCCAGCCACCGCCGCCGTGACCTCGCCTGGGTCATCCTCGGTCTCGTCGCCGCGGCCGCATTGTTCTGGGGTTTCCCTCGCGCGTATCCACTGTTTCCGACCGATTGGCGGATCTCCAAAGAAGAAGCTGTCGACATCGCGCTCGAGAGAATCCGGGATCTGGGGGAGCTGCCGGCGGCTCCGTATGTGCTGACCCGCCTCGATGAATCGCCGGTTCTCGAGCCGATGCTCCAGGCATCCGACGAGGCGGCAGCGAAGCTTCGAGACAGCGCTCCCGGGCGCGAGCTTCTGGTCTGGGAGATCGTCGTCTACCGGCGCGACGCTCCGTCCAACGAGTGGGAGTATCGGGTCCGAGTCCGGGGCGACGGCGAGGTTTCCGAGCTGCGGCGGCGGGTGCCGCCCGAAGCGGCGCGCGGCGCGATCGGCGATGAAGAGGCCGGCCGGCGCGCCGCCGACTTTCTCACCCGTCAGGGCTTCGAGCTGGCCGGCTACGAAACGCCCGAGTACCGCCAACGACAGCTGCAGGCGCGCACGGACCGATCGCTTCGCTACCGCGACCGCGAGGCCGTTCTCGGCGAGGACTTCAACTACGGACTCGAGGTTCTCTTCGCCGGGGACGAGATCAGCGGTTTCGCCCGGTACTTCGACGATCCCGGCCGGTCCGCGTTCCAACGCACCCTCCAGACACTGACTCTCTTGCAGCAAGCCTGGATCTTCCTGGCGGTGATCCTGGCGCCCTTGATCGCGATCCCCTTCGTGAGGCGATACCACGCCGGGGAGATCGGCGTGCGGCGCGGGCTGCAGATTCTCGGAGCCTCGATCGTGTGCGGCGCGGTCATTCTGTTTTTTTGTGGCCGCATCGTCTCGGCGGGCTGGACCATCGGCGTCTTGACTCGCCCGCAGACGACGCTGGTCGTGGTCATCCAGCTCATGCTGCTCTACTTCTTTCCGATCGGAATCGCCAGCTTTCTGAGCTGGTCGGTCGGCGAGTCAATCTGCCGCGTAAAGCATCCACAGCGCCTGGCCGCATTCGATGCCCTCTTCCAAGGCAAATGGCACAATGCCACCTTTGCCCGCGCGACGCTTCGCGGCCTGGTCGCGGGTCTGGGAATCGCGGCTGCGGTGACCTTGCTGTCGGTCGCCGTTCGAGGCTACGGAGCGTGGGCCTCTACGGCGTTTCTCTTCGGGCCCTGGTGGGAGAGCAGTGGCTGGTTCAGCATTCCCTTGCTTGCGACGGCGCTTTCACTGGGTCTATACGGCGGTCTTTTCGGTCGGCTTTTCCTGGTCGCCTATATCGAACCGCGTACCGGCACCTGGTTCGCGGGGATCGTGGCGACCCTGGTGGGCGCCTTTCTGTTCTTTCCGATTCAGTTCATCTTCCCGACCAGCTGGGGCCCGTTCTTCTGGGTGCTGCCGCCCCTGGCGTTCGTTCTGCTCTTTCTTCGGTACGGCATTCTCACCAGTATCCTGGCGCAGATCACCCTGTTTGTGATCTTCGGGGCGGGACCGTTGCTCACCTTCGCCGACCCGGCGATCCAGCTTCAGTCGGGACTGGCGCTGTTGGCGGTCGCATCGCCGTTCATCGTCAGCGCAAGGCAGCTCTGGAGCGGGCGAGACTTCGTCTACCGCTACGAGGACGTCCCGCCGCACGTGCGGCGAATCGCCGATCGGGAGCGGCAGAAGGTCGAACTCGAGACCGCGCGCCGGATTCAGACATCGATTCTGCCGGAGCTTCCTGCGCAGCTGAACGGCGTCGAGATGACCCACAGCTATCTGCCGGCCACGGAGGTCGGTGGCGATTTCTATGACGTTCTGGCGCTCGAGGATGGCCGGGTGGCCGTGGCGGTGGGCGACGTGGCTGGTCATGGCGTCTCTAGCGGTCTGGTCATGTCGATGGCCAAATCGGCCCTGGCGGTGCAGGTGGCTTTCAACCCCGAGGTCGAAGCCGTCTTCTCGACACTGAATCGGATGGTCTACCAGAGCGCACGCAAGCGGCTTCTGACCACCCTCTGTTATGCCTTGGTCGATCCGGTCAAGCGCGAGCTCTTCTTCGCCAGTGCCGGCCATCTGTTCCCGTACCGGATTTCCACCCGTAAGGAAGTCCAAGCGCTCGAATCGGTCTCCTATCCTCTGGGCGTACGCCGTGAGATCAACGTCCGAGTGCGGTCGGCCAACCTCGAGAGCGGCGACTACTTGTTTCTCTTCAGCGACGGCGTTGTCGAGGCGCGTGACGAGGCGACCGACGAGCTATTCGGCTTCGACCGCCTCGAACGGAGTCTCTCGCGCCACGCGGGAGGGTCGGTGCAAGATCTCCGTCGGGGTGTGCTGTCCGACCTCGAAGAGTTCACCAGTGGTCGAGGCCGCGACGACGACCTCACGGTCCTGGTCCTGCGGATCCCGTAGGTCGGCGTCAGATCAACCCTTGATGACCAGCCCCTGGCCGGTCGGCAGGTGGACGATCGACTCCGGTTTGCCCGCGATTTCAGTGCTCTGAGCAACTTCGCGGTCCCCTCCGTACTGCGCGCCGAATGACGTTCCCCGATGCTAGACTGCTCGCCCCGACGGCGCCAGGGGTCCGTCACACCCTCGAAACAGACTCGCCAGGAGACCCACTTGAAGATTCATGAGTATCAAGCCAAGGAGGTTTTGCGCCAATACGGCGTGGCAACGCCTCGCGGCAGGATGATTCAGGACCCGGCCGAGGCGCGGTCCCTCTGCGAGGAGCTCGGCGGCCGCTGCGTCGTCAAGGCGCAGATCCACGCCGGCGGGCGAGGCAAGGGCGGAGGCGTCGAGCTCGCCTCCTCTCCGGAGGAAGCCGAACAGCTGGCCGGCGAGATTCTGGGCATGCAGCTGGTCACCAAGCAGACTGGGCTCGAGGGCCAGAAGGTGCGCCGCCTGTTGATCGAGGAAGCGGTCGACATCGCTCAGGAGCTCTACCTGAGCGTCCTCCTGGACCGCGAGAGCGGTGCCCCCTTGGTGATGGCATCGGCGGCGGGAGGCATGGACATCGAGGAGGTCGCCGAGACGAATCCCGGTGCCATAGTGCGCCAGCTGATCGACCCGCACCTCGGCATCCAGCCCTTCCAGGCGCGCCGGGTCGCGCGACGCCTGGGGCTTTCCGGCGGCGCCGCGAAGCAGGCCGCCAAGCTGATCTCAGCTCTGGTGAAAGCGTATCTGGCGAGCGACGCTTCTTTGGTCGAGATCAATCCGCTGCTGGTAACCGGCGCGGGAGACGTCATGGCGCTCGACGCCAAGATGTCTTTCGATGACAATGCGCTGTTCCGGCATCCCGACTTCAAGGAGCTGCGCGACCGGGATGAGGAGGACCCTCTCGAGGTCGAGGCCTCGAAGCACCATCTCAACTACATCAAGCTCGACGGCGAGATCGGCTGCATGGTCAACGGCGCCGGTCTGGCGATGGCGACCATGGACATCATCAAGCTTCACGGCTCGGCGCCGGCGAACTTTCTGGACGTCGGAGGCTCGGCGAGCCAGGAGGCGGTCAAGAGCGCCTTCCAGATCCTGATCTCGGACCCGAGCGTCGAGGCGGTCCTGATCAACATCTTCGGCGGCATCGCTCGCACCGACCGGATCGCCCGGGGCGTGGTCGCGGCGATCGAGGAGCTCGGCAACGTTCGGGTGCCGATCGTCGTCCGGCTCGAAGGTACGAACGTCGAGGAGGGCCGCCGGGTGCTCCACGAGGCCGACTTCGATTTCGTGGTCGCCCAGCACATGGCCGACGCCGCTCAAAAGGTCGTGGACGCCGCTTCGAGCGCGGCGGGAGGTGCCTGATGGCGATCTGGGTCAACAACGACACGCGTCTGGTGGTGCAGGGCATCACTGGGAACGAAGGGACCTTTCACGCGCTCGGGTGTCGCGAGTACGGTACCCAGGTCGTCGCCGGAGTCACGCCTGGCAAGGGCGGGCAGGCCGTAGAGGGCATTCCGGTGTTCGACTCGGTCGAAGAGGCGCGGGAAGAGGCCGGAGCCAACGCTTCGGTAATCTTTGTACCGCCTCCCTTTGCCGCCGACGCCGTCATGGAAGCGGCGGCCGCAGGGATCGAGCTGGTCGTCTGCATCACCGAGGGCGTGCCGGTGCGCGACATGCTGGCGGTCAGGAAGTTTCTGAGTGACCACCCGACTCGGCTGGTCGGGCCCAACTGCCCCGGGGTGATCTCGCCGGGAATGGCGAAGATCGGCATCATGCCGGGTCACATCCATCTTCCCGGGAAGGTCGGCGTCATCAGCCGCTCGGGCACCTTGACCTACGAGGCCGTGTGGCAGCTCACCAACCTCGATCTGGGCCAGTCCACCTGCGTCGGGATCGGCGGCGATCCGATCAACGGCACCAGCTTCATCGATGCTCTCAGCGCCTTCAAGGACGATGCGGACACCGAGGGCGTCGTGTTGATCGGCGAGATCGGCGGCTCGGCCGAGGAGGAAGCCGGAGCCTGGGCGGCCAAGAACTTCGACCGGCCGGTGGTCAGCTTCATCGCCGGCCAGACGGCTCCGCCCGGGCGACGGATGGGCCATGCCGGCGCGATCGTCTCGGGCGGCAAGGGGACCGCCGCGGAGAAGATCGCGTCCCTGAGGGACTCGGGCGTGACCGTGGTCGAGTCGCCTGCGGACATCGGTGCGGCGATGCAGGCCGCCCTCGGCGGCTAGTGTCCTGTCCCAGTGATTCGCTACACAAATCTCGGGCCTTTCTGCACG
>JBHHWO010000200.1:0-6850 GCA_046756565.1 Thermoanaerobaculia bacterium | reverse complement strand
CGCCATGCAGCCGTTTGGGGAAGAGGTCACGGAGCAGCGCGAGTTCATTCCGGCGAGTCTGTTCGTGATCCAGCACGTGCGGTTCAAGTACGCCTGCAAGAAGGGGTGCGCGGAAAAGCCGGTGCTGGCGGCGGGTCCGCAGAAGGTGACCGACCGCATTTCGGCGGGTCCGGGATTGTTGGCGTGGAATGTAGTGGCGAAGTTCGAGCACCATCAACCGATGTATCGGCAGGAAGAGATCTTCAAGCAGCACGGGGATCGGATATCGCGTTCGACACAATGCCGTTGGCAGGCCACGGTGGCCGTTCTGCTGGAGCCGATTTACCGGCGAATGGCGAGCCACGTAGTGCAGTCGCGCAAGATACACACGGATGACACTCCGGTTCGGGTGCTGGAACCGGGGACGGGCAAAACGCGGACGGGGCGCTTCTGGGTGTACCTGGGCGACAAGGAACATCCGTTCACGGTGTTCGATTACACACCGAACCGGAAGCGGGATGGACCGGAGCGGTTTTTGAAAGACTACCGAGGGTATTTGCAGGCCGACGCTTACACGGGTTACGACCGTCTCTATGCAGGACAGGATGTGATCGAGGTTGCTTGTTGGGCGCATTGCCGCCGCAAGTACTTCGACGCACAGGAGACAGATGCGCGAGCCGCCGAGATGTTGGCCTTGATCGGCGAGTTGTACGCGGTGGAAAAGGAAGGCCGTGTATGGAGCGCACCAGAGCGGAAACTGTTGCGGCAGATGAAGAGTCGACCGGTACTGGACCGAATTCAGGCCTGGCTGGATGAGCACAGCGGGAAGGTATTGCCGAAAAGTCCATTAGGTCAGGCGATCACGTATACCAGGAATCAGTGGATCGCACTGACGCGTTATCTGGAAGACGGGGACCTGGAGGCAGACAATAACCTGGGCGAAAACGCGCTGCGGCCGATCTGCCTTGGACGCAAGAACTACCTCTTCATGGGTAGCGACGCCGGTGGTCAACGGGCCGCCATCCTGTATTCACTGGTCCGCTCGTGCGAACGGCATGGCGTCAATGCCTGGGAGTACCTCCGTGATGTCCTGATCCGGATCAGCACGCACCCGGCCAGTCAGATCGACGACCTCCTGCCCCACCGCTGGACACCCGCCAAGTAATCCCGTTGCCCCCCGCAGAATCGGCAGGCGGCTGAGGTATGTGCTTGGGTGGACGCTTACAAACGTAGTGATGTCACGGGCCGGCTAGATTCTTGAGTTAGGGGACGGGAAGAATTACGAATTGAAAGAGGGTCTGGGGGCGGCGGGGCGCTCAGGATGAGCGACTTGCGGTTCGACAGATCGGACGAGCCGTGATTCTGTTGGGTCCCGTGGGGGCCTGCAGGAGGAGTGGGCTTGTCCAAATTGACGAAGGAGCAGATCGTGGCTTTGAAAGTACTCAACGAGAAAGGACAGAGTAACACCGCGACAGCGAAGACGCTGGGCGTGACGGAAGGGACCGTGCGCTACCACCTGAGGCGTGAGAATCAAGGAGCCCAGGATGGGCGGAAGAAGCCGTTCTTGCTAGAGCGGTTGGGCCTGGACGAAGCGGCGCGGACGTGGTGGACGCAAGAAGTGAAACAGCGTGAGGAGGAGAAAGAGAAACGTCCGCCCAGCGTGGACGAGTTGCACAAGTACCTCTGGGTGGAGCATGGCTACGACGGGTCGTACAAGGCGGTGTTGCGCTTCGTACGGGCCACATTCCCAGCGCCGAAGATTCGACCGTACCGACGGGTGGAGACACCGCCTGGGATGCAAACGCAGTCGGACTGGATGGTGGTCAGCATCGACATAGGCGACGAAGGAGGTCCGACGAAGCTGTACGGGTTCGTGATGCAATTGAGCCATTCGCGAAAGAAGGTGGTGATCTGGAGCCGGAGTAAGGACCAGTTGGCGTGGCTGCATTGCCACAACGAGGCGTTCAAACGTCTGGGCGGCGTGGCGGCGATCAACCGGGTGGACAACGAGAAGACCGCGATCAGCAAGGGCGCGGGGCCGTGGGGCGAGATTAACCCTGTGTACCGGTCGTACGCGCTGACGATGGGCTTCCGCGTGGACGCGTGCGAGGTGCGCTGTCCGGAGCAGAAGGGAAAGGTGGAGAAGAGCGTGCGGGACACGCGCGGCCTGGACCTGACCCGTCGGCGCTTCGGGTCGCTGGAGGAATTGCAGGCGCACACGGATCGTCGGCTGGAAGAGGAGTCTCGTCGCCGGATTTGCCCAGCCACGGGTAAGACCGTGCATGAGACGTGGGAGCGGGAGCGTTCCCTGCTGCACGAACTCCCAGAAACGCTGTGTACGCCCTTCGACTTGGTGAGGGACTGTCCGGTACACAAGGACTGCACGATTCGATTCGAGGGCCGGACGTACGCGGTGCCCTTCGCCTATGTGGGCCAAAAGGTAGAGGTGCGCGGTGAATCGGGGCGCATTCGGGTGGTGGACCGACGGACGGGCCAGGAACTGGTAAGCTACCCGCGTCATACCGAAGCTCGAATTTTGATCGACCAGCGTTGCTACGAAGGCAAATCCACGGAGCGCGTGCATGCGCCCAAGCCCTTGGGACGTCTGAGCCGGAAGATTCTGGAACTGGCGGCTGAGCCGGTACAGCGGCGCTCGATTGACTACTACGCGGCGGTAGAGGGGGTGGCGAGATGAGAATCTATCAGACACGCCGCCTCTTGGCGGAAGGCCTGTTGCCGTGTCCCGGTCCGGCAACGGACGTGGAAGCGCTGCGCAAGCGACTGGCAGCGATGGATTGGGAGTTCGCAGCCGAAGCACTGGCCGACCAGTTGTCGGAGGCCGCGAAGGAGGCCTGGTCTCCCATGGCGTTCCTGGACGCGCTGATCCGGCATGAGCTGGAACGGCGAGAAGAACGGCGCATCCGGCTGGCGCTGAAGATCTCAGGGTTGCCGTCCGGTCAGACGATCTCGAATTTCGATTTCGCTTTTCAGCCGGGCGTGGAACGCTCGCGGATCGAGACGCTGGCGACCTGCGGTTGGATACGTGAGCAATACACGCTGCTGATTCAAGGTCCGCCCGGTGTGGGCAAGACGCACTTGGCGACCGCGCTTGGCGTGAAGGCCATCGAGACGGGCTTCTCGGTTTGCTTCTACCGGCTGGACGAGCTGCTGCATACCATGAAGAAGCAGGGCGAGGTCCCGATGGAGCGACTGAAGTACAAGAAGTACATGGCCTCGAATCTACTCATCGTCGATTAATGTTGAGCAGTCAGTAATGTGAAGCGCCACTTCTCTTTGGGCGGTGTTGTCTGCTCGTGCTGCACATTACTGTACATAGCATTGGAGCCTTGCCAATTGTGGCAGATTGGAGGTTCCGATGCTTGACGATTTGTTTCCTCGGGCGCATGCCCGTTACCAGTCACTGCGATTGTTGGGGGCGGTTGTTGTCGATTTTGAGTCTTGGCTTGTGGAGAGGGGATTCAGCCGTGGTGCTCGAGCTCAGAAGATCAGGGATATCATTCGAGTCGAACGATTTCTTGTCCGGCGCGGGAAGCAAGACTCCGCTCGGATCGAGTCAACGGATCTTCGTGCTTGCCGAGCGTGGTATCGCCGCCGAAACCCCAGCGTCGCTGGTACGGCGAATTCGCTGCGGAGTTTTCTAAGGGAAAGGGATCTTCTCGCTTCGCCTAAGCCAACCGTCCCATCGGCGACCGCGGTCTGCGTCGCGAGCTACGAGGCTTATCTTCGAAACGTACGGGGACTGTCGCCATCTTCCGTCAAATACCAGGCCTACACTATATCGAGGTTCCTGCAACACCTGGGACACGACAGCCGGCCTTCAAGACTAAGGCATCTGACGGCGAAGGGTGTCCAGAGATTCGTTCGGATGCGTGGAAGATCGCTGAGTCGTGGGTCGCTTCAGCATACGGTCGCCCATCTGCGAGGGTTCCTTCGATTTCTCGCTGCATCCAATGCCATTCGCCCAGGTTTGGATACCCAAATCGATACGCCAAGACGCTACCGACTGGAACGAGTTCCCAGGTCTCTACCTTGGAGTGTTGTGCTGGCGCTCATTCAGTCGGTTGATCGCAGCACACCGATAGGACTTCGGGACTATGCCATGTTCTGTCTTATGGCCACGTACGGTTTGCGGGCCAGTCAGGTGGTATCTCTCACCTTGGACGACATTCATTGGCGTGCAGGCTGGATTCACGTGGCCGAACGCAAGAACGGAGTCCCTCTCCAGTTACCGCTGATAGACAATGTAGCGACAGCGCTGGTGCGTTACCTCCGCCGAGGACGCCCTCCGTCACCGCACCGGGAGATATTCCTACGTGTCCGAGCTCCGTCGGGTATCCTGAAACCCACCGCTGTGACTGAAACCTTCCAACGTTGGTCTCGCCGTAGCGGGTTGAATATTCCGTATGAGGGTCCGCACTGCATCCGACACTCCTATGCCGTAAATCTGCTCCGAAAAGGAATGTCCCTGAAGGTGATCGGCGATCTCCTGGGTCACCGTACGGCAGAGAGCACCTGTGTCTATCTGCGCATGGACTTAGATGACCTTCGTAATGTTGCACTGCCTATTCCGGGCAAACGAAAGGGGGTGAAGACATGAAGCTCACGAAACGCCTGCAATCAGCGCTAGCTCAATCGATTACATCCTACCTTGCGCTCATGCGAGCCCTGGGGCGCCGATATGCCAATGAGGAGGGCGTTCTCCGATCACTTGATCACTTCCTGGCGACATCCGGCAGATCGAAGTTGACCGCAAACAGCTTCACCTCTTGGTGCCGGACGCTCCAGCATTTGACGCCAACGGTTCGGCGTAATCGCATGCGCATTGTCCGCAACTACTGCCTCTATCGCCAACGAAGCACCCCATTCTGTTTCGTTCCGGACCCCATGCTGTTCCCCGCGCCTCACCAACCGACCAAGCCCTATATCTTCGACAAGAAGGAGATCGTGCAGTTGATCGCGACGGCGCGGAAACTCCAGCCCACCTATCAGTCCCCCCTACGAGCCGAAGTCTACACTCTGGCCATTGTGTTGCTTTATACCACGGGGCTCCGGCGAGGTGAGTTGATCAGGATGACGCTGGGGGACTACGACGCAACGCATCGCACCCTTTTTGTCAGAGAGACGAAGTTTCACAAGTCCCGGTACGTGCCCCTGTCGGCCGACGCGTTCCGTGAGGTCGAGCACTATCTTCAGGTGCGCCAAAAACATCGCTTGCTGTTGACACCCGAAACACCTTTCATGTGGAACCGGTACGTCAATGGTCCAGCCTTCACCGCCACAGGTCTCGCGCTGGGTCTACGAGCACTCTTTCGGAGCGCCGGGATTCACAAGCTAAATGGGCGTCCGCCTCGGGTGCATGATCTTCGCCACACATTTGCCGCCCATGCCCTTCTGCGTTGGTACAAATCTGGTGCAGATGTTCAGGCCAAACTTCCTCTTCTGGCGACCTACATGGGGCACATTTCCATCGCATCGACCGAGTACTACCTTCAATTCATTGAGCCGCTGGCCAGCTCGGCCTCTGCCCGATTCTCGAAACACTGCGGTGCCCTTGTCCGGATCAACGCCAAACAGAAAGGATGTGAACAATGAAAGAGCTTGCTCCCAACACACTGGCCACCGCCCTGCGTGACTTCTTCTCCGATTATCTTCCACGACTCCGTGGGATGAGTCCTCATACCATCCTGAGCTACCGAGACACTTTCGCATTACTCCTTCGTTTCGTTGCGGCCGACAAGTGTCGGCCTGTCCACCTCTTGAATCTGGATGACATCGGTCCACCGGAGGTCCTAGCGTTCCTGGACTACCTCGAAAGGAAAAGGCTTAACACTGCTTCAACGCGTAATGTTCGACTGGCGGGCATTCACGCGTTCTTCCGGTACGTCTCCAGCCAGCACCCCGATCAACTGGAATGCTGCCAGCGTGTTCTGGGAATCCCTTTCAAGCGCTCCCGCTCTCGTCAGATCGAGTACTTGGAATTTGAGGAGATGGATTCCGTCCTCTCAGGTATTGATCGCTCCAGTAGTCACGGACGACGCGATTATGTACTGCTTGCCGTCATGTTTAACACCGGAGCTCGAGTCCAGGAACTTCTAGACCTGCGGGCGCGCGATCTCCAACTCAGCAAGCCCTTCCAAGTCCGCCTCTTTGGGAAGGGCCGGAAGGAGCGTTTCTGCCCCCTGTGGCCTCAAACTGCCCGTCTCGTGCGCAGATTCTGCGCCGAGAAGCAACTGGATCTGCAGTCGGACGCTCCTATCTTCCTCAATTACCGCGGAGAACCATTGACCCGCTTTGGCGTCCGTCACATCCTCGCCAAACACCTTGATCGTGCCAAGACAACTACGCCGACCTTGACCAAGAAGAAGCTCCATCCCCATAGTGTGCGGCACAGCACGGCGGTCCATCTGCTGAAGTCCGGTGTCGATCTTTGCACCATTAGCCATTGGCTCGGCCACGCCAGTATCAATACCACCAACAAATACGCCAAGGTTGATTTGGAGATGAAGCGGCAAGCCGTTGCGCGCGCAAGAACGATTGTCAGCAAAGGAAACCGGGATGTCTCGTGGCGTAGGAATGCCACGGTCCTTCAGTGGCTTGAGGCACTCTGACTCGCACTCAGTAATGTGGAGTTTCTGCTGCCCTTGTCTACCGTCTCCCTGTCCGAATTCTCCGAGGTCGCTGTTTGCTTCACATTACTGACTGCTCAACATTAATCGACTAATGTGGAGCTCCACATTAGTCGATGAAATGGGCTTTCAGAAGCTGACCCGCGAGGAAGCGAACCTGTTCTTCCGGATGGTGAACTACCGGTATCGACGTGGCGCGATCTGCCTCACGACGAACAAGTCGA
>JBHHWO010000199.1:0-6903 GCA_046756565.1 Thermoanaerobaculia bacterium | reverse complement strand
CCGTGCACGTGCAGACGCCGAAGGCGACCACCCATTTGGGATCGGCCATCTGCTCGTGGATGCGTACCAGAACCGGCGCCATCTTGTGGCTGATGGTGCCCACGACGAAGAGCACGTCGGACTGTCGTGGCGAGAATCGAGGCAGACCCGCTCCGAAGCGGTCCACGTCGTAATGAGAGCAGGCGGTTGCCATGTACTCCATCCCGCAGCACGCGGTCACGAAGGGGTACTGGAAGATCGAGAACTTCCGGGCCCAGCCGATGGCCTCGTCGAGTCGGCTGGTCAGGAACGCCGGTTCGTTCGGCATGTCACCTCCGGGCATATCACTTCCAGTCGAGGGCGCCGTTGTCCCACGCGTACACGAAGCCCGCCATCAGGATGGCCAGAAAGACCCCCATCTCGACCAGGCCCAAGGCTCCGAGGGTTCGGTACACCACGGCCCAGGGGTAGAGAAAGACCAGCTCGACGTCGAACAGAATGAACAAGATCGCGGTCAGATAGAACTTGACCGCCAATCGACCCATCGGAAGAGAGAAGGGGTCTTTGCCGCACTCGAATGGCGCCAGCTTGACCGACGTCGGGTTCTTCTTGCCCAGCGTCGAGCTGAGGAACACCATCGCGCCCGCGATGCCTCCGGCCAGGGCGACGCTGACCAGAATCCCGATGTACTCGTTCACTGTTTGAGACCTCGCAGCAATCTATATATCACCAGTGCTTGGCCCTCATGATGCCCGTGATCACGGTGCCACCGCCCATGGCGCGACGATGCCCGGCAAGATCCCGCCGACCAGGGTGACCAGCGCGGCGACCGCGAGCGCTGCCGACACGGCCGCCGGCCAGGACACAGGCTCCGCCTCTTGCGGCTCTCTCATGAACATGAAGACCGCGACCCGCATGTAGACGAAGGCCGTCACCACGCTGCAAGCCACGGCCAGGACCGCCAGCGCGACGTGGCCCGCTCGCACGGCGGCCAGGATCACGACGAACTTGGCTACGAAGCCGGAGGTCGGGGGAATGCCGGTCAGCGCCAGAAGGAAAAGAAGCATCAGGCCGCCCGCCAGAGGCCGTTGCGCGGCGAGGCCCCGATAGCCGTCGAGGGTCTCGCCTCGCTCGCCCAGGGCAATCACCACGCCAAACGTCCCCAGCGTCATGAAGACGTAGAAGAACGTATAAGTCATGGTCGCCTGGACCCCCTCGGGCATGCCGCTCGCGAGGCCCAGGAGCGCGTAGCCCGCGTGCGCGATCGAGGAATAGGCCAGAAGCCGTTTCATGTCGGTCTGGGCCAGCGCGATGATGCTGCCGGCGACGATCGACAGCGCCGCGAGTGTTACGAGAGCGATCGACATGACACGGGCTTCCGATTCGAACGCCACCAGCGCGACCCGTCCCAGCACCGCCAGGCCGGCCGCCTTGGAGCCGGCCGCCAGAAATGCCGCGACCGGCGCACTCGCGCCCTGATAGGCGTCCGGCGCCCAGGCGTGAAACGGCACCGCCGCGATCTTGAAGGCGATTCCGGCGACCACCAGCGCTATGGCCACGAACAGGAGCGGGTGGATCCCAACTCCGTGCACACCGTGACCGCCGTGCTCCGATAACGCCGCCCTGACGGCGGCGAAGTCGGTCCCGCCGGTGATGCCGTAGGTCAGGCTGATTCCGTAGAGAAGCAGGGCCGAGGCAAAGGAGGCGATCAGGAAGTATTTGATCGCGGCCTCGGTCGACACGGGCCTCCGGGTGGTGATTCCGACCAGGATATAGGAGCAGATCGTCATGAGCTCGAGGCCGAGGTAGAGGGCGAGGAGATCCTGCGCCGAGACCGCGAGCGTCATACCGGTCGCGGCCAGGAGGAGAAGAGCGTGGTACTCGCCGCGGGGCACCTTCTCCCTGTCGAGGCTTCTCGCCGAGAGCAGCGCGACCAGAGACAGGGCGGCGGCGATCAGAATCCGGAAGAACTGGGAGTAGGCGTCGAGGGCGATCATTCCCGCGAATCCGGTCTGCGTGCTGCCGCCGCGTGCGAGCAGCCAGCCCGAGGCGACAGGCGCGGCCAGGGCTGCCACGATCGTGGCAATCGCAGCTACAGGGGCCGACACCGGCGACGTCCGGATCCGCCTCGCCGCGAGAATGAGCGCCAGAGCGGTGCCGACCAGAATCAGCTCCGGGACGACGAAGACGAGATCGGAAACGGACACGCCGCTCACGGCACGACTCCGGCGAGGAGCTCGGCCACGGGGGCCCGCAGATAGGAGAGAACCAGCTCCGGGTAGAGGCCTAGGCAGATGGCGAGCAAGGCCAACGGCGCGAGCGTCGCCACCTCGCGCAGGTCGAGCTCGAGCGCGAGACCCTCGAGACCCGGGTTCGTCTTGCCCATCACCACCCGGTAGTAGAGCCAGACGAGGTAGGTCGTGCCCAAGGCGACACCCCAGATCGCCATGGCACCGAGCCAGGCGCGGGTCTCGAACGCGCCACCGATGATGAGGAACTCTCCGACGAACGAGTTCAAGCCCGGAAATCCCGCTGCGGCCAGGCAGAAGAGGGCCAGCAGGGTCGAGTAGACCGGCGCGCCCCGGGCGACCCCACCGTAGTCGGCGATCTCCCGGGTGTGGGTGCGCTCGTAGATCATGCCGACGCACAGGAAGAGCGCGGCAGTGACAATCCCGTGGTTGACCATCTGGAGGATCGCGCCCTCCACCCCGCTCCGCTCGAGGGTGAAGATGCCCAGGGTAACGAAACCCATGTGACTGACGCTCGAAAACGCGATCAAGCGCTTGACGTCCTTCTGCATCAGGGTGACATAGGCGCCGTAGACGATGGCTACCGCGGAGACCACCAGCATCGGCATGAGGAAGAGCTGGACGGCGTCGGGAAGGATCGGCAGCGAGATGCGCAGGAAGCCGTACGCGCCCATCTTCAAGAGGATGCCGGCCAGGATCACGCTCCCCGCGGTCGGCGCCTCGGTGTGGGCGTCCGGAAGCCAGGTGTGCACCGGGAACATCGGCACCTTGACGGCGAAGGCCGCCAGGAAGGCGGCGAAAAGCCACGCCTGCTGCCCGGGCGAAAGGCTCTCACGGGCGAGGGTGAGCGCCCTGAAGTCGAGCGTGCCGCAGGAGTTGTGGAGCGCGATCATGCCGACCAGCATCAGGACGCTGCCGGCCAGGGTGAAGAGCAGGAACTTGACCGCGGCGTAGACCCGCGCCGAGCTTCCCCAGATTCCGATCAGGAGAAACAGGGGAACCACCATCAGCTCCCAGAACATGAAGAAGAGAAAGAGGTTGGACGCGGCAAAGAGCCCGAGCATCGCCGTCTCCGCGACCAGGAGCGCGGCATAGAACTCCCGCACTCGCGTCGAGACCGCGGTCCACGAGGCGCCCACGCAGAGGACGCTCAGGAGGGCGGCGAGGAAGACGAAGGGCAGGCTGATCCCGTCCAGGCCCAGACCGTAGTTGATGTTCCAGCCCGGGATCCACTCCGCCGACTCGACGAACTGCAGCCCGCTCGAGGTCTTGTCGAGCTGCCAGAAGAGCGGAGCCGCGACCGCGAGGGTCGCCAAGGTGGTGGCCAGGGCGATCCAGCGCGCGAGCCGCTCACGGCCCACGAGCAGAATCGCGATCGCTCCCGCAAGCGGGAGAAACGTCGTGACCGAGAGCACCGGGTAGGCCGTCATCCTGGCCCCAGGGTGAGCAAGGCCAGAACCAGGAGCACCGCGACGCCGGCCGCCATGATCAGTCCGTAGTGCTGGGCGTGGCCGCTGGCTACAGTCTTCAGAAGGTCGCCGAGGCTCCGGGTCGAGCGCCCCACGCCCACGATCGTGGAGTCGACGACCAGGCTGTCGAATCTGCGCAAGAGCGCCGCCGTTCCCAGGACCGGGCGCCGGATCACGAACTCGTAGATCTCGCCGACGAAACCGTACTCGAGGCTCGCCAGAGACCCCTGAGCCCGGTTGACGACACTGGCCAGGGGCCGGCGGTAGAACCAGTCGGTGTCGAGGCTGATCGTGCGCTCCGGGTCGAGGTGCTTCAGGAGCAGAAAGAAGCCGAGCGCCGTGAAGGCCAGGATTCCGAGAGTGCTGGTGACGTGCGCCAGGGTGTACGGGACGTAGTCCACCGGGTGCGGAAGGTGCCGGTAGAGGAGGCCGGGAAAGACACCGATCACGACGCAGGCCGCCGCGGCCAGACCCATCGCCGCGAGCATGTTCCGGGGCGGCTCGGTACGAGAGCGGGGAGAAGGTCGGGCTTCGCCCGTGTCACGGCCGAAGAACATGTAGTACGGGAGCTTCAGGCCCGTGTGCAGGAAGGTTCCGGCCGAGGCCAGGGTGAGCATGAGAAAGATCGCCGCCCGGTGCTCCTCGCCGGCGGCCGAGACCACCATCGACTTGCTCACGAAGCCGCTGAAGAGCGGCACCGCCGAGATCGCGAAGGCGCCCACCATGTAGAGGCCGAGGGTCACCGGCATGGTCTTGTAGAGCCCCCCCATGTCGCTCAGCTTTCTCAGGCCCGTCATCTGCAGGACGGCGCCGGCGCCCATGAACAGGAGCGCTTTGTAGAGGATGTGCGCGAAGGCATGGGCGGTGGCGCCGTTGGTCGCAAGCGCGGTTCCGATGCCGACGCCACAGACCATGTAGCCGACCTGACTGACGATGTGGTACGCGAGAAGCCGGCGCGCGTCGTTCTCGAGAACCGCGTACACGACACCGTAGATCGCCATCACGGCCCCAAGCCAGACCAGAAGCTCGGTTCCAGCGAAACCGCGGATCAGGACGTAGACCGCGGTTTTGGTCGTAAAGGCGGTCATGAAGATCGCGCCGGTGACCGTGGCCTCGGGGTAGGCGTCGGGAAGCCACGCCCCCAACGGCGGAACGGCTGCGTTCAACAGAAAGGCGGCGAGGATCAGTGCCCAGGCCAGGCCGCCCGAGAACGCCCCCATGTCGCCGAAGGCGAGCGACCCGGTCTCCGACCAATGGAGCAGAATCCCGGCCAGGAGAAGAAGCCCACCCAAGACGTGCACGAGAAGGTAGCGGAACCCGGCCGCCACCGCCGGCCGTTCACGGCGAAGAAACACCAAGAGCGCCGACGAGACCGCCAGAAGCTCCCAGAAGACATAGAGTGAGAGGAAGTCGCCGGCGAAAGTTACCCCGAGCGCCCCACCGGCGTAGGTCAACGCGGCCACGTGCTGGGAGTCGTCGTCGACATGGAGCGCGTAGACCATCCCCAGCAAGGCCATGATCGAAAAGACGTAGGAGAAGACCAGGCTCAAGCTGTCCACCCGGCCGAAGACCAGCTCCTGGCCGAGGAAGGTCACGATGCCGTAGGTCCCCGGCGTCGAGAGCCAGCACGCGGCGATAGCCGCGGCGGGCAGCGCCAGCATGGCGGCCCGCTTGGCCGGACCCTTGAGGAACGGCACGACCCAGGCGCCCAGGATGAGCAGGAGCCCGGGGTGGACCCACTCAGGAGTCATAGTAGTCCTCGCGGCGCATGAGCCAGACTTTTCCGAGGAGCTTGGAGACGAGGATGATCGCCACGCAGGAGATCAATCCGTAGAGCGAGCCCCAGGCCGGCCAGCTTTCGAACGGGAAGTGAGGGTGCCCGTCCTGGAAGACCAACGGCAGAACGATCTCCGCCAGGGCTACCAGGGCCAGGCCGACGTAGAAGGCCCGCCTGATCCAGGCGAAACGGACGGGGTCCTCGAGCTGTCTCTCGAGGAAGCTCACGGCATCACCCTTCCGGCCAGCTCCAGGACCGGGCCCGGGAACAAGCCCAGAAGCAGGCTACCGGCGGCGCAGATCACCAGAGGCGCGACCATCCACGGCACCTCGCGAACGTCGTCGGCCGAAGACTGGTCGCTCGCAGACTCGCTGGGGCCGGTCTCCTCTTCGAAGTAGGCCTTGTAGATGACCGGGCCGAGATAGGCCGCACTCAGAAGCGAGCCGACCAGAAGGACCCCCAACAAGACATAGCTTGGCCCGTCTACCGTGCCGAGGGCGAGGTTCCACTTGGAGACGAAACCGCTGGTCGGCGGAATGCCCACGATGCTCAACGAGGCGAGGCTGAATGCCGCCATCGTCCAGGGCATTCGCCTGGCCAGGCCGGACAGCTGGCTGATCTCGGTCTTGTGCGTGGAGACGTAGATCGAGCCGGCGCAAAAGAAGAGGGTGATCTTCGAGACCGCGTGGTTGGTGATGTGCGCGACCCCGCCCAAGACCCCACTGGGGTTCAAGAGTGCTGCGCCCAGGACGATATAGGAGAGCTGGCTCACCGTGGAGAAGGCCAATCGAGCTTTCAAGTTGTCCTGGCTGAGCGCCAGGAGCGATGCCACCAAGATCGTCACCGCGGCGGCAGCCGCGCCCAGGTGATCGGCACCGAGCTCGCGCAGGGCGTCGGCGCCGAAGACGAACAGAAACACTCGAACCGTGCAGAAGACTCCGGTCTTGACCACGGCGACCGCGTGCAGCAGTGCGCTCACCGGAGTCGGCGCCACCATGGCGGCCGGAAGCCAGCTATGAAGCGGCATGACCGCGTTCTTGGCGAATCCGAACAGGAAGAGCGCGAAGATAATGAGCAGGAGCGTCGGCTGCTCGGCGAGGCTTGCGCCAGGGAGGATCCCGCCCGCGCGAAAGTCCAGAGTCCCGGTCAGGTTGTAGGTCAATATGATCGCGGCAAGCAGCAAGACCTTGGCGGCGCCCAGCAGATAGATCACGTACTTGCGGGCGCCAGCCCTTGCCTCGGCGGTTTCCTTGTGACCCACGAGGGGGTAGGTGACCAAGGTCAAGGCCTCGTAGAACAGGAACATCGTGAACAGGTTCGCCGAGAAAGCGACGCCGAGAGTGGCCGACAGAGCAAGGGCGAAACAGGCGAAGTAGCGGGTCTGGGCGTGCTCCTCGAGCGAGCGCATGTAGCCGATCGAGTAGAACGA
>JBHHWO010000198.1:0-6940 GCA_046756565.1 Thermoanaerobaculia bacterium | reverse complement strand
AGCGGAATGCAGCACCGCTCGAATGTAAAGGAACTTGCCGCACGGGACACTAGCTTCCGATCAGAGGCGCATCAGAACCGCTCCCCAGTGGAGCCCGGCTCCCAAGGCGGTGAACGCCACCAGAGAGCCTGCCGGAGCCTTGCCGCTCTCGCGGGCCTCGTGAAAGCAGATCGGCAACGTCGCCGAGGTCGTATTGCCGTAGCGCTGGATGTTGTTGTGTACGCGATTGTCGGGTAGCGACAACGCCTTCTGGGCCGCTTCGTTGATCCGCAGCTTCGCTTGGTGCATGACCAGGAGATCGACGTCGTCGATCGAGAGCTCGTGCTCTTCCAGCAATTCGCGCGCGTCACTCTCGGCATGCGGGTCACTGCCAGCTTGAAGACCTTGCGTCCGTCCATTACCGGCACGGTTCGATCGGAAGCGATCATCTCCGCATCCACGAAGGGCCGCGAGGCCGAGCCTCCACCGGGCACGTAGAGGATCTCTTTTTCGCTACCGTCGCCCCGCAGCCGACTGCCCAGGATTCCACGATCCGAGCCGGTTTCGGCTCGGAACACCATCGCTCCGGCTCCGTCACCAAAGAGAACGACCAGATGGCGGAATCTCGAGTTCCATTCGAACTCGGCTTCGGGGACCGGAGGCGGCTCCTCGCCCAACAAGAACTCGCCAGGACGCCTCCCGAAACGGAGTCAGCGCCGAGTGTACGTCGCAGCCCACCAGTAGCACGGTCCGGGCCTGGCCGCTTCGAATCAACGCGTCGACCATCTGCAGGCCATAGGCGAATCCGGCGCACTGCTGTCTGAGGTCGATCGCCGGCCTCGGCCCGATGCCGAGGCCTTCTTGGATAAGCGTCCCGGAGCCCGGGAAGTAGTGGTCCGGAGTCATGGTTGCGCACACGATGTAGTCGATCTCTTCGGCGGCGATACCCGAGTCCTCCAAGGCCCCTTCGGCCGCCCGAACACCCAATTCGGACGAACCGACACCCGGCTCGACGTAGTAACGAGTGACTACGCCGCTACGCGCCCTGATCCACTCGTCACT
Organism: Thermoanaerobaculia bacterium; assembly: GCA_046756565.1. Taxonomy (GTDB): domain Bacteria; phylum Acidobacteriota; class Thermoanaerobaculia; order Multivoradales; family JAHEKO01; genus CALZIK01. The sequence continues at coordinate 5,899 of JBHHWO010000198.1, read as the reverse complement.
GGTATCGAGAACCCGCGCCAGCATATGGTTGTCGACTTCGACCTCGGGGATGGAGATGCCGCTGCCCCGGAAAACAGCACGGATCTCGCCTTTCGATGCCGTCACCGCCACCCTGTCCTACGGAATCCGCCCCTGGGGAATCTGATTCGGCCGCCTGGGACGCTGAGTAAAGACCGTCGCTTCGCCTTCCTTGGCGAAATAGTATTCGGCCTTCGGTCGCGTCCCGTCGAGACCGAGTACCTCGGCACGATCGTAGGCCCAGATCTCGACAGTCCGCCTCCGGCGGCCCTCCTCCTGGACATAGGTCCGCTTCTCGGGCTCGCCGAAGAGTATGTGGATCACTCCCCGGTCTGTCCTACGCCCCAATTGGATTCCTTCCGCGAAGAGTCTATCCGCCTCCTCCGCACGGGCGTCGAACACGTCACGCACTCCCTTCCCGGGCCACGGCTCGTCCGGATCGATTCGCTTGCTCCAGAAGGCATCAATGAACTCGTTGGCGGCCCGATCGTCGGTGAGCTGTAAGAAGGCCCGGATCTCCTCTTCGGACGCGATCCGCGACACCGCTCCGAGCAGCCACTGCGAGAGACCGGGGCTCAAAAGGACGTTCATCAGATCCTCGGGAGTCCGATCGCGCTCCTTGCGAGCCTGGCCGGGCGTAGCCAGGAGCGCCAGGGCGACGGCCAGGGCCGTCAGAGCCAGGGGACTGGTCGCCCCAGTTCGCTCGCCGCTCCTACCGCCGGAGCAGATCAAGGAACTCCTCCCGAACCGCCCGGTCGTGAAAAGCCCCCCTCAGCGCGGAGGTCACGGTCATGACTCCGGGCTTTCGGACGCCTCTCATCTCGACGCACAGATGGCGCGCCTCGATGACCACCATCGCGCCCCGTGGCTTGAGCTCACGCTCGAAGTAGGACACCACCTGCTCGGTGAGCCGCTCCTGGAGCTGCGGACGGCGCGCGTAGAAGTCGAGGATGCGCGCAAACTTTGACAACCCGATGATCCGTTCCTCCGGGATGTAGGCGATGTGGGCCTTGCCGTAGAAGGGGACCAGGTGATGCGCGCACATGGAATAGAACGGGATGTCTTTCTCCATCACCATGTGCGAATACTCTTCCTCGTTTGGAAAGGTGGTCACCGAGGGCTCGGCGGCCTCGTCGAGGCCTTTGAACATCTCCAGGTACATCCTGGCCACTCGTTCGTCCGTGCGCCTGAGGTTGTGGTCCTCGGGGTCGAGCCCGAGCTCCACCAGCAGACCGCGCACGTGAGCTGCAATCCTCCGAACCTTGTCGCTGCTCTCGGGCGCGTCGGTGCGGCTCGGTTGCTGGGCTATCTCGACACTCGACATAATGGCCTCCCGTCTCGTGGAGCCCGTAAGGATATCGCAACGGGCGCTGCGGACCGGCTATACTCCGCCGCGGAGGAACCATGGCCCGAGTCACCATCGAGTATTGCGTAGTCTGAAACTACGAGCCACGAGCTGCCAGTTTGGCAGACGAAATAGAGAAGCAGTTCGGCGAGAGCGCCGAGCTTATCAAGGGACGAGACGGCGTCTTTGAAGTCGCTTTCGACGGCGAAAACATCTACTCGAAGAAAAGTACCGGGCGCTTTCCCGAAGCGGGCGAGGTCGAGAAAGTCCTCGCTCAGCGACTCTCGGCCTGATCGGCTCAGCCGGCGGCGCGCAGCTGCGCGACGATCTCCAGATGGCCGGTCTGGGGAAAGAGATCAACGTAGGCGAGGCTCTCGAGCGAGAAGTCCCGCGCCAACGAGGAGAGATCCCTGGCCAGCGCCGCCGGGTGGCACGAAATATAGGTGAGGCGGGACGGACGCAACCGCCTGAGCGAGCCCCTGACGTGCCGACTCAGCCCCGCTCGGGGCGGATCCACTATCACCCGGTCGAACACATCGGGCGCCTCGGCTATCCAGGACTCGACGCTGCACGCTTCCACTGTGACGTTCGACGCTCGGGCGCCTTGGAGGTTCTTGCGCAGGTATCTAGCGGCGATCCGATCGCCTTCCACCGCGCTGACGCGGCCGAAGAGGCTCGCCAGCGGCAATGAGAATAGGCCGACGCCGGCGTAGAGGTCGCACGCCGCCTGCCCTCGGTCTGAGCCGACGACGGCCTCTACCAGTTCGCCCAGCAGCCCAGCATGGGCCTGAAAGAAAGTGCGCGCGTCGTACTGGTAGGTGTGATCGCCAACCCGCCGCGACACCGAGCCACCGGGAAGGCCGGGGAGAACCGGCCCGCATGAGAGCTCGCCGCGGCCGCCCACCGTCACGTCGAGCCGCTTCGGCACCCTCACCGCCAAGCTCCTCGCGAGATCGACGGCAAAACGCTCGAGCGGCTCGACGAGAATCGGGCACTCGCGAATCGGCACCAGCTCGTGGCTGGCTCTACCGAAATAGCCGACTCGCGCCGATCCGGGCTCCCCATCCAGCTGCAGCTGGGTTCTCAACCGATAATGCCATGGATCGCCGGCAACCACACGCTCGGGCACCTCTATCTCGAACTTGCCCAATCGAGTCAGAGCCTCGCGCGCCGCCTCCACCTTCAGCTCCACCTGAGCCCGGTCTTCGAGATGCTGGAGGCCACAGCCCCCGCACGCCGCGTAGTGACTGCACGGTGGCTCTCGCCGGTCAGGACCTGCTTCGAGAACCTCGAGGATCTCGGCGCGAGCGTAGTGTGGCTTCCTCTCGGTAATCCGGACATGGAGCCGGTCGGCCGGCGCCGCGCGTGGAACGAACACGGGTATTCCCTTGTACCGCCCGAGCCCGTCGCCACCGGCGACCAGCTTCTCGATGTCGAGTGTCAGCTCATCGAGTCCGGAGAGCTCGACCATCGGATCGCCCTCAGGCGGCCGGTCCATTATCAGGTCCGATCGCCGACGATGTATCGGATACGCTCGGCCAGGTCCGGGAGATCGCGGGAGACGGCGTGCTCGAGCTCCGCCAGCCGGTGCCGCCTGCTCAGGTGGGTGAGCACGATCGCCCTGTTGGTGAACCGTTCGGCATTCTCCACAAAGTCCTCTAGATGCAGGTGCCCGAACCGCCGGCCATGATCTCGGGTCTCAGCTCCCATGAATGTGCACTCGATGAGCAGGATCTCGGCCTCGAAGATACGCGGCTCGGAGGCGAAGATCTCTGGGCCGGTGTCGCCACAATAGCTCAGCCACAGGGTCTCGCGTTCCAGGGCTATCTCTTTGCCGGCCCGCCGAAGGCTCGCGATTTCAGCGCTCGGCGCGCCGGCGAGCTCGGGCTTGAGCTTCTTCTGTCGACCAATGAGATGGCAGCCCAGGGTCGAAGCCGTGTGCTGAGTGGCAAAGACCTCCAGCAGGAGCCCCTTCGCGAGTTCGCGCCGGTCGCCGGGCAGGAGCCCGACCACCTCCGCATCGAGCTCGGCGCCGTCGAGCCGACCGGCCGTCCGGACGAGCTCAGTGAGATCTTCGGCGATCTGCTCGGGACAGAAGACCGTCGCGGCGCCCAGACCCTGGAGCTTTCTCTGGGTGAGCACCCACGGCAGTCCAAGCGAGTGGTCCAGGTGGCCGTGGGTAACAAAAATCCAGGGCGTACCCACGAGGGGCTCGGCTCCCCTACCGACGTCGAGCGCCAGCCCGGGCGGATCGACCCTGAACCAGCTCTGGTCACCGGCACGCGAAGCCCCCTGGATCCGGAGGCCGTCGAAGGTGAAAGCAACGCCGCGCATACCTCGCTTTCAGACCCCCGGCGCGGCGAGCCTCAGAGGGAGCTCAAACCTCCTGGTAGAGCCACTGACGAAGAGGCTCGAGGCGGTTGGCCACCGAAGCCGGCTCGGGATCGATCAACCAGAGCGCCGCGGCGACCGACGACAGCAGTGAGTTGCCGTCTTGAGGCGTGAAGCAGAAACCGTAGAGCTCGCGCTGCTTTCGCACCGACAGTGTCGGCAGCGACACCACCGTTTGGGAGAGGATCCGGCCGTAATAGCCGTGGTCGCGGCCGAAGCTGAACACCACATTGGTCTGCTGCTTGTTGGTCACTGCAACGCGCCGGTTCGCGCGCAGCCGGTCGACGGCCTCTTCCACCGAGGTGTCGCGGGAGTAGGCCATTCGGAACCAGATCGAGTGCATGTACTGCGTATTGAGCTTGACCGCGCTCGAAAACAGGTCGAAATCCTGGCCGAGAGTCTCGAACACGTAGTGGGCGTCACGGGCATGGTGGGTGCCGAACTCGGCGTCGCTGTGAGCTCCCAAGGAGGGCGCGGGAATGAAGGAGCCGGTCTGGGTGACATCGTTCGCCCTGCGCATGCAGACGAAGTTGCCCTGCTCGAGGGAGTAGGAATCGCCGTCGTGGCACAGGGTCTTGATCAGCGTCGTGATGTTGTGCGTATTACAGGAGACCACCTGGAGGAAACGATCCTCGCCCTCGACCAGGGACTCGTCGTTGACGCCTCGCGCATAGGGCTTGCCGAAGCCGAACTCGCTACCCTGCGCCAAGTACCCCTTGGGTCCCGAGATGTTCTCGTAGTAGAGAGCTTTGTTCTCGTTGCCTGCCGGAGTGCAGTCGATGACCACTGTCGCGCGTTCGATCGCCTCACTCGCCTCGTAGCTGGGATCGTGGCCGAGAGCCTTAAAATCGGCTCGCCGCTCCGGATCCACCGCCAGCTTGGCGCCTCTCTTCATCAGATGTTGGATCCGCGCCCGGTCGGTCTCGAGGGGGGTCCTCTTATGGAAGGTCACTTCTTCCACGCCCATCTTTGCGCCGAAGTCGGCGAACAAGCCGATCAAGGGCTCGCCGATCGTCCCGGTCCCCACAATGTGAACTGTCGTAGTCATACTCTCCTAATCCCCGCTGGGTTCATCGCCATGAGCTCCGTGCCGGCCGCCGCCACGCCAGTTCGGGTCGCGATTGGCGAACTCGTCCACTTCCCGCAGCACTTCGACCAGGGTCCTGGTCACCTCGGCGTCGCAAATGTCGTTCTCGCACTCGTAGCTATACACGTTGTAGTCGCCTTCTCGCCGGAAGGCACTGAGGGTCTGATAGGTCCCGCAACTCCCGCACTTGACCGAAAACTCTCGAATGTTGACCACTTTCGAAGATCCGCTGACCCCGGCGCGACTCCTACCTCCCTAGAGCCGGCCGGCCGGCCGCCGGTTCTCGAGGATCTCGTCCACCGCGGACATCAATCGCTCGGCCGTGGAGATTCCCTCGTGCTGGTACATGATGGTGCCTTCACGGTCCAGGAGCACTACCGTCGGGAGGACAAAGATACCGTATTCGGTCGCCACCTGGTCCTTGGGATCGACGAGGACCGGATACGCGAAGGGCCGTTTGGCGACGAATTCGCGCACTAGCGCCTCGGGCTCCCCAAGGCTGATCGCCAGGAACTCGACCCCCCTTGCCCTGAGCTCAGGGTAGAGCTTCGCCAGGATGTCCGCCTGCAGGTGGCACGGAGCGCACCAGGTCGCCCAGAAATCAATCAGCACGAGCTCTTCGGCAAGATCCGTGGGCCGCAGCCGGCGACCGTCTAGCGACGCGAGCTCGAATTGCATCACTTGCGCCGCCGCGCCGGCGGCCTCGGAAGCCGCCCGGGGCCCGGGCTGGCAGGCCAGGAGGGCCACCGAGAGGCCCAGCAGAAGAATGCCGCCAAGGGTCCTCATCGAAGGCAGAGCATACGCCAAAACCAGCCGCCGCCCTAGCTGGTTGCGCCTCCAAAAAAAGCCGCGGGTCCATGAGGACCCGCGGGCGTGGATCTCTGACCCGTCGAAAGACCGGGTCGGGCTACTTGCGCTTACGAGCGGCCTTCTTCTTGGTGGCGCGCTTCTTGGTCTTGCGCTTCTTGGTCTTGCGTTTTGCGGCCTTCTTCTTGGTCTTGCGCTTCTTGGTCTTGCGCTTCGTGGCCTTCTTCTTGGTCTTGCGCTTCTTGGTCTTG
>JBHHWO010000197.1:0-6954 GCA_046756565.1 Thermoanaerobaculia bacterium | reverse complement strand
CTAGAAACCAGTGCCCAAAATCACATGAGGAACCGAACGATCCTCAGTAAGGGGCAAGCAGGTGCGGTCCACTATGTTGGAGGAAGCATGATCAACAGCCGCAGGGCAGCCACAGATTGCGGACCTTCAGTGCTCAAAACTCGACGCGGAAAAGAAGAGATGCATTTGACCCACTCTCCTGGAACCGCGCGTTCATCGAGCCCCTCGGTCATAGGAGGAGCATGGAATGGGTTTGTGGTTGTGAAGGCTTTGAACACGGATTTTGCGGAGCTGTTCTATGCAAGAGGGTGAGAGAGAGCCTGGTCGTGGACGGCAGTTCGGTCTCCTCGTCGGGTGTCTCCTCTTCGCCTGGCCGTTGGCGCTGTGGGCCCAGAAAGAGGCTGGCAACCCGAAGGCGACACCAGAATTCTCCGGCGGTGCTGTCAAAGACCATGTGCGCTATCTCGCCTCCGACGAATTGGAGGGCCGGGCGACGGGCACCGAAGGTGGGCGGCTCGCGGCAGCCTATGTCGAGGCGCAATTCGAGAGGATCGGCCTGGGATTTCGCCCTGGCACCGAAACCTATCGACAGAATGTTCCGCTGTTCGGTTCGGTCATTGAGACCGACAGCCTGGGGCTCGAGCTTTGGGGCGCCGATACTACGCCCACGTTCACCGATCAGGATTTCACGATTCGCACCGAGCTCGTTAGTTGCAGTAAGTGCGAAGTGACCGGCGAGGTCGTCTTTGCCGGATACGGAATGTCCGCACCCGAATACGGATGGGACGCCTACGGAGATCGCGCGGTAGCCGGAAAGATCCTGCTCATGCTTCCCGACGTCCCCGAGGCCGCCCAAGGCGACTTGCCCGGGGGCGGCGCCAGCTATTACGGCCGAGACGAAAACAAGCTGCAAGAGGCGCGTATTCAAGGCGCTGCCGGCGTGCTCTTTCTGATGGAACCTGGCCACGAGGAGCGGTTCAACGACACCGCAGCAGAATGGGCACTGGAATTCGTTCAGCGCGGATGGGGTCGCGGCCATCCCCTTGCAGTCATCGGATGGCTCTCGCCGAAGGCTTCCGGACAGGTCTTGGCCGCTGCGGGTACCTCTTACGAGGCCGCTGTGGCGAAAGCTGTACAGCCGGAATTCGAGGCATGGGATCTGGGCGTATCGGCGAAGGCGAGGTTCACACAGGCCGTGAGACGCTTTTCCTCGTCCAACATCGTTGGCGTCGTGCCGGGCACCGATGGAGAAAAAGGAACGGTCGTCGTTACCGCCCATTGGGATCATCTTGGAACCGGCACACCCGACGACACCGGCGACGCGATCTACAACGGCGCCAAAGACAACGCCTCGGGCGTTGCCGGGCTTATTCTTCTGGCTGACGCCCTCAAATCAGCGGGTGCGCAGCGCAACGTCGTATTCGTAGCAACGGCTGCTGAAGAATCCGACTTCGAGCAGATTGGAGCACGGTATTACCTGGAGCATCCCGCGTACCCAATCGAAGAGACGGTGCTCAATCTCAACCTGGACGGTCTCGCAGTGGTCTGGCCGACGGGCGATTTTCGCATTCTACCCGTGAGGGCGACGTCAGCAGAGCATATCCTCGCGGCTCTGGCACAGCCCCTGGACAAGGTGATCAGCGTGGCCGGATGGCAGCCGAGCCTTCACTTCAGTTTCGACACGGTCGAATTCATGGCCCGCGGCATTCCGGGGCTGACGTTATGGGGAGGATCGCAGTTTCGGGCCAAAGGCATGACCGTCGAGGAACTGAAAGAACGATACGGGCGTATGGGGGGTCGGATTCATGAGCCTTCTGACAGGTTTCACGAAGATTGGAGTGAGCGGGCGATCGAAGAGCATCTCGAGCTCTATTGGGCCGCGCTTACCTATTGGGCGAACGGAGCGGCGCCGCCGGCAATCGATCCGCTGGGACCCCTTGGCCCGCTGCTGAAGGTCGGCCAGCCACCCTATCGGGCCTTGGCAAGAAAGATCGTCGAGCGTTTGGCGCTGAAGCCGCGAGAGAAGGTCCTGTTGTTGTGTCATCCGACCCGGTTTCAGGAAATCGTGCCGCACCTGCGCTACGAGGTGATGAAGGCCGGCGGGATCAATCTTGGCTGCCTACAAGTCCTGCCCCAGCCCTTTCCGCGGGGTTGGGATCGCCAGCGCGTAACACGCGGGTTTACGCAAAGTCGCGAAGCCATGGCCGAGATCGTGCGTGGCGCGGATGCGCTAGTCGCGCTCCCCGGGGCCTGGCCGAACCAATCGGCCTATCTTGCCGCTCAAGACGTCTTACGGAGCGGGCATGGGCGCATCGTGCACTTCCATTGGCTGGGTGGATATTCACTCTCGGGGCAGCAGCTTCCGGTCACCGCGCGATTGGACGATACCTACGTACGTGCCGTTTTGAATACGGACCATCACAGCCTGGCTGAGGAGCAGCGCCACTTCGCGGAGGCGGCTCGACGCGGGGAACTGCACGTCACGACGCCTGCGGGTACAGACATCAGGTTCCGGGTTGGGGGAGAGCGCCCGGTGACTATTCAGGATGGTGACGCTTCGGCGAACCGCGCCACCCAGGCACGCCTTTTGGTGGATCGGGAGATCGAGATTCCGGCGGGTGCCGTGCGCTTTGCCCCGCTAGAGCCCACGGTTGAGGGCGTGATCGTATTTCCCGATTCCTATTGGAGCGGTGAGTTTGTACGCGCGCCACGCCTGGTCTTCTCGCGGGGCAAAGTCACAGCGATTTCAGCGGCCGGGAATGAAGACGCTGTCAGGGACGAACTGAGAAACGGCGGTGACGCGGCTCGTCATTTGCGCGCCTTCGCGCTAGGTTTCAATCCCCACCTGGCGGTACCCGAGGACGATCCATGGGTCCCCTATTACGGGTACGGCGCAGGTGTCGTTCGCCTGTCTCTAGGCCAGAACAGTGACCTGGGAGGCGACGTCGAAGGCGAATACAGCCGCTGGAACTTCTTCATCGACGCCACGGTCGATATCGACGGAGAACGCTGGGTTGAGGAGGGTCGATTACTTTCTCAGGCTCGCGGAGCCGGCTCCTAACCACAGCACCGACGATGCCGCCAACACAGCACTTGGCTTCAGGCATAGACCCGACGGGTTCGCTGACTCAGCACCACCACGCAACCACCGGAACGACCAGTCAATGACAGGAGGCTGTCAAAAGAACCCGCATGCAGCAGGAGGACGCGCCACGATGCATTGGCTCGGCTGGGTTGTGTTGGCTTTGGCGTTGATCGAGAGCGGCTGGCTGGCTTTCGATGGTGGTCGTGCGCTGGTCGTGGGGGACTACATCACTCCAAGATCGGGCCACCATGCTGGTCGGCTTGGGCCATGGGCCGAGGTCATGTCCGCGGTCGGGATCGAGCCGCGATCGACGTTGATGAAATCGATTCACCTCGCTCTCGGAATCGCGTGGCTCGTAGTCATGCTCTGCTTCGCGTTGGGGTTGCCTTGGGCTCGGTTCGGGATGCTCGTTTGCGCGGTTCTTGGTCTTTGGTACTTGCCGTTTGGAACGCTTCTGAGCGTCCTCCAGATAATGCCGCCCTGGTGCTCGTCCGGGCTCTCGCTATAGGCTGCGAACCCATGCCTCCAGGCACGGCCGACAACGCAGCCACTCACATCCGATCGCTGAACGAGTCCTGGCTCGCCGCCGCTTCCCGTCGCGATCTTGCCGGCATGATGGCCGTTTACGCCCCCGATGCACAGGAGTTACTGCCGGACATGTTGCCACTGGTGGGTCGAGACTCCATCCGGGCCTTCTACAAGAGCCTCATCGAGCGACTTCCTCGCTTCGCGCATCATTTCGCGCCGGAGGAGATTACGGTGGCGAGTTCCGGCGATCTCGCGGTCGTGCGTGGCTCGTACCGATTCACGCCTGACACGCTCAAGCCGCGGCAGGTGTATGAGGGCAAGTACGTCGGCGTATGGCGGCGCCGAGCCGGAGAGTGGCGCTTGTTCATCAACATCTCGAACGGCAATGCGCCCGCATCGACAGGCTCGTAACAGCACGTAATGCGGTCCTTCGCGGTTGACATGATCCCCGGCATGGACAACTCACGTTACGGCGAGTTCACGCCACGGTGACCGCTACCGGCCCTATGTCTGGGTCATCTGGGCACTTCACCTTGCCGACACGGCAGCCTTCGGCTCACCTGAACGCGTCTGCTATCGGGAGACCAGCTGAGCTGTCGGATTCCTACAATCCCGGGACGCCCGCTCCGGCGTAGACTCTCACGCTGTCGGCATCTGGCTACCCCCGTTCTCTCGAAGGAGGAATCCCATGGGCACTCTGAGATCGTTCACGCTCGCGTGTTTCACGATGTTTGTCTTCGTCGGCTCCGATCTTCCCGGTGCGGCCGAGGAAAGCGCTTCCACGGATCCCTGGGAGCCGCTGCGATTCCTAGCCGGGGAATGGAACGGAAGTATCGACGGAAGGCTGGGCACGGGAACCGGAAAACGCCATTACGAACTCGTGCTAGGGGGCCGGTTTCTCGTCATGAAGCATTCCTCCGTGAGACTGCCACAGGAGAAGAGCCCTGAAGGGGACAACCATGAAGAGATCGGGATTTTCAGCGTGGATGGCGAGCGCAACAAGCTGGTTCTTCGCTCTTTCAACATCGAGGGATTCACCCTCCGGTACGTTTGCAGCAGGGAGACCGGACGGCTCGTCTGCGTGACCGAAGAGATCGAAAACGGTCGCGGCATCCGAGCCCGCCTGACCCTCACGAAACAAAGCCGTCACTCGTTCGAGGAGGTCTTCGAGATCGCGTGGAGGGAAGAAGAGGATCTCTCCGTTTACTTCACGAACACGTGGACGAGATCCCCCGACCTGTGTCACCGTAGCGTCCAGAAGTGGCCTTAGGACTTTCGGCCCTTCCTCTGAGTGGCAGGACGCGTCTTGAGTCTCGTGGAAATTGAAGTTCAAACAAGAGCAGGCACGGCGTTCGTAGGCTGGATCTCCCTCTCGACAGGAGCCGGCAGCATGTCCGGCAAACCGCAGGTGTGATCGAGCGCCAAGGCGACCCCCTGAGAGCGGAGGCTCCCATGCAGCACACATCGAGAGACGCCCGCCGACGCGTCGCCGCACTCATCACCACGGTCACTCTCCTGGTCGGAACAGGAACCGTGGCCCGGGGAGCGGCCAAGAAGGGCGAGCTCGTGGAGGTGACGATGGACGGCTCGATCGGCGCCCGTCAGCGCGGCTCGGTTCGGGGGGACGAGTTCGGCAGCGATCTGGGCGCAGACGTGCTGCCTTCCACCTTCGGGGGGGGCTGCTTGGTCGGCGGACCCGGTGCCCGCCGCTCGGTCGGTCGCATTGCCGCCTACGACTGTTTGGGCAACGCGCGCATCGTCGGAAACTTCCTGTTCTCGATCGACGGCGACGAAATCGCCGGCGGACCGGTCGAGCGCTTCGGCGAGGCGCTGATGGACATAGGCCACGTCGACGGCGCCGACGCCGTGCACTGGGCGATCGGGGCGCCGGGCACCGCCGCCAGCGGTTCTCCTCCCGCCGCCGTCGTGATTCTGCACGAGCGGGGGGGAGCTCTCGTCGAGCGCCTACGGCTGGAAGGGACTCGCGACTCCCGCCTCGGCTGGAAGCTGGCGCCGCTCGAGATCGAAGAGGGTACGAGCTTCTTCGGCTCTTTCGCCGCCAGCGCTCCAGGCCAGCGGAGAGGCTCGCGCGCTGCGGCCGGTGCCGTCCACCGGTTCGACTCGCGCACCGGGGAGCGGTTCTGGACCGTCGTTGGGTCGAAGCGCCGCCAGTACCTGGGCTACGTGCTCCGCACCATCCCCGACCTCAACGACGACGGGTTTCCCGATCTCCTCGTCGGCGCGCCCGGCAGCATGGACGGCAAGACGCGAGGCCGGGTCGTCTTCCTTTCCGGTGCCGACGGCCGTGTGCTGGGGCGGATCAAGCGGCCGCGCGGCGCTGTCCTGTTCGGCTTCTCGGCAGCCACCGGCGACATCAATGGTGACGGGGTGAGAGACGTCCTGGTCGGCGCTCCCTTGGCCGATTCGGACGCCGGCAAGGACACCGGAGCGGTCTTCGCTTACTCAGGCGTCGACCTGTCTCTGCTGCGGCGCTGGGACGGTGAGGTCGAGGGCGAGTGGCTCGGCATGGGCGTCGCGGCGGTGATCGACCGCCGTGACGGCAGCCTGCTCGGCGTCGCCGCCAGCTCGCTGTTCCTCGATGGAGATCGCCCGCGTCGCAACCGTCGCGGCGGGCTGACCATTTTCTCGCCGGCGAGCAACGACGTGCTGGCACGCAAGCTAGGTAAGCGGGCCAACGATCGCCTGGGCTGGCCGATCCTAGGCTGCGGCGGCGATGGCTGTTTGGTCGGAGTGCCGAAGTCGGCGGAGTTCTTCGCGCCGGACTGATACGAAGCGCTGGACCTTCGACGACGCCTTGGGGCGCCGCAATCGGCAGCTCGCTGCAACCCGAAGGGTACTCACCCGAGCCCCGAGAGACCACAAGAGAAGGTTCCTGCAGAAATCGCCGGCACCGAGGTATAACCAGAAGTTGTGGATCGACGGCTGGCCGCGGAGCGGCTGGTGGCCCGGTCGGCTCAGGTGAGAACGCCGCCATATCCTTCTTGAGATTCGAGAGGCTGCCCCGGCTGCCATGCCGGGAGAAAGGGAGCCACCGCCATGCTGAGGATCGTCGAAGATAACCCCGACGAGCTAGGGGCGCTTCCCACGGACCTGGACGAGCTGGCTCGCGAGGGCGCCCGCCGGATGCTCGTGGCGGCGCTGGAGGCGGAAGTGATGGCCTACGTCGAGCGCCACCGAGCGGAGCGCGACGAGCGAGGCCACGCCCAGGTGGTGCGCAACGGCCGCGCTCGGCGCCGGAAAGTGACCATGGGCAGCGGCACGGTGGAGGTGTCAGCCCCGCGGGTCAATGACCGGCGGACGGATGAGGGTGGTCGTCGTCAGCGGTTCACAAGCTCTATCCT
>JBHHWO010000196.1:0-6988 GCA_046756565.1 Thermoanaerobaculia bacterium | reverse complement strand
CGAAGATCTCCACCGACAGCCAAAGCGACGACAGATTAGCGATGTGATACGCCTCCATTCCCGGCTTGACGGCCATCCCCTCGAGTCCGGGCATACGTTTCATCACCAAGCCACTCGACGGCGCCACGACCTTGAGAGTGCGTACGATCTCACCGGTCTCTTCAAGGCGAGCTATCTGCTCGGCAGAGACATCCCAATAGGACAGGCGGGTTCGCGCTGCATCGAGCAGAGCCTGGGCCCTGCGCCGCACGTCATCGCTCGAGTTCTCGAGCTTTCTCGAGTAGTCGATCGCCGACAGCAGCTCCTGCTCGGTCTGAATGAGCTCCGGCGAGTAGATCTCGAAAAGCGGCTGCCCTTTCCTCACGGGCTCGCCGACGTAATTGACATAGACCTTCTCCACCCAGCCGGAGTACTTCGTGGTCACCGTGACCATTCGCTCCTGGTCGTACTCCAGGTACCCGACGGTGCGAATCTCATGGGTGAGATCGCGCCGCTCGGCCGCGGCGCTCTGGACGTTCATGTTCTGGACCACCGCAGGATCGATCGAAACCGTCGTGCCGGCGCCCATGGCCTGACCGGCTTCATCCGAATAGACCGGAACGTAGTCCATCCCCATCTCGTCCTGCGCCGGCACCGGCGAAGTGATCGTCGGGTCCATCGGGTTGCGGTAGAACAAGATCTCGCGCTCCCCGCCCGACACCGAGCCGGCCGTACCGGCTACCGGGGCGTAGACGGGCACATAGTCCATGCCCATCTCGTCCTGCGCCGGCACCGGCGAGGTGATCGTCGGGTCCATCGGGTTGCGGTAGAAAAGAATCTCGCGCTCCCCGCCCGATGCCGAGTCGGCCTCGTCGGCGTAGACGGGCACATAGTCCATGCCCATCTCGTCCTGCGCCGGTACCGGCGAGGTGATCGTCGGATCCATCGGGTTCCGGTAGAACAAGATCTCCCTCTCGCCCTCGTTGCCTGCCGAGTGTTCGCTGGTTAGAAGCCCACTCAGCCAGGCGTCGATTGGATGGAGGTCGAAGGGATCCACAATCACGAAAATCGTCAGGATGCAGCCCGCAAGGGCCCAGACCAGGTTTGTGAGGGCCGCGCCCGTAGGTCGTCCCCGCTGCGCAGACGCGCGACGGACATTGGCTCCGCTCTCTTCAATCATCATTCTTGCTCTCCGCTCGATAACGTTTGATTCAGCGAACCACCCACCGAGCCCTCGAGCTGGGCCAGGGCTATCGCGTAGTCGGCTCGATTACGCTCGGTTCCCGTGCGCACGTCCAGCAGGACGCGCTCCGCATCCAGCAAGTCCAGGGCATCCTGGGATCCCGCCGAGTAGCCGGCCTCGGCAGACAGCAGAGACTGCTCGGCCTGGACGACAAGCACATCCTCGAAGAGCCTGAGTTGCTGCCAGGTCAGGTCGATTCGAGGCGGGAGCTCACCCAGGGAGCTGTCGATCTTGGCAACCACGCTACGCTTGGATTCCTGCGCCGCCAGTTCCGTTTTCACGGCCTCCTCCACACCCGCATCGAGCTTCTTGCGCCAGATCGGCAAGTTGATCCCAGCCGAGATCCCGAAAATGTCATCGCCGTTGTCGGGAGGCGGGTTGAGCCGGCCGGCCGGATCGTCTCGTGAGCCGACAGCCGTATAGAAGATACCCGCGGTCACATCCGGCTTGTAGCTCTTTCCAGCTAGATCGACGAGGGCTGTCGAGCGCGCGATCTGAGCGTCGGACATCGCGATCTCAGGCCGTGACGCCAGAGCTTGGGCCCGCAACCGTTCAAGGTCAGTGACGATTTCGGGAAGAGTCGGCAGCTCGGTCTTCGAGATCGCGGTCATCTGCGGGTAGTCTCGCAATGCGTTCAGAGACGCCACGATCACAGCTCGGCGGTCTGCAACCTTCAGGAGCTTCGTGCTCGCCTTGGTTATCTCGGCCTGGATCTTTATGACCGGCTGCTGATGGCCTACACCGGATCTGTATCGCGCCTCGGCGAGTTCCTCGTAGTGCGACAGAGTCGCGCGATCGGTCCGGATGACTTCGTCGAGCGCATCCAAGAAACCCAACTCGTAGTAGAGGCGCCGAACCTCGGTGACCAGCTTGAGACGGAGTGTCTCGACATCGGCCCTGGCGGCCGCCGCGGCGAAAAGCGCCGCGCGCTCTTTCAACTTCAGCTTCCCAAACCAGGGGAACTTCTGCGCGATCCCGGCGGAAGCCTCCTGCGAACCCACCCGGGTCTCGGGGGTCAGTACAAACGCGGTGACTCCCGCGACTGGGTCCGGTAGGGCTCGCACCTGAGGAGCGCGCTGTTCGATGGACTCCGCCCGCGCCTTCGTGGCCGCGATCTCTGGATTCCGAGCCAGCACGTCGGCTATCAGAGCTCTCAGCGTGACGTCGCTGATGGTCGCCAAGATCCGATCGGCGGGCGCCGCGCCCGGTGCGTAACTGAGGTCGGCCGATGTCTTGGCGCTGGCTGAGCCGTTTTCTTCGACTCCCTCGGGGTTTTTCTCTCCGTCGATGGTGCCGGCCGAGATTCGTCCGGCGGACACACCGGCCCCAAGCACCGCAAAAGCAGCCACTAGCAGCACATACAATCGTGTTCTCGTTCGCATTCCGCTCCTCCGTAAATGGTCCAAGCGCCTCGGCTCGAAGGCCGATGAGCGCGCCGATCAGCTGAGAGGCGGAATCAGAGTAGGAACGACGAGAAGAGCGTATAGCGTTCTAGGCCGTGACGAGGATCGTCTTCTAGTACGGAAAGCTGCTGCAAGGCCGTGGGCGCCAGCTGCGCTCCCACGGAAAACTCGGTGGCCTCTAGAGCGACGAGAAGCTTTGCGCTTTCGAACGACAAAGCCTGCAAAGGCTCCGGCGTTGCGCGAACGTCACAGCAGTCCTCCGACATCGAGCCGCTCTTGTGGCACATCGACGAATCGGTCGCCTGCGCCATCTCGGCCATCCCATGAGCCGTCGAGGAATCCGACATCCCGTCTGCCATCGGGCATCGCGGGGACGTCGTCGCACCGAGCTCACCGAACGGGCGCTGACAGCAGCGTCACGCATCCGAAGACAGCAGTGAGACGGGCGAGACGTTTCATGGCGAAGAATGGTACACGCAAAAAAGCACTTGTCAAGCCGAGACCGATCCTACAGGCGGCGGCCGCCGGCGTCGCCACCCGGGAGGGCGGCCGCGGGCGCCACCCCTCCGCGCGGAGCCGCGAACGATCGTCTAGAAGTCGACCTCCGTCGAGCCGTCGGCCGAGACCTGGACCGGCTTTCTTACCGCCTCGCCGGTCTCGGCATCGTGGCGGACGAGCGTAAAAGAGCCCTCCGGCACGTCCTCGATGACGAAGGAGCCCGCGGAATCCACAACGCCGAAGGACTGACTCTCGAGAACCACGATGGAGGCAGACATCTCCGGATGGGCGTCGCAGCGGACCCTGTAGGTGCCCGGCTCTTCGAACTCGTGCGGTATCACCTGGCCCTGGAAGGGCAGGGCGATGTTCAGTACCGTCTCCTCGTCGGTATCGTAGATGTGGACGTTGTGGAGGAACGGATCGCCGTTCTTGATCTCCACCGTCGTCCCATGCTGCACCGGCAGGACATTCGGGATGAAGACCTTGTCCTTCTGGTCGAAGACCACCGACGAGCCCTCGCCGGACGCCGCCGGGAGCCCTTCGAGGTAGACGACCGTCGAGTCGCAGCTCGAGCCGCAGTTCGCGTTGCCGTTTACGGTGCCGGCGTAGATTGGTGGCACTACCACAAGCAGGGCGGTCGAAAAAAGGATGATTCGCTTCACGGTTCTCCTCTTTCGCTTTGCTTTGGATCTTGATTAGTAGGCAAACCGAAGACCGACTCGGTATTCGGAGTCGTCGTCCCGGAAGTTCTCGGTGAACTCGAAATACGGCCACAGGGCTGGGCGCATGATCCGGATCGGCACGGTGAAGTTGACTACCGCGCGCTCGAACCTGGCCATGTTTCGATCCTCGGGCCTCAGCTCTTCGTATCTGAGCGCCACCCGCGCTGTCCGAAGCGGGTCGATCTTGAAACGAAGCGAGCTCTCGAGCGCCCAGGCCGCGAAATTGTTCGACTCCTCGGTGACCCGGGCGAACTCGCCGTGCTCGTTCCATTCGGGCCCGTCGCCGACTTCATAGTCGTTGACGCCATAGACCGCTACCGCGTAGACGCCCCAGCGGTCCCAGCGGGTCTTGATCTCGCCGACCAGGCGCTGGGTACCGGAGATACGGGCCGGCAGGAAGGAATCGGCGTGGCCGGGCTCGTCGTCGTGCCCTTCCTCTCCTTCCTCCCCGTGCTCGTCGCCACCTTCCTCGTCATGCTCGTCGAGACCGCCCTCGGTCCCCAGAAAAGCTCCGTCGAAGACATCTTGATTACCGTCGCCGATGTAGCCCGACACACCGAAGATGACGGACCGCTCCCACTTCTTGGCCATGTTGGTCTGCCGCTTGTTGAAGGTCTGCTTCTCTTCGTCCGACAGGGAACCGTAGTCGAAGCCGGCCGCCACCGTGCTGTTGTCGAAAGCCCGTCCTCCCTTCTTCCAGAACACGCCAGCGTAGGCCGAGTCTCCGGCATAGCCGCCGGACACGAGCAGGTTGCGCCCGACCACGGAAGACACGTCGCCTCCCCAGTCGGATGCGGGAAGCACTCCGGGTACCCCGTCCGAGCTCCCGGGTCCGTGTCCGTGGCCTCCGCCACCAGCCTCTGTCATCCCCGTGGCCACGTTGACTCCGCCCCAGAGCGGGGTCTCGAAGACCCGCCGCATGTCCGTGTTCCACATGCGCGGCATGGGCTCGATGTTGCCGAGGCGAACGTTCAGGTCCTCGCCCTCCTCGAGCGGGTTCAGCTGGAGGTGGCCGTGGGCGAAATCGAGCTCCAGCCCCTCAGGGGTGTCGTTCAGCTCCCCGATCGCGAAGATCTTCGCTACACCCTTGTTGTCCAGGCGCAGCAGGCTGAACAGCTGTGCGTTGTCCGGCGTCTCCATGTCGTCATCGGTGTCGTTGCTGGTGTAGGTCACAGCGTCGGTGACGAACGAGAAGAAGAGCCACGGTCGCGGGTTCTTGGCGTCGATCGCCTGCTCGTAGCCCGCCAGCCTGAAGGCGACGCCTTCCTCGTCGAGGCTGGTGGGAGCGCCCACGTGGCAGGAGGCGCAGCTCGAAGCCCACTGCTTGGCGAACTCCGGAACCGCCTCCGCCCGGGGCGGCATCAGCACGGCGATAGAGAACAGAATGAAGGTCGTTGCGAGGGACTTGCGCATTGTCATACCTCCCTGGCGTCGATAGGTCTTTGTATTCGTGGTCAAAAGTCTCAGAGTCCGGCTCAGGCTCCGGTGGAGCTCGGCCAGTAACTGAGGCGACAGATCTTCAGACGACGCTTGACTGGCAAGCGCCAGGTAGACCGACAGGGCGATCTCTTCCGCCAATCCCGGCAGAAGAGCGCCCTTGGCCTTCGCTCCCCCAAGCTCCCTGGAGAGCACGGCGCGGACGGCCAGGCTCAGCTCACGCAGCTCGTCCGCGTCATCGAGCGGTCTGCCGGAGCGCCGGACGACCGTCACCGCGGTGCCGAGAATCTCCTGAGTCCAACGATCTAGGTGTCTTGGGTGCATGGTCGCCGTCATCTTCCGGACAGCCGAAAGAGCAACCCACATGCCGAATTCGAATCAGCCCAGGAAGTTATTTATTATCAGCTACTTAGATCAATCCGAGACCGCTCGCAGCCGGGCCACCCTTGCAGAGCTGCAAGAGTGTCCGGCCCCGGTCGTGTAGCCGTGCAAGGTGCGGGATCAGGCCGACTCAGAGGGGTCGGTCGCGATATCGAGGTCCTTGAGCCGGCGATAGAGGGTCGAAGGATCGATCCCCATCCTTCGGGCCGCCTCCTCCCGCCTACCACCGGTCTCTGCCAGGACCCGCATGATGTGGTGCGCTTCGTAGGCTCGAACACCCGCGCGCAGGTCGTCGGACTGCGGCGCGAACGCCGGCGCTGCGGACATCTCCGAGGGCAGGTCCTCGACGGTCAGGATGTCGCCCTCGGCGAGCAGCATCGCTCGCTCGAGGGTGTTCTCGAGCTCGCGCACGTTACCGGGCCAGTCGGCCGCCATCAAGAGTCGCATCGCATCGGCGTCGACGCCACGGACTTTCCGCTGCAGCCGGACCCTGAGCTTCGCCACGAGGTGCTCGACGAGAAGCGGGATGTCGTCACGACGCTCCTCGAGAGGTGGCAGTCGGATCTCGACCACCCGAATGCGGAAGTAGAGATCCTGCCTGAAGGTTCCCTTGTCGACCTCGGATTTCAGATCCCGATTCGTCGCAGCGAGAATCCGGACCGGCGTCTCTACGACCTTGGTAGCACCGATCCGGCTGATCGCACGCTCCTCGATCGCCCGAAGCAGCTTGGGCTGCAGGTCGAGCGGCATCTCCGAAATCTCGTCCAGAAACAGCGTTCCCCCGGAGGCGACCTCGAAGAGTCCCGGCTTGTCGGCCGTCGCCCCGGTGAAGGCGCCCTTGACATGGCCGAAGAGCTCGCTCTCGATCAGCTCTCTGGGGAGAGCGGCGCAGTTGATCGCCACCAGCGGCGCGTCTTCCCCGTGCCGTATCCGGTGGATCGAGCGCGCCACCAACTCCTTGCCGGTGCCTGTCTCCCCCAGAATCAGGACCGGGCTCGGGGCGCTCGCCACTTTGCCGATCAGCGTCTTGACCTTCTGCATGGCCGGACTCGAGCCGATGATCTCGGCGCCCGCGTCCGCCGTGGACACCTGGCGTCGCAGAAAGCGAAGCTCGTTCTCAAGCTTACGCATCCGCTGGATCCGCCGTAGCTTGCCGAACAAGTCGTCCGGAACCACCGGTTTGAGCAAGTAGTCGACAGCTCCCTTGCGGAACGCCTCGACGGCCGTGTCGAGCGAGCCGAAGGCGGTGACCACGATTACCGCCGAGTCGGGGCTCATGGCGCAGAGCCGATCGACCAGCTCGAGACCGCCGACGCCCGGCATGA
>JBHHWO010000195.1:0-7181 GCA_046756565.1 Thermoanaerobaculia bacterium | reverse complement strand
CCGAGAGTCCCCTCAGGAATCCCACGAGGATCCTGGCCGACCCCAATGCCCCGCAAGCCCCTCCGGCCGTGGGGGTGACCACGATTTCGGTGGACTCCTACGTTCACGAGCCGCTGGCCACATACCAGCTTGGTGCCACCGCCCGGGCGCTAGCCGAAAGCGGCATCGAGCTCCAGGTCATGGACAGAATCGTGCCCCGTAGCGTCTCGAGCCCGCCGGCCTCACCGAGTCCGAACGCCGCCGGTTCCGCCCTGCAGGCTGGGCCTGACGGCACGCCCGGGGATCCGCCGCTCGCGCCGCCGGCGCTGACCACGAACTTCGGCTCGGTGGACTACACGACCAACATCGCCGAACAGGCGGGCTTCGCCTACATCCCGCCGGACCCGCACACCGCCGTGGGACCGAATCACCTGGTCAACGTCGTCAACGCCGTGATCCGGTTCCACCAGAAGAACGCAACGGGAACGGTCGATTTCACCGACGCTCTCGACGACTTCTTCAGCGCTGAGATGCCGGACACGGACACGTTCGATCCGAAGGTGCGGTTCGATCCCTTCGAGGGCCGCTTTGTAGTGGTCACCCTGGAAAAAGAGGACGACGGCGCGGGGGGCAACCCGGAAGTCTCCGAGATCTTCGTGGCGGTATCGGACGACGCCGACCCGAACGGCAGCTGGTGCACGACCACGATCTCCGCCAACACCATGATCTCAGGCAACGACCGGTGGGCGGACTACCCGGGCTTCGCGGTGGACGAAGAGGCCGTCTACATCACGGCCAACATGTTCGGATTCTCGGCGGTCGGAGGAAACTCGGTGGGGGTTCGGCTCTGGGTCATCGACAAGGGAGTCGGCTCCAACGGTATCTACGACTGCGGCACGGCGATCGTCAGCAAGCTGGATCCGATCGTGGCCGGTGCGTTCATCGTGACGACTCAGCCGGCCCAGATCAACGGAGTCGCTCCCGCCGGAGTCGGCACCTTCATCGTCGGCTACAGCGGACTGACCGGCCCACCCGCCGAGTTCGTCCAGTCGATTCGGATCGACGACCCCCTCGGCACACCGGTCTTTACATTGGAGTTCATCAATGTCGGCGACCTCGAGGACTTCCTTTCAGCGTTTCCGGACGCCCCGCAGAGCGGGCCCCCGCTGGTGATACCCATCGAGACGAACGATCGACGGGCCCTGGACGCGCAGTGGTTCGACAACAGCCTGTGGCTCACCGCGACCATCGACCCGAAGACCGGAGATACCGACGCCGGGGAGGCCACCGCGCACTGGTGGGAGCTCAATACCGCGATCCTGGGATCCACGACTCTCACCCAGCAAGGCAGTATCTTCGGCGACGATCTGACCGCCAATCTGCACACGTTCTATCCGTCGGTGGCGGTCAACGGGATCAATCAGGTCGGCTTCGGGTACTCGGGCTCGGCAGGGAGCGTCTTCGCAGGCTCCTACTACACCGGCCGCGATCCCGGCGACGCGGCGGGCTCGACCCAGGGCACGGCCCTTCTCCAGGGCGGCGCGGCAACCTACATTTGCACCTTCTGCGATCCCGAGAACCGGTGGGGCGACTACAGCGGCGCGGCAACCGACCCCGTGGACGGCTGCTTCTGGTTCTACAACGAGCACGCGATGTCTACGGGCAACGCTCTAGACTGCGATCCCCCGATCGAGGACGGCAGGTGGGCCACGCACAACGGAAAGATGTGCCCGCTGGGCGCCTGCCCTGCCGACATGTTCCTGGCCGATATCGATCTCACGGGTACTCACACGCGCAAGGCGGGCAGCGCCGTCCGGACGGGCAAGAGCGTCGCAGTCAAGACCGGTGCAGACGTCACTCTCCAAGCTCTCGACAAGGTGGTCTTCTTCAACGGCTTGACGGTGGAGAACGGCGCCGATCTGGCGGTAGTCCTCAAGTCCAATCCCTGCTCGTAGAGCATTAGGATCGGCACCCTTCGCTGCGCCCGAGCGCAGGCTCCGGTCGGCCAGTGCATGGGATTCCTCGTTTCGCCCGAATGACACTGAAGGGCGCCAAACGCTGTCGTGCGGCGTGTCGTAGATAAGATCGAGAGCGCGAATCAGGCAGAAGGAGGATCGGTCATGCGGCAGGCCTTTCGGTGGCCCGGAGTTCTTTTCACGCTGGGAGTTGTTCTGTGCGGGGCGGGAGTCAGCCACGCTCAGGAGACGGAGGGCACTCTCGTCGCGAAGACACCGCACTTCGCGTTCCACAGCGACTTCGAGGTGAATCTCCACGACGCGCTGCTCGAGGCCGGCCGGACTCGTTGGTCGGACCGGCCGGAGCTCTTTCACAGCGGTGAGGAGGCGTCGTGTTTCTCGGAGCTGTCTAGACCCCTTCGAAGCGCGTGGGACCACGCCGTGGGTTTCTACGCGGAGACGGTCTCGCCGCCGCAGGCGCGGGGCCGGCAGTTCGTGATCCGGCTCGGCTTGATCGGCGAGGAGCTGGACGACGAAGACGACCGGGAGCTGGCCGAGATCGCGGCGAGCGTTCGGGCGGCCGCGGCGCCGGCGTACCGGGCTTGCCGGTGGGAGTCACAGAACGAGGCGAACCGGGGCTGGGTCGCGCGGCTGCTTCCCCTGCTCGAGATCCACCAGACGGATGTCGCGAGGCGGCTGGCGGAGCTCTACGAGAAACCTCTGGACGGCCTGCCGATTCGCACGGACATGGTGGAAACGGTGGGCTGGTCGAGCGCCCACACGATCTATCTCACGCCCGAGGGAGGCCACATCTGGGTCCGGAACACGGCGGGCGAGGGGCCGGTGGCTTTGGAGACGGTCTTCCACGAGGCATCGCACATCTTGATGGGCCGTGGGGCTCCGATTCCGAAGGCCCTCGCGGAGGCCGCCGAGCGAGCGGGTGTGCCGTTGCCGAGGGATCTGTGGCACGCGGTGCAGTTCTATACGACGGGTGATCTGGTGCGGCGGGTATTAGAAAGGAGGGCCGGCGCGGAGGAAGCGGGAGCGATATCTGAGCCAGGATACGTGCCGATGACGTTTGCGTTGGATATCTTCGGGGAGTACCACGAGGCGATGAAGGCCGAGTGGACCGGGTATCTCGAGGGGGAGAAGACGATGGCCGAGGCGGCGGAGGATCTGGTGCGGGCGGTTGCGGGAGGGGAAGAAGAGTAAGTCATCCTGAGGGCAGCAGCCTGCGCTCAGGATGACGGGGTGGGTCAGTCGTGGTCGCGCGGGAGCGCGGCCACGCACCGTTTACGACTTCGCCGGGACTTTTTCCCAGTCGCTCGCCGGAGCGTCCTTGGCGATCTGCAGGCCACCATCGGAGCCGACGAAGAGCGGGTCTTCGACCTGGCGAACGGAGCCGCCTCCATACTCGTCGAGCGCGCGCTCGAGGGTCTCGCCGAGGCCACGGGTCAGAGCCGAGCCGCCGGAGAGGATGATGTGGTTCCTCACCTCGGCCTGGTACTCGGGCTCGACCTTGGCGACCAGCTCGATCATGGTCTCGGTGATCGGCGCGATGAGTGACTCACAGGCGGTCTTGAGCTCTTTCGTGATATCGATCTCGGTAGGCTTTCCGTGGACCGGAACGCTGACCTTGACGGCGCCCTCTGGGTCGCCGACGAAAGCGTTCTTCTCTTTCCACTCGCGGGCCATGTGGCCGGAGAAGGTGACGTCGGGATGGCGATCGGCGATCAGCTTCTCGAGCTGCTCGTCTACCCAGTCGCCCGCCTGAGTGAGCGTGCGCTGGTCCTCGTCGGTCGGGAAGCGGCCGTTCATGACGCAGAAGTCGCTGGTGCCGGCGCCGACGTCGACGATGAGAGCGTGCAGAAGAGCGTCGAGACCGTAGGCCACGGCGAACGGCTCGGAGATGATGATCAGCGACTCGACCAGGCCGGATAGGACGTTCCTGAGCTGCTGCTTGTTGACCCGCATGGCCTCGGCCGGCACTCCGATGACCGCACGGACCTTGTGCTTGGACTTGACTTTGGCCTTCTTCAAGAGGTGAGCGACGATCTCGCGAACCGCGGTCAGGTCCTTGTCCGAGCCCTCTTTGATCAGGCCACGCTCGAGCGGCCGGTGGAGGTCCAGCATGATCCGGTTCTTCAAGGCGTCCTCGCCGATCAGGATCTTCTTCTTGAGGACCCTGCTCGCCACCATGTCGAGCGGCCACCCGACGTAGCTGTCGATAAAGACTCTCTCGCCGGCCGAGGTCGAGATCGAGCTACGGGAGGTTCCGAGATCAATGCCGACGTGGAGGACTTCGGCCTTTTCTGGTTCGTTCGCGGTCATAAATACTAGCTACCTCTCAGGCTTGTTCGATTCAGCTCCCGAGCGTAACTCTCGATTCCGGTCGAGAGCGCCTCGGCAATGAACTGGCGGTATTCGGGGATCATCAGGAGTCTGGCTTCTCTGGCATTCGAAAGACAGGACACCTCGGCGAGGATGGCCGGCATCTCGGTACCCGTCAAGACGATAAAGGGAGCCTTTTTGACTCCCCTATCCTGCAGGGTCGGATTGACTCTGCGGAGCGAATTGTACAGGGAACGCTGCACCGAGCGGGCGAGTTTTTCCGACTCGTCCTGGCGCACGTCGGCAAAGACGCGGTCGAGCATCTTGCGGAAGTCGGCGAGCGAATAGCCCGAGTCCTGGTTCTCGGCAGCGGCGAGCTGGGCGAGATAGGGATCGTCGGTCGGCCCGAGGAAGTAGGTCTCGATACCCCGCACCTGGCGGGTCTCGATCCAGTTCAGATGGATCGAAACGAAGAGGTCGCCCTCTGCCTGGTTGGCGATCTCGGCGCGCTCTTCGAGCGAGACGAACTCGTCCTCGGTGCGGGTCAGGGCCACCTCGAAGTCGGCTTGCTTCAAGATCTCCTCGACGCGCTTCGAGATGTCGAGGGCGATCTCCTTTTCCGCCAGGCCGCTGGGCGAGACGGTACCGGTGTTCTCGCCGCCGTGGCCCGGGTCGACGACGATCTTGCGCACGCCGAGCGGGAAGATCGAGCGGTCGATCGCGTTCGGGAGCGCGACGGCCCCGGCGACGCTGAGCTCAGCCGACTCCTCCGAGCCCGCCACGGAACCACTCGTGCTTTCGGGATCGAGGAGCGCGAAGCGCGGGTCGCCGCCCTCACGGGCGTTGGCGACAACGCGCTCGGTGAGCTCGGCGCTGCGTAGACCGATCCAGGACTCGACCAAGTGGGTGGCCAGATACGCGCCGAAGAAGAGCGCGACCGGGAGGGTCAGAAAAAACAGGATCCGTGCCAGGGCCTGAAACCGCTTCCCTTTTGACGGCTTCCGGAAGCGGTAGCGGCCCCGGATGACGTCGACGTTCTCGCGGACGGCGCCGCGGATCAACCGCTGCTTGATCTGCGCGAGCTCGGACATCTCAGGTCTTTTTACGCCAGTAAGTGCCGATCAGAAGTGAAAACCTCCACTCGCTACCGAGTGTTCGGGGACTGCGGTGATTTTACCAGGGACCATGTCAGTCCGAGCGGAGCGGCAGAATGACGCCGCGTGGCGGCGCCGGACACACCCGGACCAGGGGGATTCCTCGCTGCGCTCGGAATCACTGCGAGCGGGGACTGTCCGGGATCGCCTCGCCTGAGCGCCGTCTTTACCCTGTCATCCTGAGCGAAGCGAAGGATCCCTCAATGTAGGCTGCATTTTCCGCGACCGAACCAGCTCCGGGATTCCTCGCATACGCTCGGAATGACAACGGGGGACAAGGCGTGGTGTCGGCCGCCACACCCGACGGTGGCCCTGCCGTAGACTCACCGCGTGACCCAACCCACTCCCACCAGCCCCCAGGACCGCCGGCCTCACCCGAATCTCTACAAGTACTACATCCTCGAATCGCTGGTTCTGGGACCGTTCTTCTTCATCGCTCTGATTCCGCGGACGTTTCGATTCCGCACTCTCCGGTACCACTGGGACGAGAAGGGCATCACGGCGCGCTGGGGAGTGCTCTTCCGGCGCGAGATCAGCCTGGACTTCGAGCGGATCCAGGACATCCATCTGAGTAGCAATCTCTTCGAGCGCTGGCTTGGGCTGGCGAAGGTCCAGGTGCAGACCGCCTCGGGATCGTCGCAGGCCGAGATGACGATCGAGGGCCTGCCCGACTACGCCGAGGTGCGAGACTTCCTCTACGCCCGGATGCGCGGCGCGCGCAGAACCGAGACGGTCGCGCCACCCGGCGAGGCCGTTGCGACGGACGAGGTGGTCCGCGCTCTCCGCGAGACCGCGGCCGAGCTCAAGGCGCTCCGCGAAGAGCTGGCCGCGAAGCGGAGCGCAAGCGAGCCGCCCCCACTGGACTTCGAGGAGCTCGAGCCGTGAGGGAGCGGCTGCTCAGGTTCCTGCGCGTTCCCGAGCGGCCCGAGCCGCCGCCCGGAGCGGGTGACGAGCTCGAGACCTTTCGCGCCACTCGCGGGTTTTTCCACTACAGCATCCTCATGTGGTTCCCGAAGCAGATCGCGGCATTCACGGGTCTCCTGTTCTCGCTGTCCTTCTTCGGCGCCATGGGCGGCTCCGATTGGGACTTCATCGACGCCGCCGCCTGGGACCGCGTCATGGACAAGATCGGCGAGGCCGACATCGGGCTCGCCTGGCTGCGCTTCGATCTCACCAACATCATCCTGTTCTTCGAGGCGCTCGCGATCGGCGCCTTCGCCGCCCAGCTCATCTTCACGGGCCTTTTCTTGAAGCTCTCCTGGGAGTTGCGTTGGTACATGGTCGGCGAACGGTCATTGCGGCTGCGGCATGGGCTCTGGAAGGTGCGCGAGCAGACGATGTCGGTCGCCAACATCCAGAACATGATCGTACGGCAGGGTCCCCTCATGCGGTTCTTCGGGTTCTCGGACCTCGAGGTCCACACCGCCGGCGGTGGCTCCGGAGGCAGCTCGAACGAGGACCCGACGCAGCAGAAGGACAGCTTCCACGTTGGGCGCTTCCGCGGCCTCGAGAATGCCTCTGTCCTGCGCGACAAGATCCGGGCACGGATTCAGGTGGTGCAAAGCGGCAAGCGCGAGCCTATGGCGGTCGACACGGTGGACGAGCCGGGCGACCTCGCCGGCGCCGCGCAGGAGTTACTGGGCGAAGCGCGGGCGCTGCGGCGGGCGGTGAGCGGTGAGCGGTGAGCGGATCGGACTGAGGTAGCGGCCTCCCCAAAAAAGGCAATCCATCTACGGTTGTCGTCCTGAGCGAAGCGAAGGAT
>JBHHWO010000194.1:0-7200 GCA_046756565.1 Thermoanaerobaculia bacterium | reverse complement strand
TTGTCGTTCACGATGACACCGCATCGAGTCCTCCTCGCGCCTTGCATGCGTACCGTAAGACCTTGTCGCGCGACCATCTGGACTTCTACCACGGGCTGCTAGTGTCCCGTGCGGTAAGTTCGTTGCCACACCGAGAGCGGTGAAGCGTGCGCTGGGCAAGGCGCGACGACTGAGAATATCGGGCATATTCGACAGAGGAGCAACGCCGCCCAGCGGGATGCAGCACCGCTCGAATGTAAAGGAACTTGCCGCACGGGACACTAGACTCCCATCGGGCGAGCCGGCGGAGACACATCTTCGTCAGATGCCGTGAGCCGCCGGAGGTTCCTGAAGATCGGTGGCTTCTCGACTGAGGGGCCCCGCAGGCGTACTCGAAGTACGTCGAGGGGCGCCGAAGGAGAGAAGTCGCCTAGATTCCGGCGCACACCGGCGGCGTGTCACCTATCCTGATTCGATCAGGCCCAACCGCCTCAACCTTACAAGGTGAGCGGAGAGCTGGCGGGCAGCGAGCGGCAACGCTTGCGGCGGGACGTCGTCATACACCACCTGCACCAGGATCTCTTGCTCCTGAATGCCTTCGTCCCACGCGTCGAGGATCTTCTCTTCGCGCCACAGACGATGCTCGACGTACTCGGTGAGCTTCTCCGCCACCGACACCGTCGGCGGGCCATGCGCCGGAAACAGGGTGCGCGCGCCGAGGTCGCGCATGCGCTCGAGCGAATGGAGATAGTCGTCCATGTCTCCTTCCGGAGGATCCACGACGATGGTTCCGACTCCCGCGGTCAGGTCACCGCCCAGAAGAGAGCCCCCCGTTTCGTCGAGAAACGCGAGATGGCCGCGGGCGTGGCCCGGCGTGTGGAAGATCCGCACCGGGAACGGCGGCATTCCGCCTAGAACGACCCGCTCCCCGTCGACGAGCTCGCGCTCGACGTCGATGCCGGCGTCCCGAAGACGCCCGGCGGTCTCGGCGTGGGCCGCAACCGGCAAGCCCAGCTCGCTCCGCAGACGCTCGACACCACCGATATGGTCCGGATGGTGGTGCGTGAGCCAGATCGCGCAGGGCTCACGACCGTCTCGTTCTCGGAGATCGGCCAGCGCGGCGATCAGACCATCGATCGCCTCGTCGAAGGGTGAGCCGGGATCGACGACGACCACCTCTTCGGTGCCCAGGACGTAGGTGTTGGTGAAGGCGGCCGGCGGCAGAGTCGGGGTTCGCAGCGGGAACATCAGAACACCCGGCCGGAACTCGATTCTCCGGAAAGGACCCAGATTGGCTTCGGTCGGCTCGCGAAGTCGTGGAAGACCGGCCTCGGGACCGTCTTCGGCGAGAACGCGCAGAATGTGAAGGATCGGCGGCGCGGTCACGACCTCGCCCCGAAGCCAGCGCGCGTAGGCTTTCTCTGGCCGCACCCACTCGCCCGACGCGAGCTCCCCGGGGATCACGCTCGGCTGCTGTCTTCGTTCGGTTGGCCACTCGAGGAGAAAAAAGCGATTGTCGAAGCGCAGCGGACCGAGCGGTGGGGTCAGCCATCTGCCCGCGTAGACCAGCTCGGAAGCGTCGAGCTCGAGGGAAGTCCCGGTGCGGTCGCGAAGCGCCTTCCAGACCTGGCGGAAATCCGACCCGCGCTCGAGACTGATCCGGCGGGTGATGTCGAGCCGCTCGGGGTCTACCGACTCCGCGCTCTCGGCCAGCAGGACTCCGGTCTCCTCGAACAGCTCGCGAATCACGCAGGCGAGAATCCCGGGAGCCGCGATCGGCTCGAGCTCGACGCCGTCGAGCACACCCGCCTCCATCCCCGCCTCCAGGGGCGAGCCGGCGATTCCCGCCGGTGCGCCGCCTATCGGCAGGTCGGCGTCCTTGTGTGATCGCCCACCTCCCGGAAACGCGTGAAACCCGCCCATGAACGCGAGCCGCCGCGAGCGCTCCACCCAGTAGACCTCGAGCGCGTCGCCGTGTCGGCGCCAGAGCACGACGCCGCCGGACGCCCGCACCTTGGGCCTGGGCGGCTCGAGGCCCAGCGACAGCACCTGCTCGTAGAGACTCGCCTTGTCCACGCGCGGGTTTTAGCACAACCCCGGCGAGCTCGGAGCGCACCCCGCCGAGAATCTGATTGATACGCTACCTCGCCAGGCCGTCCCGCCGATCGAATGCCTCGATTCCCAGACATCTCACCGACCATCGCCGGGATGACCGGTTCGGTGTACTCCTCGCTGGTGCACAGGCTTCACGACTACGAGGGCGAGACCTACCCTTTCCACATCGGCGATACCTGGATGGAGCCGGCGGTCGGCACCCGCATGGAAGACCTCACCGTCGAGCAGTTTCCCGGCATGCACCGGTACGCTCCGGTTCAGGGCCGCCGCGATCTCCTTGAAGCCATCGCCGATCGCACGCTGGCAAGGACGGGAGTGCCCACCGAGCCCCGCGACATCCTGGTCACGGCCGGAGCCACGGGAGCCCTGGGCGCGATCATCGGCGCGATCACCGAGCCCGGAGACGAGGTACTCCTGCTGGCACCTTACTGGCCCCTGATCTCCGGCATCGTGCGCTCGTCTCACGCGACCGCCGTCGACGTACCGATTCTAGGAGCGGCGGACTCGCCCGAGACCGTGATCGACATCGTCAAGAGCCACAGGACGGACCGGACGGTCGCCGTCTACTGGAACAGTCCCAACAACCCGACCGGCCGGGTGATGCCTCGGTCCTGGATCGAGGCGCTGGTCGAATGGGCCGTCGCGGAGAACCTCTGGATTCTTCCGGACGAGGTCTACGAGGACTATGTCTTCGAGGGCGAGCACGCCTACGGGCGGCCGCTGGCGCCCGACCGGACGTTCTCGGTTCACTCGTGCTCCAAGGCCTTCGGAATGGCAGGTAATCGGTGCGGATACGCGATCGGTCCCCCAGGCCTCATGGCCAACGTTCGCAAAGTCTCGACCCACACCTTCTATTCGACGCCGACCGCGTCCCAGATCGCCGCCCGGCGTGCTCTCGCCGGGCCGGGCGACGCCTGGGTTGCCGACGCCCGGGCGAAGTATGCCGAGGTCGGCCGACGAGCCGCAGCCCGGCTCGGTTTGGAGGCTCCCGAGGGCAGTACGTTCCTCTGGCTGGACATCGCCGAGCAGCTAGCACAGTACACAGCCAGCAGCGACCAGCTGATGACCTTCCTTTCCGCCTGTGTCGAGCACGGGATCCTGCTCGCGCCCGGCCTCAGTTTCGGCCCCTACCCGACTCATATCCGGCTGTGCTACACGGCGGTCGAGCCCGAGGTCACCGACCGCGGCATCGACGCTCTGGCCCGGTTGCTCGGGCGCTGACTTTTCCGTACTGTCACCGGCATGAGTGAGACAGACGGCGGCAAGTTCGCGAACCGGCTTCGGAGATCCACCTACGAGAAGGACGCCCAGGTTCATTTTGGCGTAGCGGCGTCCCACCGCGATCCCGAAACCTGGGTCGGCCTGCCGGAGCGCCTCGTCGCCCGGCTGACCAGCCTGGGCATGGCGTACGACCTCCACCACATCCAGATGATCGACATCTACGACGATACGACCTTCAGGAGTCAGCAGTGCGAAAAGCTCTACCGCGAGCTCGAGTTCCTGGCGGGGGTGACCAAGGATCCGCTGGTGGGGGATGTGCTCAACACCATCGCCGGGCTGCTCAAGCCGGCTCTGGGAAAGCCGCTCTACCTGATCGTGAGCGGCAACTGAGACAAAACGGGTGCCTCAGCTTCCGGGTGCGTTCAGACGATCGACGACTTTCTGGGTGATGTCGACTCGCTCGCCCGCCATCACCACGACCCCCGGAACGTAGTTGAGAATGAGGTCGTAGCCCTCTTCCGCTCGAATCGCTTCAAAGACCGGGGCCATCTCATCCTCGATGGCCTTCAAACCGGCCTCCTGCATCTCCTGGCCTTCGCGCTGTTTGTCGTCCTGGTAGTACTTGAGATCGATCTGCGCGTCCTCGTACTGCTTTCGAAGCTCGTTCAGCCGGGCCTCGGTCAGCGAGTTGATCCCGTCGCTGATCTGCTGGCGAATGGCTGCCGAAGCCTGCTGCCTGGTTTCGACCTCGGCGCGTACGATTTTCTGGAAAGTGTCCAGATCCTGCCTCAGCTTCGTTCCGGCCTTGGACTTCGAAGCGACGAAGTCCAGGTTCACGACCGCGATATTGATCGGCCGTTCCTGCGCTCGACCTGCCGGCGGAAACGCCAAAACGGCCGCACCGAAAAGAGCGACCGCGGCGATCGAACGGCGACGGATGGGAATGAATCTGGGCATAGCGGCTCCCCTTTGAGTGTTTCTGGGGCCAAAGCGGCCACGATCTCTGCTGTCTAGCAAACACAGTGCCCGAACCGAGCACTCACCGGAGACTACATGCGCCGGTGCTCGGACACCGGCATGGCGCGCCTGACTTCGGCGACGCGCGAGGGGTCGATCTCGGCGGCGACGAAGCCCGGCTCTTCCCCAGCCATCGCCAGAACCTCGCCCCACGGGTCGATGATCGCCGAGTGGCCCCATGTTTCCCGCAGGCCCTCGTCGTCGTGCTTGCCGCATTGAGCCGCGGCCAGGACAAAACACTGGTTCTCGACGGCCCGGGCCCGCAACAGGAGCTCCCAGTGCGCCCGGCCGGTCGTCCGGGTGAAAGCCGAAGGCACACACAGAAGCTCCGCGCCCTGGTCGGAAAGCCGTCGGTAGAGCTCGGCGAACCGCAGGTCGTAGCAAATCGAAAGGCCGAGCGCACCCAGATCGGTGTCAACGACCACGGCCTCGCTCCCCGGCTTGATGGTGACCGACTCCTGAACGCTCACCTCGTCTGAGAGATCGATGTCGAAGAGGTGAATCTTCCGATAGACGGCCAGGCGTTGGCCCTCGGGGCCGAACAGCACCGATGAGTTGAAACACCGCTCGGACTCGTCCGAGCTCTCGTTGAACGAGCCCAGCAGGAGGAACACTCCACATTCGCTCGCGAGCCCGGCGAAGCGCGTGGCCGTCGTGCCGTCGAGCGGCTCCGCCCGCCGGACCTTTTCCTCGGACGGTCCCAGGAAGCTGGTGTTCTCGGGCGTGGCGACGAACCGCGCTCCCGCGCTAACGGCCTGCCGCACGTAGGTCCTGGCCTCCTCCCAGTTGTGTTCCTCGTCCGAAGTCGAGGTCAGCTGCACCGCTGCCGCCAGAAAGGGCTTCCCGGTCATCGGGTGATTCTATGCGTCGTCCCAAGTCACCCGTCGATCACCGGGGCCGCCCCCCGAAGCAGAACCGCGGTCTTGTCTGCGCGCTCGCGCCAGAAGGCCGACACCGTAGCGAGCGCCGTTGGCCGGTCCCGGTGCAGGGCGGCCTGCCGGTCGGCCTCTCCGGCCAGCCATTCCAAGGTCGCTTTCGGGGCCTGGCCGAGAAGGCTCTTGAGGACATAGCGCCGCTCGCCCTTCCGGAGACCGAGCGAGAGGCTTCGAGCGCACCGCTCGAGATCCGCTCCGGTCAGGACCATTCCGGTTCTCACCGGGGTGGTGACGGCTTTCAGAAACTCGTCACCTCCGGCGTTCTCGAGATCGCCCAGAGGCGGCGCCCCGCGGAGATGAAGCGGCAAGGCATCGGGCGCAGGAAGTCTCGCTGCCTCCTCAAGGAGCGCGGCGGTGAGAAGCGTTCCCCACGCCCTATAGAACTCCGAACCCAGCTCTCCGAGGCGATCCAGATAGACCGGAAGCCAGGAGAGGAGATGCTCCCAGAGAAACGCGGATCGGGCGAGCCGCCATCGAGACCGGTCTTCGCTGCCCTGGGCTCCGGTCTCGTTTCCGACCAGCTCCGCGTAGGCCGCCAGAAGCACCGCCAGATGGTCCGGCTCCGGCGGCGGGGACTCGCCGAGCGCTCGCCAGAAGCCGGCGATCCGATCGCGGGCCTCGCCACCCAGCATTCCCTCACCGCCGAGATAGACGGAGGCGTACGGATAGAGCTGGAACTCGAAGAGCTCGGCGAACTCGGCGGCGCTCGGCGCGGAACCGAGCTTCAGCGCCGCGACGACCGGCTCGGCCTCCCCGGCGGCCGACTCGGCGACCACGGCCAGCGATCGAAACAGCTCCACGGATCCCCGGAGGCGAGCCTAGCGAAACAGTCCGCGCTCGACCTCGCGCCAGCCTCTTCGGTCACTTCCGACAAGAACGCGCATTTCGACGCCGCCGTCCTCGCGCGCGAGCCAGAGGATCTTGCGGTCAACGGCGCTCACGTCGGCCGGCGCTTTCCGGACCATCTCGAGCCCATCTTGAACGGCTCCTCCGAGGTATAACTCGAGACCGGATTCCGGCTCGCCGGTCAGGCGTCCCTGCTCGATCGCGTCCTTGCCGGCGTTGAATGTCATATGGCTGAAGACCTTGTGCGGCTCGTCGCCCCGAAAGGTCTCGAGGAAGCTCACGACCGCGCATCCGTCGAGAATCCGGTACCCGCGCAAGCTCGCGTCACTCGCCTGCCAGCCGCCGCTCTCATCGCGGACTTCGATCCGGCCCGACCGAGCACCGGCCAGGAACTCGTAGGCGCGGAACTCAGCCCGGTCGCAGCGCCCGCCGGTCTCAAACGTGTGCGCCGGTTGCCCCGGCGCGGGCCATGACGGCATCGCGGCGGTGCGCGTGAACTCCATGATCCAGTTGTGGGTCCAGGTCCGGCCTCCGTCTTTCGAGTAGGCGTCGTCCCAGCGCAGGCTCTTGGGCGTGATGTCGTTGAAGCTGAAGCGGCTCACGAGCTCGGAGCCGTCGGCCTGGGGAGTGGTCGAGTAGAAATCACCGCGACCGTGTCGAAAGCCGCCTTCGAGGCTCGACAAGCCCGCTCGATTGGCCTTCGGCCAGTTGAGCCAAAGCACCCACGTGTCCTTGGCCGAATCGAAATAGCGCAGGCTGAACCCCTTGATGGGTTTCGAATCCCAGAGCTCGAGGATGGCCTTGCCGTCCAGCACCGGATAGATCCTGGCCTCGGCGGCGACCGAGTCTCGCCAGCTGAGGTCTTCCTTCTGAAGGATGCGTAGGTTCACGTTCCAGGTTCCGATCCAGAAGTCGAACTGGCTCGACTCGGTCGGCAGGTCGGACGCGAAAGCGACAGGCGCGAGCAGGGCGCAGAGAATCGCGGCTCTCAGGCTCTTGCTCAGCATGAACCGAATTGTAGGACGAAGACTCCGCTAGCAGCCCGTGGCAGAAGTCCAGATGGTCGCGCGACAAGGTCTTACGGTAC
>JBHHWO010000193.1:0-7289 GCA_046756565.1 Thermoanaerobaculia bacterium | reverse complement strand
CCATTCGCTTCCAGTCGACGCCGGCGACGGCCCGTGACAGCAGCCGTGCGCGCACCGTGAGGCCATGCTTCTTGGCGAAGTCCTCGCTGGCGACGATCAGGGCCGAGGCGCCGAGCGAAATCGGGCTCGAGGTCGCCGCCGTTACGGTGCCGTCCGCGGTGAACGCCGGCTTGAGCGAATGGATCTTGTCCGGATCCGGTTCGCGCGGGCCTTCGTCCCTGTCCACGGAATGGCCGTTGTTGGCGATCGGGACGACCTCGCTGTCGAACGATCCATTGTCCCAAGCCTGGAGAGCTTTGGTGTGTGAGCGCATCGCGAACTCTTCCTGCTCCTCACGTGAAATGTCGAGATCCTCGGCCAGGATCTCGGCGGTCTCGCCCATGCCGATGTAGTAGTCCATGTCGTAGAGCCGAGGATGGAAGGAGGGATTGAAGCCGCCCATCGGGATGGCGAACATGTCTTCGACGCCAACGGCGATGCCGCACTCGGCGTCCCCGGCCAGAATCGCCTGCGAGAGCTGGTGGACGGCATCCATCGAGGAGCCGCAGAAGCGGTTGACGACCTTGCCGGGCGACTCGAGCGGGATGCCCGCCAGGAGTGCCACCCCGCGAGCCATCAGCATGCCCTGGGTGTTCTCCGGAAACGCGCAGCCGAGAACGACGTCGTCGATCTCGTCCAGGGGAAGATCCGGTTGGCGCTCGATCAGGGCCTTGACGACCTGAGCGGCGAGCTCATCCGCTCGGGTGCCGATCAGCTTGCCCTTCTTCACCCCCATCGGGCTGCGCACCGCGTCAACGATCACAGTGGCTATCGGGGTCTTCTCCGCGCTGCTGGGTGTCATGGCTATCCTCCTTCGGAATCAACCGAATCGATACTGCTTGTGGTGGAAGAGGTCGTTGGTCAGGTGATGAATCTCGGCAACCTGGTCGAACGGCAGGTGAAGCCGAGAGACCGCGGCGTCGAATTCGGGCACCAGGCTCTCCGTGTATCCACCCGAGCCGAGAATCGGCCGCAGACGAAAGTAGATCCGCCAAACCTCTTCGAGGAACGCGGCAACAGTAAGGCGGGCCAGTGAGCGGTAGCCGCTATCGTCGGCCGCGGTTTCGCCGAGCTGCCGGATGCGGTTGATCGCCGACGAAGCGCCGAAGTAGCCGATGGCGAGATCGGCCAGATCCTCACCGACCACCTGGGCGTTCCTCAGGTCCTGGCCGTAGAGGGAAATAGCTTCGTGGAGGAGCCGCACGGTGACTCGCCGAGCCGTGTCGAGCGCACCAGTCTCCCAGGCGAGGAAGTCCTCGGCGCTAGCTTGGTCGGGTCCGATGGGCGCCGGCGCCTCCAGCCAAGTCTTCGCCCCCTCGCGCACCGGCAGCTCTTCCATCAGGGCCTTCTTCAGGAAGTAGCCATAGATCACCATCCGATTGATCTCGTTGGTGCCTTCGAAAATGCGGTCGATCCGCGTGTTCCGCGACGCGGCGGCCATCGGGTACTCCTCCGAGAATCCGTTGCCGCCGTAGATCTGGATGCCGTGGTCAGTGAGGCGGAACATCGTTTCGGAGCCGAGGATTTTCGAGATCGACGCTTCGATCGCGTATTCCTCGAGCGCCTCCATGGCTCGCCGGTTGTAGTCCGGAGCTTCAGGATCCAGTGCCGCGATGCGGCGATCCATAAGGCCCACGGTCCGGTATATGACGCCGTCGAGGACATAGGTGCGGACCACCATCTCGGCGAGTTTCTTCCGGTTGGCTTCGAAGAACGCGATCGGCTGCCCGAACTGCTTGCGCTCGAGGGCGTACTCGGTGGCCAGATTGGTCACCCACTTGCAGCCGCCCAGGTCGGCCGCGCCCAGCTTGAAGCGTCCGATATTCAGAATATTGAGAGCGATCGAAGCGCCGTCGCCTGGTTGACCGAGGAGGTTCTCCGCCGGCACCTTCGCGTTCTCGAGAAACAGGCTCACCGTCGACGAGCCCTTGATGCCCAGCTTGTGCTCCTCGGGACCGAGGGTCAGCCCTTCAGTATCGCGCTCGACCAGGAAGGCGCTCATCTTCTTGCCATCGATCTTGGCGAAGACCGTGAACAGATCCGCCCAACCGCCGTTGGTGACGTAGATCTTGGTGCCGTTCAGGATCCAGTGCTCGCCGTCCTCGGAGAGATGCGCGGTCGTGTCCAGGGCCAGGGCGTCCGAGCCCGCTTCGGCTTCGCTCAACGAGTAGGCACCGAGCGATTCGACCGTCGCGAGCTTGGGCAGGTAGCTCTTCTTCTGGGCGTCGTTGCCGAAGAAGACCAATGGAAGAGTACCGATGCCGGTGTGACCGGAAAAGGTCACGATCCAGGAAGACGCCCCGGAAAGAGTCAACGCCTCGACCACAAGAGCAGAGGTCGTCTTGTCGAGCCCCATGCCCCCGTAGCGCTCCGGAACGTCGATTCCCGTGAGACCCAGCTCACCGACCTCACGCAGCAGCTTTCGGGTGAGCTCCTCATTGTGGACCGCGAGCTCCTCCCGGTGGGGCGCGACCCGCTCGACCGCAAATTCGCGCACCATCTGCTCGATCTCCCGCTGTTCCTCCGAGAATCGCTCACGGCAGAACACCTCCTGTTCGACCGGCACCAGCAGGAACATGCCGCCGGCAGCCATTGGCTCACTCGCGGCCGAGGTTGCTTCCGCGGTCGGCGTCTCTCCCCGGCTCACGTCATCCACGACGGAACCGGCTCGCGTTTCCTTTGTCAACACCATCGGAAACCTCCTTCGTGTCGAGTTTCTCAGCGTCAGGCGGGGGCGCACTCGCGCCGACTCCTGCCGCTATGCGGCATCAGTCTACCACAAAATGCCGCGACGCGGCACTCAAAGCGACTAGTCGACGACCACCGACGTGGTCTGACCGCTTGCGGTGGTCACATCCTCAGACCACGAGCGCCCGTCGGGCGTCCGAACCTCGAGTCTCCAAGCGCCGGGGGGAAGTGCCGAAAGAGTGATTCGTCCGTTCGAGAACCGGAAGTCGCTGCGAACACGGCCGCCCCAGGTGACGCTTCGAAACGGCCTGCCGTTTCTACCGACGACCTGCAATGTCGCCAACACTTGAGTGTCCCGCAGCTCGGGTACTTCGACTTCGAGCCGGGCTTCTCGAGCCAGAGTCACGGGTACTTCAGGTCCTGGTGCGGTTACCGGTACTTCAGCCACCGCGGTGCCGGCCACCGCAATCAACACCGTCCATCTTCCCGGGGGTACCGTGGGAAAACGGACCAGGCCCTTCGAATCGGGGGTGTAACGGCCCATCGCCTTCGTGTTCCCGGACGGGTCCAGCACCGCGCTGTCGAGCGGTCCGGCTGGGGAGCCGTTAGGGAGTAGCGCGCGAATGGCCAGTCCCTCGGTTGGTGACAGCCGAAACTCGAGGTCCTCGATCACCTCACCGCCCGCCACGGTGAAGACTTGCTCCCCCGGAGCGAACCCGCTCTTGTTTGCAACCGCCTTGTAGGTACCCGGTACGACGTCGTAGACGAGGAAATTGCCGTTCGAGTCGCTCGAGCCACCGCGCTGCCGTGTGCGGATGACTCCATCGGTCGGTCGATCAAGGGGCTCGAAGGAGACCACCGCGGCGTCAATGGGCTCGAGGGAATCGCTGGCGAGCACCAAGCCCGAGACCCTCGCCGTTTCGAGCTCGATCTCGAGATCGTAGTCTGCGAGAAGCTCGAGTTCTTGAGAGTGATTGAAGCCCGTCTCGAAGCTGCGCACAAGGATTTCGTAGTTCCCGGCTTCGAGGCCCTGGATGACGAAGCGTCCCTCGTGGTTGGTCGTCGCCGAACCTCTTGATGAGATATCGGTTCCGGACGCGAAGATCGTTACTCCGCTCAGAGGTTCCTCGCCGACGACGACTCCGCCCGAGAGCGTGAGGCCGGCGCCGAATTCGAGATCGAGGAGGACCTCGTCGCCACCGGCGCCCAGTGTCGCGCGCCCATCCGCCTGCCGCCCGGTGCTCGACGACGAGGCCGATACCGACCACTCGCCCGCCGGGAGATCCCGGATCACGTAGGTGCCGTCGAACACGGTCGTGCCGCGTTGCCAGCGGCTGCGGTCGCC
Source organism: Thermoanaerobaculia bacterium (assembly GCA_046756565.1). Taxonomy (GTDB): domain Bacteria; phylum Acidobacteriota; class Thermoanaerobaculia; order Multivoradales; family JAHEKO01; genus CALZIK01. The sequence goes on along the minus strand of JBHHWO010000193.1, from coordinate 3,217 downwards.
TCGGGCCCAAACCACCACATCCGAGACCTCGTCCGCGTCCACGCCCAGCAGCTGGCCCCGAATCGTGCCCGCCGCCCCGAGAGCCACTTCGAGACCAACGACCGGCTGTCCGACGATTTCGACCGGCTCCGGCCGTTCTCCGGACGCGTGACCTTCGCGTTCTGCCTGAAGCGAGTATAGGCCGTCGCGCACGCCCTCAAAACGAAAAGTGCCGCTCGCATCCGAGGTCGCGTGCGCGCCTCCCCAGACCTGTCCCTGTTGCCTGAGGCTGACTTCCGCCCCCGGCACCGGGCCGCCCAGGTGGTCAACGACCCGACCCTCGACAAAAGTTCCGCCGGAGTAGACGAGGTCCAGTCGATTCGTGCCCTCGTCGACCTCGATCTCTTCAGCCACCTCTCCCAGCTCCTCGTCCCTTGCGATGACCTTCTGGCGACCTGGCTCGATGCCGTCCAACAGATAGCGACCGTCGCCGTCGGCTTGCGCAGCGGCGCCACCGAAGCGCACTCCCGGAGTGTCGAGTCGAACCAAGGCGCCGGCCACCGGTGCGTTGTCCGCGCCGAGCACCCGTCCCTCGATGGAAGCGCCTTCGAGGAGGGTGATCTCAAGGTCCGAGACGTCCTCTCCCTTGGGGATCTTGAGCCCGCCGAGCTCGGCCGCGCGCCAGCCCTGCGCACGGACGGTCAAACGGATCACCCCAGGCTCCATGTCTTCGAGCTCGAAGTAGCCGTCGGTGTCCGACATCGCCATGCCGAGCATCGCCCTCATCATGACCCGGCCGCCGGCTGTGGCGCCGCCGCCCTCTCCCGTTGCCCGGATCTGCGCTTGCGCGATGCCGGCTCCGGACGGATCCAGGACGCGCCCGGAGACGATCGCCGCGGACTCCATCTCGACCGTCACGGGTTCGAAGGGTGGTGCTTCCACCGCGGACATCGTTTCCATCGCGTAGCCGCTCTTACGGAAGATCAGATCGACCTTTTCTCCCGGTCTCCGATCGCCGGCCCTGAAGAAGCCGTCGGCCGCGGTCGTTGCCGCCGGGGTAGGAGGCGTACCGGCGAGCTCGAATCGGAACATCATCGCCGACATCGGGCTCGGCTCGGTGGCATGAACCGAGACGCCTTCGAGTGGTTGACCCACTTCGTTCACTACCCGGCCTTCGATCGCAACGCCAGGCTTGAGGACAATGTCGCCCCAGTGGTCTCCTCCGGCACCGACCGAGAGTCCCGGCAGTTTGGCCGGAGCAAACCCCGTCGCTTCGACCGACAAATCGAAGTCGCCAGCGTTCAAGTGATCGAAGGAGAAGCGTCCCTCGCTGTCCGAGCTGGCCGAGAGAGCGTCTTCGTCTGTGCCGTCGAGTGTCGCCATCCGAAAGCGTCGCGCGGGTCGGGCCTCGCGCAGCTCGATCTGGGCGCCGACGATGGGCCGGCTCTCTTGGTCCACGACCCGGCCGATCGCGCCGGATCCGCTCCTGAGGACGATCTCGACGCCTCCCAGAGTGCTCAGCGGTTCGAGGCCGCTGACCTCTTCTCTACCGGGAGCGAGTCCTTCCCGTTGTGCAATCAGAGTATGCGCCGCGGCCGGATCGAGAGGACCGATCTCGAAGACGCCGTCCGCCAGCGTGTTCGCTCGCGCCGGCCCATCCATCAATCCCATTCGCCGGACGACCATCCGGTTGTTCCTTTTCGCGACCGCCTTTACGGTCACGCCGGCGAGCGGTTGGCGGTCTTGATCCAGGACATGGCCGCGAACACGCGCACCCGGCTTGAGGGCGAGCGTGGGTCCTTCCTCAAAGCCTTCGGCTGTGTTCCGGACGCGCGTACCATCGGGGAAGTGACCGCGGGCGGCCGCCATGAGATACGACGTCCAGCCCTCGAATGCCGGGACCGAGTAGTGGCCCGATGCATCGGTCTGAACAGCGAATTCCTTCGCGCCGTCCGCCCACACAAAAGCACCCGCAATCGGCTGGCGCCGCTCGCGGTCGATGACACGCCCCGCGACGGACTGCATCGCCGGAAGCTCGATTCCTACTCGACCGTCACTGAGCTCGCGGGCGGTCACGCCGTGAGACTCGCGAGCGCCCCGCTCGTCGAGAATCGCAATTCTCGGCTGCTTGCCACTGACGGCGACAGACACGGAGCCGCTGTCGTCGGTCAAACCAGCCGGCCAAGCCGGATCGTCGAACAACACCACGACTCGTGGTGCGGGCCGCCCCTCGGTGTCGATCACGGCCGCGACGAGAGTCTTCGATCGAGGCGACAGGCGGATTGTCATCGGCTCGGCGGCGGACTCGACCTTGTCCGAACCGCCGAGTCCCTGGGCGTAGGCGGCGAGGGTGAGCCGTTCGTCTTCTCCCCGCTCGAGCACCGCGATGCCCTCGGCGCTGGTCTTCGCTCGCCGGGGAGCCGGGCGCCAGCCCTCCGGTCGCCACCGCTCTTGGCCGGCCTCCGCCACCAGAGCACCCGAAACGCTGGCTCCGTCATTGCTGAGCACCCGCACTTCGATCTTCGTTGAGGCCACGAGCTCCACGGCCGGGAGCGTTCGGTTCTCGAGAAGCGGAGCCAGCGGGAACTCCTCGGAGCGAAAGCCGGGTGCCTCGAGGAGCACCTTCCACATTCCGGGTTCCGGAGCCTCGAGCTCGAACCACCCGTCGGCTGCCACGGCTGCGAGGGCCGCGGGCTCCGGCCGCAGCGTTCCTTCGATTTCCCGAAGCGAGCGCTCATAGGTTCCTTCAACGGCAAACAGGACGGCCGTTGCGTCCTCCGGCACGGCACGCTCGACCAGTCCTCGGATGCGCACGACCTCGGCCAAGGAGGTCTCAGCCATCGCCAGAACAAGAATTGTGAAGGCGAGAAGTTGTGTCGCGATCGCTGGTCTACGAACGCATCGGGCGGACGAACGGGGTCTCATCGCTGTTTCTTACGTCGAGGCAGACTATAGCGTCTGACGGCGGAGAGAAGCGTGGGTAGCGTCAAGCGACGCCAGCGCCAGAACCACCCTAGCGGAATGACTTCAGAAAAGGAGAACCGCTCATGGGCAAGCCGTCACGGAGCGAGGATCGTCCTCCGTCTGATCTTCTTGGTTCTTGTGCTGGACGGATTCTTCCACTTCATCCCGACTCCACCGATGTCCGAGCAGGCGGCTTCGTTGATGAACGGGCTCATACCCAGTTTATTGGTGGAGCCGATCGGGATCTAACCGACGACCTCTTGAATGCCATTCA
>JBHHWO010000192.1:0-7309 GCA_046756565.1 Thermoanaerobaculia bacterium | reverse complement strand
AAAGGGGACATTTCTATCGAGTTCCCGATGGGGACACTTCTAACGAGTCTTGACACCCTTTCAAGTAGCGGGAATCTGCCTTCTCGGAGGGGCCAATCGGCCGCCGCAGGCCAGGTGGAACCCTTTGATACCGTGCCACGCGAGCCTTGAAGAAGACGACCCTCCTGGACCGGACTCCAGTTCTCACGCTACTCGCCGTGGGAGCCCTGGGCCTCTGTGCGCAGGACGATGCCTCCGCATGCACGACGATTCTCGTCGGCAAGGGCCTCACCGTCGACGGCTCGATTCTGCACGCTCACAACGAGGACATGGGGAACGACGCCGTCGGGAGGTTGTGGGCGGTCGAGGCCGGCGACCACTTCGAAGGGCAATCGCTGCAGGTCCCTTATGTCGACCTGCCACAGGTCGGGCGGACCCTCGGCTACTGGGCGGCGGGTAACGCCCTGGGTGCCACCGGGCTCGGGGCCTCGAGCGAAGCTCGCGCGTACGACTCGGTCCTGGTCGGACTCAACGAGAATGGCGTCTCGTTGAGCTGCAACTGGGCGCACTCGCGCGAAGAGACTCGCGAAGGCGTGGGGCTGCGCAGGTATGCGATTCGTCAACTACTCCTGGAACGAGCTCGAAGCGCTCGACACGGGGTCGAGCTCCTCGGCAACTGGATAGAGAGTCACGGCCAGGCCGATTGGGGTGGGCTCGTCTATCACCTCGCCGACAGCCGCGAGGCCTGGGTCGTAGAGACCACCACCTACAACTGGGTGGCCCGCCGCGTCCGAGACGACGAGATCCACGTCACGGCGAACCGCTTTCGCATCGGCTCGGACTATGACCTGTCGAGCCGATCGCTGGCGAGGGATGCGGTCGCGAACGGCTGGGTCGATGCGGCCGTCGAGCGGCTCGACTTCGCCCGAGTCTTTGGCCGGCCCGGGAAAATGGACCAGGCCTACGACACACGGAGGGAGGAGCGCGTCCTCGAGCTTCTGGAATCGCGCCGCGGGGCGATCTCCCCCGAGCACCTCTTCGCTGTCCTCAGGGATCGCTACGAGGGAACCGACGACTACACACCACCCCAGCAGCACCCGGTCTGGCGTGAGGAGCTGGACGCGAGACCCGATCTCAGCCGCACGATCAGCACGAACCTGGCGCAATCGACCTTCGTAGCCCATCTGCGAGGCGATCTGCCGGTCTCGATCGGAGCCATGATGTGGGTTGGCATGGCCACTCCCAGCTATGCGGCCTACGTCCCGCTTTACTCCGGCGGCGGGTCCCTGCCCGAGGAGTTCTCGAGCAATGCTCTCGAGGACACCGACGGCTCCGCCTGGTGGCTGTTTCGGCGGTTGCAGCGGGCCGCCGACGCCGACTACGAAAGGCACTACCCAGGGATCCGAACATTCTGGGATCGCCAGCACTTGCACGCGCTCGAGCGCCAGCGTGAAGCCGAAGCCAAGGCCCGCTCTCGACTCCAAAACGGCTCCCCTCTGATCGCCGAAGGAATCCTCGCAGGTCTGACCCATCGCCTTGCCGCCGACAGCTTGTGCCGGGTGAGGGAGCTACTCGATTCGATGGGGCTGGCGTACGACCTCGAGACCGAATCCGGGCCGCGCCTGGGCGAGGTCAATCTGCAGATTCTCAATCGCGGGGAGGGCAAGGACGAGTGGTGGCACAACCTGCCGCGGCCGGCGTGGTCCGAATTCTCGCAAGTCGAGCAGAGCCAGCCCTGGTTCGAGGTGTACGAGATACGGCCCGGCGTCATGGCGGTCTACGAGCCCGGCCAGTTCGAGGAGGTGATCTCGTATCTAATTGTTGGCTCGGAGCGGGCTCTGCTCTTCGACACCGGGCTCGGCATCGGCGACATGAGGCGTCTGGCCTCCGAGCTCACCGACCTGTCCGTCGTGGTCGTCAACTCCCACACGCACTACGACCACGTCGGCGGCAATTTCGCGTTCGAGACGATCTACGGTACCGACACCGACTACACCCGCGAGCACGAGAGCGGCCGTGAGCACGAAGCGGTCGCCGAGTTCGTAGGGCCCGGATGGATCTGGATGGAGACCCCGGCCGGTTTCTCGATCGACGGGTACGTCTCACGACCATTCGAGGTCACTCACAGGCTCGAGGATGGCCAGGTGCTCTCGCTGGGCGATGTCGAGCTCGAAGTTCTGCTGACCCCGGGCCACGCGCCGGATTCGCTGTGCCTTCTGGATCGCAAGCGCCGTCTGCTCTTCACCGGCGACACCTTCTACCCCGCAACGCTCTACGTGCATCTTCCTGGTTCCGTCTTCGAGGACTACCAGGCGACCGCGCAGAGGCTCGCGGATCTAGCGGGCTCGGCCGACCTCGTGCTACCCGCCCACAACGAGCCGACGATGCCGTCGAGCGAGCTCGTCCGGCTCGGCCGGGCGTTCAGCGAGATTCAACGCGCCGAAACACCCTTCGTCCGGACCGACGGCAACCGCGAGTACGACTTCGGGTCTTTTTCGATCCTGGTCTCCGATCCCCCGCCGTGGGAAGAGCGCGCCGGATTGCCTGCCGCCTCGCCTTGACCGGCGCGCTTTTCGTGCAGCCCGTGCGAATTCATCGTCCAGCAGTTGGGGTCAATCGCTCGGCTCGTCGAGGCTCTCCGGCAGGTACTCGCCCACGAACTTCCAGTCCATGCCGTTGCCCCAGCCACTGCCGTGGTCGCTGGTGATGATCTCCGCCGAACGGGCTCCGACCCTGTGCGGCCCGAACTCGAGGAGCTTGAGGATGGCTCCCGGCCGAAGATGCCGGCTCGCCCACGTCAGCGGCGAGTCGCCGTCCACATCCCGAGCTTCTCGGTCGGCCCCACGCTCGAGCAAGAGCTCGATCGTCGCCTGATCGGCATATGCCGCCGCTCGATGGAGCGGCGTCTCCCCACGGGTCCGCACGTCGCGCATGAAGGCTCCGGTCTCGACTCCCGGTCTGGTCTTGGCGTTGACGTCGGCGCCGTGATCGAGCAGCAACCGCACGACGTAGACGAAGTAGGGCCTTCCGGCTTTGGCGAGCGCGTTGTGCAGCGGAGTCTCCCCGGTCTCGGCCACCGCCGAGTTGACGTCGGCGCCGTGGGCGATCAAGAAGTCGCAAACCTTCCAGTGACCGAAAAAAGACGCGTGCCCGAGCTCGGTGTCCAGATCCAGGCTCGTCAGGTCGCCGCCAGCCGCCAGCACAGCTTTGAGGGCCGTCGTGTCGTTGTAGTAGACGAACCACTGCATGGCTCGGATCGGGCCTCGCTCGAGAAGCTCGCGCCAGTCCGGGCGTTTCAGCAGCTCGAAAACAAGGTCGGTCCGCCCGTCGGCGATCCGGGTAAGGAGAGTCTCGGTGTCCACGGCGGAAACACTCTAGCGCGACGGGGCGGTGCGCGTATGATCGGCCGGCCGAATGTCCAACCGTCTTCCGTCATCCGCCGGCGCGATTCCAGCTGCGCCTCTGACGCTGGCTCTCTGTATCGCCCTGGCGTCGGCCTGCGCAGAGCCGGTCCCGGAATTCGCCGACCTGGTCGTGACCAGCGGCCGCGTCTACACCCTGGACTGGCGCGAGCCGGCGCCCGACGGCACGCCCGCGGCCGACGCTCCATACGACCACGGCGCCTGGCACCCCGACGCCGAAGCGGTGGCCGTCCGAGGCGGCAGGATCGTGTATGTCGGCCCGGCCGAAGGCGCCGAAGCGCTGGTCGGACCCGCAACCGAAGTGATCGACCTCCCGGGCGCGACCGTCCTTCCGGGCTTGGTCGATTCCCACACCCACGTCGCCGGCCTGGGGGAGCTCGAAGCCCGAGTCAACCTGATCGGGGTCGAGACCGAGGAGGAAGCCGTCGCCAGGGTCGTCCGGCGAGCCGCCTCGATGCCCACGGGCGAATGGATCCTCGGACGCGGCTGGGACGAGGGCGCCTGGGCGAATCGCTACCCCACGCTGGATCTCTTGAGCGAGAGCGTGCCCGATCACCCGGTGGTCCTCGAGTCGTTGCACGGATTTGCGGTCTGGGGCAACCGGCTCGCGCTCGAGCGCGCCGGCATCACCCGAGACACTCCGGCGCCCGACGGCGGCGAGATCGTGCGGGATTCGGACGGCGAGCCGACGGGCGTCGTCCTCAACCGGGCCGGCTCGCTCCTGACCTCGGCGGTGCCCGAGCCGACGCCCGAGCAGTTCCGGGGGTTCATGCTCGCCGGGCTCGAGCGTATGGCGCGGGACGGCTTCGTGGCGGTGCACGAAGCCGGATCGGCCAGGCGGCACATCGACGCTCTGGAGGCGCTCGCCGCAGCCGGGGAGCTCCCGATCCGAGTCTACGCGATGCTCTCGGCTCGGGACGCCGAGCTATGCGAGGAGTGGCTCGGGCGCGGCCCGGTGACCGGCCTCGACGGGATGCTCGCCGTGCGCTCGGTCAAGGCCTACTACGACGCCGCGCTGGGCTCCCGCGGAGCCCGACTGCTCGAGGACTACTCCGACATGCCCGGTCATCGCGGCACCAGCGGTGACGAGTACGGATTCGATCGGGATCTGGTCACGAGGATGATGACCGGCGGCTTTCAGGTCGGCATCCACGCGATCGGAGACGCCGGCAACCGCGAGACCCTCGACTTCTTCGAGGGAGTCGCAGCCAGGAACCCGGCGACCCGGCACGAGCGTCATCGCATCGAGCACGCCCAGGTCATCCACCCGGACGACTTCGGCCGCCTGGCCCCGCTCGGCGTCATCGCGTCGATGGAGCCTCCCCATTGCGTCGAGGACAAGGCCTGGGCCGAAGACCGCCTGGGTCCCGAGCGCGTCAAGGGCGCCTACGCCTGGAGGACCCTGCGCGAGGCCGGAGCGCGACTCACATTCAACTCGGACCTGAGCGGCTCCGATCACAGCATCTTCTACGGGCTGCACGCGGCGATCACGAGAAGGGACAAGAGCCGTGAGCCGGCAGGCGGCTGGTACCCGGAGCAGAAGATGACACCCGAAGAAGCGATTCGCGGTTACACCAACTGGTCGGCCTACGCGGCTCACTGGGAGACCGAGACCGGAATCCTGGCGCCCGGCCGGTGGGCGGACCTGACCGTCATGGACGTCGACCCGTTCGTTCTGGGCACGGCCGACCCGGGCGCCATCCTCGACGGCAGTATCGTCGCCACCATCGTCGGCGGTGAGGTCGTCTACCGGTCCGCCGATTGACCGGCCGATGACGGGACTCTGGATGGCGAAGCTGGCGGCGTCGACCTCGCTCACCGAACGGACCGTGACCGGCTTTCGCGACCTGACCCTGCCCAAGAACGAATGGACGCACGAGGCGCATCTTCGGGTCGGCCTGTGGCATCTCACCCGCTACTCTCCGGCCGAGGCGCTGGATCGGCTGCGCGACGGGATTCGTGCCTACAACCAAGCCACTGGCGTCGCCAACACCTACGACTCCGGGTACCACGAAACCACGACCCGGTTCTATGTGCTGATCATCGCCGACTTTCTGGAGATGCGAGACCGCACGCGCGACCTGGACGAGCTCGCAAACGAGTTGATCGCCGTCCGGGGAGACAAGCGGTTGCCTTTCCGCCACTACAGCGAAGATCTCCTGATGTCGTCGAGTGCCCGGCGACGATGGATCGAACCGGATCTCAGACCGGTCCCGGACAGCGCTCGTGTCACGCCGGCGGTGTCACCCGAGAGCGAATCATGACTCGCGGCGACCGGCAGCTGGATGAGTTTCTAGGCGCTTCCACCGAACGGGTGAAGCGGTTCCGCGAGCGAATCCGCGACGCCCGGATCACCCCCACCGCATCGGCGGCCGAGGTCCGCGAACACCTGTCCAGGGCCTACGGCGACTTCTCCGCCGCCTGGACGGCCGACGAGTTGGTCGAGGACGTTGCCCGGATGATGCTCGAATGGAACGTCCACGTCACCCACCCCCGCTACTTCGGCTTGTTCAATCCGAACGTCTTCCCGGCCTCGGTGGCGGCCGATCTGTTGGTCGCGGGCTTCAACCCCCAGCTCGCCGCCTGGTCCCACGCGCCGGCCGCAAACGAGATCGAGAGCTACACCCTCGCCTACCTCGCCGACCGGCTCGGCCTCGACCCGGGGGGCACCGCGTCGACCTTCACCACCGCTGGAGCCGAGGCCAACCAGTCGGCGGTTCTGGCCGCTCTGACCTGGGGTCTGACCGAGTACCCAAAAACCGGAATGGCGGGAGTCGAACGATGGCCCGTGATCTATGTCTCTTCCGAGAGCCATCACTCGGTCGACAAGGCCGCTCAGACGAGTGGCATCGGCCGGCGGGCGATCCACAAGGTCGACATCGACGAGAGCTTCCGGCTGAGCCCGCGGGCGCTCGGGCGCGCCATCGAAGTGGATCGAAGCGCCGACCGGCGTCCACTGATGGTCGTCGGCACCGCGGGCACCACCGGCGGCGGAATCATCGATCCGCTCGCCGAGCTCGCAGCCGTCTGTGCCGACGAGAAGCTCTGGTTCCACGTCGATGCCGCCTGGGGCGGCGCCGCCTGTCTGGCTCCGCGGCTGGCGCCGGCACTCGCGGGAATCGAGCGCGCCGACTCGATCACCTGGGACGCTCACAAGTGGCTGTCCGTCCCGATGGGAGCCGGCATGTTCTTCTGCACCCATCCGAAGATCGTCCGCCGCACGTTCGAAATGGCGACTCCTTACATGCCCGAAGACGTCGAGGACACGACCGACCCGTATTGCGCAACCATCCAATGGTCCAGGCGAAACATCGGGCTCAAGCTGTTCATGGCGTTGGCGGCGCTGGGCTCAGACGGGTACCGGCACGCGATCGAGCACCAGGCCGAGATGGGAGACCGACTCCGCGACGAGCTCCGCGAGCGCGGCTGGGAGATCGTCAATACGACTCCGTTGCCGGTCGCCTGTTTCACCCGTGACGAGATCGAGGAGGGGAAAGTCTCGGCCGATCGCGTCGCACGGCTCCTCGAACACGAGAACTTCTGGACCTCGCCGGTCCGCCTCGGCAATCGAGTCCCGGTCCTCCGAGCCTGCATCACCAGCTACGAGACCACCGCCGAAGACGTGACGGCGCTCGCGGAGGCGGCGACCCGCGTCGTGCTCGCAGAGTCGGAACCGCCCTGATTTGAATCACTCGTCGGCGCCGGAGGCGGCGCGGCTAGCCGATCAAGGGCTCGGCCAAGACCTCTCGCACCTTCGAGACCAGAGCGCTTGCGGAGAACGGGCCAGCTTGACGAAGCGCCCCTCGATCGCGTCGCCGTGCAGATTGCGCGCGCGGTCGCTCATCTCGGTTCGGATCTCGAGCCGGCCGCCGTGCGGCATGGCGTCGCGAGCGTTGAGCGTCAGATTC
>JBHHWO010000191.1:0-7323 GCA_046756565.1 Thermoanaerobaculia bacterium | reverse complement strand
TTGTCGTTCACGATGACACCGCATCGAGTCCTCCTCGCGCCTTGCATGCGTACCGCAAGACCTTGTCGCGCGACCATCTGGACTTCTACCACGGGCTGCTAGACCGGCAACGGGTTCGCCGCGGTCTCGACAGTCTTCCAGACCCGCATCAGGTTCCCGCCGCAGATCTTGGCGACGTCTGCTTCTGAGTGGCCGCGCTCCAGAAGCGCCGCAACCAGGTTCGGAAACTCCGAGACGTCCTTGAGTCCCTCCGGCAGCGTCGGGCCGACTCCGTCGAAGTCCGATCCCAGCCCGACGTGATCGACGCCCACTAGCTGGATCACGTGCTCGATGTGATCGACGACGTCGGACAGGTCGGCCAGTGGCAGCGGGTTGGCCTTGCGGTACTCGGCCAGCCACTCCGCCAACTCGGGGCTGTCCGAGTCGAGCCCGTTCTCTTCGGCGTAGGCGTCGGCAGCTGCCCAGGTCGCGAGGCCGGTCTTGTTCGCCTCTTCGGTCAAAAAAGCAGAACCGAAGTTGATCTGGAGGACGCCTCCATTCCTGGCGAGCTTGACGATCAGCTCATCGCTCATGTTGCGCTCCCAGTCCGGCGTGAACTTGCGCGCTGAGGAATGCGATGCAATCACCGGAACCGAGCTCAGCTCGAGCACTTGCTCGGCGGCCGCGTCCGACAGATGCGAGATATCGATCATGATTCCCAGCCGATTCATCTCGGCTACGACCTCGCGACCGAACGGGCTCAAGCCGTTCCACTGCTTCTCGTCGGCGTACGACGAGTCGCAGATGTGGTTGTTCTGGGAATGCGTCAACGTGATGTAACGAATGCCGCGATCGTAGAAATACTGGAGATTCGCGAGGTCCCCTTCGACAGGCTCGCCGTTCTCCATGCCCAGGGCCATCCCGACCACGCCCTCTTCGACCGCCGCCGCAGACTGGGTATCCGTGACCACACGGAACTTCGCCGGCCACCTCTCCTCGAAGCCCTCGACCATGTCGATCAGGCCGTCGGCGTGTTCCTTGGCGCCGCCGGTTTCCTGATACTCGGCGGGCACATAAATCGACATGAAGGCGACGTCGAGCCCGCCGGCTATGGCCCGCGGGTAGTCGAAATCGCCGCTCTCGGTCCGCTCCGAGATGTCCTCGTCGCCGCCGTCCGCCAAGCGGTAGGGCACGTCGATATGGGTATCGACGATCAGCACCTGACGGGCCAGCTCCGTGGCACGCTCGCTCATGTCCACGGACGTTGCCTCAGGAGGTTCCGAACTGCAAGCGAGGGTTAGAGTCAAGACGAGGGCCAGGGACGTCCGCGCTGTCGTCTGAGACATGCGCGGGACCCTATCACCGGGACTCATCGGGCTACGTCACGAATTGCCAAGTAATTGCTCTCCATGCAGGAGGCCAAATACCTTTGCGTTCGTCCCGACTTATCAGGTAGAGTCTGGATGGCCGGGGAGTTGTAGCCGGCTGAAATCTATGGTGCCAAACGGGAGGTTCCGCCCACCAAAACCATTTCCCATCCCTCTCGTCAGAGAGAGAAGCTCAACCACGCATTGATTCATCTAACCTTGCTTCCCTTTTCACAAGGGTAGACCAGATGTTTCAGCCAACCGGGAACGGGACCTCCCGGCACCTCCATTTCGAACTCAGATTCCACGCCGGTAAGATATATATTTCCGCCCGCCCCGGTTTTCTGACAAGAAATTAGAAAAACTTCGGCCGAGGCCCTTGAGAGCCTCCCTACCGCCATGTCTCCCTTCTTGTAGTCGGCGTGAGAATCGGACCCTAAGGTGTGAAGCTGTAGATGGGTCAAGCGCTTGGAAGGTCAGCGAGCCCGAAGGCCAGTGAATCCACGCTCAGAGCGCACCGTTATACTCCACGCTGCAGGAGGAACTATGGCCCAAGAGAGAACTACCATCAGCCGCGACGTGCCGGCGATCCAGATCCCGGACGGGATAGAGGTCACGATTCCAGGCGGCGAAGAGGTCTGGATCACGCAGGAGCTGGGCGGCAGCTTCACGGTCATGACCGAGCGGGGAGCCATGTTTCGCATCGACGAGAACAACAGCGACGCCATTGGCAAGGAGCCGCCCGAATCGCGCACCGCCGAGCTCACCGAAGGCGCGCTCGAAGACCGGGTCTGGGCTCAGATGAAGAAATGCTACGACCCCGAGATCCCGGTAAACATCGTCGACCTGGGCCTGGTCTACGACTGCCAGCTTCACGACAACGGAGCAGATCGATTCGACGTCGGCATCAAGATGACTCTGACCGCCCCCGGCTGCGGCATGGGGCCGGTCCTCGCGGCCGACGTCAAGAACCGAATCGAAGACCTCCCGGACGTCGACTCGGTCGACGTCGAGGTCGTTCTGGACCCGCCGTGGAACCAGAACATGATGACCGAGGCGGCGAAGCTCCAACTCGGCTTCATGTGACTCGGGGACACAATTCCTTTGTGTCCCCTTCTCCACAGGTCGGTCAGATCTCCCCCTACCTGTCCCCCTCGTACTCCTGGTAGATCACGCTCCCACAGGACTTGCAGTGGCTGGCGTCCCGGTCGTGTCCGGTCAGCCCGCATTTCGAGCAGGTGGCCTTCACCTTGCCGACGTTGAAGAGAACCCGCCGCGCCAGGGTCGTCACCTGCCAGGGGATGACCAGCACTCCGACCAGGATCATCACCATCGTCACACTCTTCCCTGCCAGGGTGTGCGGCGTCATGTCGCCAAAGCCAACGGTCGTGAGCGTCACTACGGCGAAGTAGATCCCGTCGAAAAGGCTCGGCCAGGTATCGGGGTGCTGCTCGTGCTCGAGCTCGTAGAGCGTCCCTCCGGTTACGAACACCAGACACACCACAGTCAGAACGATCCGCAACACGATCAGGTGCTCCGGAGTGACCTCTCCGAAGAAGAACTTCCGGCTCTGGACCAGCCGCAGCAGCCGGAGGAACCGCAGCAGCCGTATCAACTGCAGGTGGGAGCCCAGGAAGAGCGGCAGGATCGCAGCCAGGTCGATAAGAGCCATCGGGGTGAAGAGATAGCGAATCGAGAACTTCTTCGCCCACCAGCGCACCAGGTACTCGATCAGGAAGACGATCGTAATTCCTGTCTCGAGCCGCCCGATCAGCGCTTTGGTCTCGGCCGCGATGTCCAGTGTTCCCAAGATGAACAGGCCGCAGATCACGAAAATGAGGAAACCGATCACAAGCTCCACGACCCGCCCGGCCCTCGAGGCCGGTTCGTTCAGATACCAGTCCATGCGCTGCTGAAACGACAGCTCGGTCGGATCGAGGACCTCGTAGCGGTCGTCGACGTCGCGGAAGAGCTTCTTTTCCCGCGGCTTCAGCGCGGCGGTGCTGAACGGCCGCCCGGAGCCGGCCTGCGAGGAACCTAGTGGCGACATAAGAGCATCCTAGCGAATCGGGGACACGATTCCTTCGTGTCCCGTCCGGATTGGCTTTCGAAGCCTCTTCCGTTGGGCGTGCGAACTTACTTCGCCGTACGACATCGGACAAAGAGGCTCGACGCCACCCGATCCGCGACTCCCTGCTACATTCGCATCATGTTCTCGACCGACATCTACGCCGCTCGCCGCGACGTCCTGACGGCCCAGATCGACTCCGGCCTCCTCCTCTTCCTCGGCAACGAAGACAGTCCGATGAACTTCACGGACAACATCTATCCGTTCCGCCAGGACAGCTCGTTTCTCTACTACTTCGGGCTCGACCAGCCGGGCCTCGCCGCGACGGTCGATCTCGACGACGGCACGACGACTCTCTACGGCGACGACCTCACGATCGACCAGATCGTCTGGATGGGCAACCAGCCGACGATCGCCGAGCGGGCGGCTCTCGCTGGGGTCTCGAACGCTGCGCGGGCCGCTGACCTCGCCGAGGTGGCCTCGCGTGCCTCGAGCGCCGGTCGCACGGCTCACTTTCTGCCTCCCTACCGCGCCGAGAACATGCTCAAACTTTCCAACCTTCTCGGCATCGCGCCCGCCCGAGCCCACGAAGCCGCCTCCGAGCCTTTCACCCGCGCGGTCATCGCCCAGCGCTCTCTGAAAGCCCCGGAAGAGATCGAAGAGATCGAGCGCGCCGTCACCGTCACCTGTGCGATGCACGTCAAGGCGATGGAGATGGCCCGGCCCGGGATGGTCGAACAGGAGATCGCCGCGGCGGTCCAGGAGGTTACCGAGGGCGCCGGCGGGCGGCTCTCCTTCCCCGCCATCGTCACCGTCCACGGCGAGACGCTCCACAACCATTACCACGGCAACATCCTCGAGAGCGGCCAGATGCTTCTCAACGACTCGGGCGCCGAGTCACCGCTCCACTACGCCGGCGACATGTCCCGCACCTTCCCGGTGGACCCGACCTTCACGCCGAAGCAGAAGGAGATCTACCAGATCGCGCTCGACGCCCATGAAGCCGCGATCGCCGCGCTCGCGCCCGGCGTCCCCTACCGCGACGTTCATCTTCTTGCCTGTCGCACCATCGCCGCGGGCTTGAAAGACCTCGGCCTCATCAAGGGCGACGTCGACGAGGCCGTCGCCGCAGGCGCCCATGCCCTCTTCTTCCAGTGCGGCACCGGGCACATGATGGGCCTCGACGTCCACGACATGGAGGACCTGGGCGAAGACTGGGTCGGCTACGGCGAGGGCTTCGAGCGCAGCCCGCAATTCGGTCTCAAGTCCCTCCGGCTCGCAAAAGAGCTCCAGCCCGGCTTTGTTCTCACGGTCGAGCCCGGGATCTACTTCATCCCCGAGCTCACGGATATGTGGCGTGCAGACGGCAAGCACGCCGACTTCATCGACTACGACAAGGTCGAGGCCTACAGCGACTTCGGCGGCCTCCGGTCCGAAGAGGACTTCGTCATTACCGAAGACGGAGCTCGGTTGCTCGGCCCACCCGTGGCCAAGACCATCGACGAGGTCGAGGCCGTGAGGGCTAAATAGCCGCAGACGGCTGTGGTGGCCGACCTCGGTATCGGCCGTCGTCAGCGCGCCAAGCGTTTGGAGTGCGTCGTATCCTGGGCTGCGTCGCCGAGAAGGCCACCGGCAGCCTGTCGGATGAGGAATGCTGGTGACGCAACCCGCCCAGCCCGAGGCCTGAAACGGTTTCGCAGAGCCTCACGCCCGCCAAACCTCGAGAGGCTCGTGCTGAGCGATCCGATCAGAGAATCTCGGGGTACCGGGCCGGGTCCGAGCGGTGCATCATCGCGTACACCGAAGCGAAGATCTCGTCGCGGTTGGGCTTCGCGAAGTAGTCGCCGTCGGAGCCGTAGGGCGGGCGGTGGGCTTTGGCCGAAACCGTAACCGGCTCGGCGTCCAGCCAGTGAAAGGCCTCCTGGCCTTCGAGGACCTGCTGCATCATGTAGGCGGTGGCGCCGCCGGGAACGTCCTCGTCGATGAAGACGACCCGACTGGTCTTCTTGAGCGAGTCGAGAATGCGCGCCTCGTCGTCGAAGGGCAGCAAGGTCTGGACGTCGATGATCTCCGTCTCGATCCCCGTCGTCGCCAGCAGCTCGCCGGCGTCGAGCGCGATCTTGCAGCAGGCGCCGTAGGTGACGAGAGTCACGTCGCTTCCCTCGCGCAGGACCTCGGGCACGCCCAGCGGCACGGTGAACTCGCCGATGTTCGACGGCATCGGCTCGCGCAGCCGGTAGGCGTTTAGCACTTCGACGACCACGGCCGGGTCATCGGACTGCAGCAACGTGTTGTACATACCCGCAGCCTGGGTCATGTTGCGCGGGACGCAGAAGTACAAACCGCGGATGAGATTCAGAACTCCCGCCATCGGCGAGCCTGCGTGCCAGACGCCCTCGAGGCGATGGCCGCGGGTGCGGACGATGACCGGAGCGCACTGCCCTCCCCTGGTCCGCCAGCGCACCGTGGCGAGATCGTCGGACATGATCTGAAGGGCGTAGAGGAGATAGTCCAGGTACTGGACCTCGGCGATCGGCCGTATGCCGCGCATGGCGAGACCGATGGCCTGGCCTAGGATCGTCGCCTCGCGGATGCCCGTGTCGGACACCCGAAGCTCACCGTATTTTTCCTGGAGACCGGCCATGCCCTGATTGACGTCGCCGAGCCGGCCGACGTCCTCGCCGAAAGCGACCACGCTCGGGTAGCGCGCGAACGCATGGTCGAAGCACGCGTTCAGGATTTCAAAACCCCTCTTGTTCTCGCCGTCCTCCCGATACTCGGCGGGCGTGACCGGAACCGCGAGCGCGGAAGCCGCGGTGGTGCTGTAGAGCTCCGAGCCGTAGCGCTCGTGGTTGATCTCGAGCTGCTTTCGCCGCCACTCGACAATCTCGACTCGCTCGGCGAGATCCTCGTCGCGGGTCAGGACCAGCAGTTCGGTCGCAGCAGCAACCAAGTCCCGGCGATGGGCGTTCGGCAGGCGATCCAGCTGCCGCTCGAGCGCCTGGATCTCTTCGGTGTGCCGCGAAGCACTTGCGAGCTGAGAAGTCCACGATTGGAAGATCCGCCGATCGGCGTCCACGGAGGACCGGAAAGCGTCCCAGGCCCAACGCTGGGCTTCGCGGACCGAGCGAGTTTCTTCGGCTTCCGCCTCGTCGATCTCGGCATCGGAGGCAAATCCCTGGGCGAGCATCCAGAGCCTCATCTGGCGGATGCAGTCGAACTCTTCTTCCCAGGCCAGCCGCTCGGCCGACTTGTAGCGCTCGTGGCTTCCCGAGGTCGAGTGCCCCTGCGGCTGGGTCATCTCGCGCACGTGGACGATGGCCGGCACGTGCTCGAGCCGCACGATCTCGGCGGCGTTCAGGTAGGTCTCGCAGAGTCCCGGGTAGTCCCAGCCCTTGACCGTGTAGATATCGTAGCCGGCCTTTTCGCCCGGTGGCCGGCGGAAGCCCTTGAGCAGCTCACTCAAGTCGCCCTTCGTGATCTGGAACTCGTTCGGGACCGAGATGCCGTAGTCGTCGTCCCAGATCGAGAGCAGCATCGGGGCTCGGAGAACGCCCGCAGCGTTGACCGACTCCCAGAACAACCCTTCGGCGCAGGTGGCGTTCCCGATCGTGCCGAAAGCGATCTCGTCGCCGTTGCGCGAGAAGCGCTTGAAGTTGCGGAGGCCTTCGATCTTCCGGTACAGCCGGGAGGCGTAGGCCAGACCCACCAGGCGCGGCATTTGCGAGCCGGTGGGTGACACGTCAGCCGAGGACTGAACACCCTGGGTGAGGTCTTTCCACTGGCCGCGATCGTCGAGAAACGAGGTCGCGAAATGGGCCGTCATCTGACGGCCCGACGAGCACGGCTCGCGCTCAGGATCGGGATCGGCGTAGAGCTGGGCGAAGAACTGCTCGACCGTCAGAAGTC
>JBHHWO010000190.1:0-7371 GCA_046756565.1 Thermoanaerobaculia bacterium | reverse complement strand
GCTCATTTCAGCTCTGTACGGGCCCCTGCTACAAGTTGCGCGGAGGTGACGACAGGCCCGGAGTGTCTCCTCACGGTCGTGGGTCCACTCGGCCGCGAGACCTCACCTCGGCGTTTGATTGGCAGGCAGCGCGGAAGGAAGCTCGAGGCTCGGTCTCGTTTCACGTCGCCGCACGAGGGCTAGGTCCGCCGAGGAGCGCGTCGGTTACGGCGAGCCGGCAGGCAATCCACGCAGGGGGCCCTCCGCAAGGGGAAAGAGGGACAGATACCCTACGTTTTGGGGTGCGCTGCTAGTGCTTGTCCCTCTTTCCCCCAAGCGGAGCGCAGGCGAGGGCCCGTGCCGTTGCAGGCCTTCAAGCCCGAGCCGTCCCCCTGAGGGATTCGCCTGCCGATCGCCGACGACGCGCCGCCTCTCCGGCTCCTAATCCGCCACTTCCGCCAACTGCGCCAGCGCACTCGGCAGATCCGGGACCGTCTCCAGCACCTTGGCCCAGGGATCCGACTTCATGCGCCGGAGCCGGGCCGGCACCGTCTTGATAGTGAGTTTCCGTGGATCCAGCTTGGCGTTGACCTCGGCCCAACGCAAAGGAGTCGAGACCGGCGCTCCGGGCTTGGGTCGCACGCTGTAGGGCGCGACGATCAGCTTTCCGTAGCCGTTCTGCAAGAAGTCGAGATAGACCTTGCCCTTGCGAGCCGAGGGCAAGCGGGCGATCGAGGTCTCTTCGGGCAGGCGCTGGGCGACGACCTTCGAGAGAACCTCGCCGAGCTGTTTGGACTGATCGTAGGTCAGACGAGCCGCCAGCGGGATCATCACGTGGAGCCCGGTCGCGCCGCTGGTCTTGGCGAAGGCGGGTAGTCCGATCGCCCGGCTGAGCTTGTGGATCTCGCGCGCCGCCCGGATCACGAACTCGAAGGGGGCATCCTTGGCGTCGAGATCCAGAACGCACCAGTCCGGGTTCTGGAGAGAGTCGAGCCGGCTGTGCCAGACGTGGAGCGGAATCGCTCCGAGGTTGACGAGATAGCGCAGAGCCTGCTCGTCGTTGGCGAGGTAGTAGCGAGCCTCGTCGCCGCCTTCTTCCTCGGTCCAGATATCGCTCGTTACCACCCAGTCCGGTACGAAGTCCGGTGCCTTCTTCTGGAAGAAGGACTTCCCGTCGATGCCGTCCGGGTACCGGTCGAGGACCACCGGCCGGTTCTCCAGAAAGGGAAGCAGCCACGGCGTTACCGCTTGGTAGAAGGCGTCGAGGTCTCCCTTGGTGTAGCCCTCCTCGGGCCAGAAGACTTTCTCGGGTCTCGTCACGGCGACGGTCGGCCGCTCGTCGACGTCCTGCCGAGGCTCTTCGACCGTCCCTTCCTCGGCGAACTCGGGTGGAGCGTCATCTCGGACGCACTCGATCGGTTTCTTGTCGTCGCGAAGGCGTACGAACACCGGGTGGCGCAGCTGACCGACCTCGGTGTACTCGATGAACCGGACCTCGGCCACGAGCTCCGGCTCAACCCAGACGTGCTCCTTGGTTCTTGGAACGTCTTCGGTCAGCGGCGGCGTCTTCCGGACGATCGCGTCGAGCTGCTGGCGCAGCTCGTTCAACAACCGGTCGTCGAAGCCGGTTCCGACCCGACCCGTGTAGGTGAGCTCCTTGCCGCTGTATTGACCGAGGTGCAGCGCGCCGAAGCCGGGGCGCGACGCCTTCGGCCGCGTAAAGCCGACGATCACGAAGTCGCCGGTGCGCTCGGCGCGGATCTTGATCCACTTCGGTGACCGCCCGCCGCGGTAGGTTGACGACGCCTCCTTGCCGACGACTCCCTCGAGGCCCATCCGGCGAACGTGCTCGTACATGGCCTCGCCGTGATCCTCGATGTGGTCGGCATAGCGAATCGGGCCTGCGGGCGGCAGGATGGCTCGCAGTAACTTCTTGCGCTCCACCACCGTCAGTCCGCGCAGGTCATAGCCGGCAAAGCCGAGGAGGTCGAAAGCGAAGTAGGTTGCGGGGTAGGGAGCGGTCGCCCGCTGGATGTCGCTCCTTCGAGTCAGCAGGGCGCGCTTCTGGAGTAGCTGGAAGCTGGGCTTGCCGTCTTCGTCGAGAACCACGACCTCTCCGTCCAGCACCAGGCTGTAGGGCAGCTTCGACAGGAACCGGACCATATCCGGAAACACCACGGTCGCTTCGCGGCCGCTCCGGTAGAACAGCCGCACTTCGGGCTTGCCGCCTGCGACCGGCTCGTCTCGCCCGGCGACCACCCGGTAGCCGTCGTACTTGAGCTCGAAGATCCAGCCCTTCTTCGAGAAGGCGTTCGGGCGGAGCTGGGCGAGCATGACCTTGACCCGATCCGACCGCACGGTGCGCCGGCGGGCGCCGAGGTGTTCCAGCGTCTCGGTCACCTCTTCAGTGCGGCGACTTCCGTCTCGCAGCTCCTCGACGGTAAGTCCGGAAAAGATCGAGCGCTCGCCCATGCCCTCCGCATCCAGGCCGGTCGCCTCGGCGTCGGGCTTCTTGACGATCAGCCACTCTTTGTCGGTCTTTAGCCGAAAGATGGTGAACTGGCCTCTCAGCTTGTAGCCGTAGAGGGTGAACAGGAGCTTGCCGTCGCGAAGGCCCTTCTCGGGATCGATGTCGTGGACCGCTCGCCCCTGGTCCCACAGGATCACCGCCCCGGCACCGTAGTTGCCTTTCGGGATGATGCCTTCGAAATCGCCGTACTCGAGGGGATGGTCTTCGGTGGCCGCGGCGAATCGCTTCTCCTCCGGGTCCAGCGACGGCCCCTTGGGGACCGCCCAGGAGACCAGCACGCCGCCGATCTCGAGCCGGAAGTCGTAGTGCAGACTCGTGGCCGCGTGCTTCTGGACGACGAAGAACCCCGGCCGCTCGATCGCTTCCGGTAAGGGGGCGCCGAAGGGCTCGGGCGTCGCGCCGGCCTGGCGCTTCCCGCGATACTTGGCGAGCTTGTCCTTGCGTTTCGAGTGGTGGGGCTTCGGCACGCCGCTATGGTAGCGCTAGCCGCCTGTGGCAGATGGCTGGATTGTCTGCCGTGGGAGCCGCGCGGTCCAGGCCTGTGAAATGCGGCGTGGGCCGTCGAAAACCGCCGCAGCGCCATAAGATAAGGCACGCCGGGAGGACAGGTGATACCGAGAGGCCAGCAGTGGGATGAGATCGCGGCCGCGACCGGCGGCGATCTCTCGGTGACCTCCTACGCCGTCCTGCTCGCGGCCATGGCGCGGTCCGGGCGCAACGGCGTTCTCAGGCTGGTCCGAAGGCCGGTCGCCAAACAGATCTACCTCACAGACGGCCGCCCGGTCGAATGCCGGTCCAACCTCGCGCACGAGACTCTCGGCCGTTTCCTGCGCAGTGAGAACGTGCTGTCGGAAGAGGATTATCGTGCCACTCTGGCCGATTCGCTGAGCCGGGAGGTGCCGCTGGGCGAAGTCCTGATCGAGCGAGAGATTCTGACGCCACAGGATGTGCTCAAGCATCTTCAGCGCAACCACGCGCGCAAGCTCCTCGACGGCTTCACCTGGGACCGGGGCGAGTTCGAGTTCGAGGACGGCCGGCCGGCGCCAGACGCGACCGTCAAGGTCAACGCCCCACAATTGATTCTCACTGGCGTTCTCAAGCTCACCCCTCAGGCGGAGATCGACGCGGGCCTGGAGCGGTTTCAGGGAGAGCCGATCGTGGTCGACCAGTGCCCGCCCTTCCGGGACGCCTCGCTGCGATTCGCCGGACGGGCCGAACGAGTTCTCCAAGCGCTCCAGGTGGAGGCTCTCGGCGTGGCGGAGGTGGCCTCGATCACTTCGCTGGACGCCGACGAGGTCGCGCGGGTCGTCTATGCTCTCGCGCTTCTCGGCCAGGTGGCGACGGCCCAGGAGCTCGCGCACCGGAAGCCGAGCGCGGAGCGGCGACCTGCCGAGACCGAGCCGGAGCTCGCGACCGAGCGGCCGGTCGAGCCGTCGGACGATCAAGCCCTGCTGCTTCGGCAGACCAAGATCGTGGAGGCCTATCTTTCGTTCCGGCGCAAGGACTCGTTCGACTTTCTGGAGCTCGAAGAGGGCTGCAGCGTCGAGGACATCGATCGGGCATATCTCGACGCGGCGGCAACCTACGCGCCCTGGTCGCTCGAGGAGATGGGGGTCACCGATTTCGTCGAACAGGGCGAGCTTCTGTTCCTGAAAGCCGCGCGCGCCTACGCCGAGCTCTCGAACAGCGAGACACGTGGATCGCTCATCCACCGGCGCAAGGTCCTCAGGGACGAAGAAGCCGACCGCAAGAAAGCGAAGTTCTCGATCAAAACCGACCTGCTCGACTCGGAGGAGCAGTTCAAGAAGGGACTGGCGCTGGCCGATGGCGGCGAGCTGGGCAAGGCCCTCGAGCTACTCGAGTTCGCGGTCAGCTGCGACCCGCAGAGCGCGGTCTACAGAGCCGAGCTTGCCCACCGCCGCGACGAGTTCGAGGCGCACCGCTGGCGGAAGCAATCGATCGCGGACCTGAAAGAAGCCATCCGCATCGATCCGAGCTGCGGGGTCGCCCACTACTACCTCGGCCTGATTCTCGGAGCCGGCGGCGACCACGCCGACCCGGCGGCAGCCGAGGAGCTCCTGCGCAAGTCGATCAAGCTCATGGCGCCGGATCGTCGCCCGATCGAGGCGTTGAAAGAGCTGTCGGCGAAGAAGCGCTAGTGTCCCGTGCGGTAAGTTCGTTGCCACACCGAGAGCGGTGAAGCGTGCGCTGGGCAAGGCGCGACGACTGAGAATATCGGGCATATTCGACAGAGGAGCAACGCCGCCCAGCGGGATGCAGCACCGCTCGAATGTAAAGGAACTTGCCGCACGGGACACTAGGCCGGCCGGGAGCGCTGCGGAACCTTCGCACCCACTCGCGTCGGCGGCGATCGGCAGGCGAATCCTTCAGGGGACGGCTCGGGCCAGAAGGCCTGCATGGGTACGGGCCCTCGCCTGCGCTCCGCTTCGCGCACACCACTTGTGGCCTCCGAACAGCGTCTCGGGCGCTCGCGGAGAGCCCCCTGTGCGGATTGCCCACCGCCTCGCCTTGACCGACGCGCTCCTCCGCCCATTGTGCGGCATGCGGCGGCCCAGACCTGCTTGCCCTGAGCGAAGCCGGATGACTGGGAGGCACCTCGAGGCTCGGCCTCGCGGGCGATCGCGCCAGCGAAGAGGGCCTTGCTGTGCCAATCTGAAGAGGCCGAAACCTCGAGCCACCTCCCGCGCCGCTTGTCATTGTGAAACGCTTGAGGTGAGGCCTCGCGGCCGCAGAGAACGAACCCTCGGTGGTCAGTCGAGTTGTCCTTCGAGCCTCGGGTAACAGGTCCGACGCAGGGTCGAGCCGAAGGCGAGTTCGGTGTCGCCGTCCGAGGCCGCGACGAATGAGGCCTAGGCGGACCGACTCCGCCGAGTGCGGAGCGAGACGACGGGCTGAGGGACGCCCGAGCCCGTTTCCTGAGGCTTGGCCTGCCGATCGCCGGCGGCGCGCGGTGGTACAGACAGTCGCGCAGACTGAAACGAGCGTCTCCCTCTCCCCCTCAAGTCCTTTGTTCATGGGCACTTGTGCTACCATCCACGCACTATGGCAGCACGATCCATGTCCTCCGGCACGATTTCCTTCGGTTTGGTCGCGATCCCGGTGCATCTGTACTCGACCGGCGAAACTCAAAAGAAGATCAGCTTCTCGATGGTTCACGAGGAGTGCGGTACGCGCGTCAAGTACCGCTACTACTGCCCGACCGACGACAAGCTGATCGAGCGAGACGAGATTGCCAAAGGCTATGAGTTCGCGAAGGGTCAGTACGTGCTGTTCTCGAAGGACGAGCTCAAAGCGCTCGATCCGGAGCCGACGAACGCCATCGAGATCCAGGAATTCGTTCCGCTCGAACAGGTCGATCCGATCTACTTCGAAAAGGCCTACTACCTCGGCCCTGGCAAGGGCGGAGCCAAGCCCTACAAGTTGCTGTCTGAGGCCTTGATCGCGACCGGTCGCGCCGCGCTCGCCAAATACGCCGCTCGTGGCAAGAACTACCTCGTGCTGCTCCGGCCGTTCGAAGGCGGGATCATCATGCAACAGCTCCGTTACGCGGTGGACCTGCGAAGCTTCAGCGAGGTTCCGATCGACGAAGCCGAGATTGCAGACGCCGAGCTCGAGCTGGCAAAGCAGATCGTCGAGCAGAGCGCTTCGGAGGAATTCAAGCCGAAAGCCTATGAGGACGAGGCCCGTAACGAGGTTTGGGATCTGATCGAAAAGAAGATCGGCGGCGAGGAGATCGTCGCCGCGCCGCAGGAGGCTCCCAAGGCCCAGATCGTGGACCTGATGGAGGCTCTCAAGAAGAGCCTCGGCGACGACAAGAAGGCCGGTCGCAAACCTCCGAAGCGCTCCAAGCGCAAGCCGGCAGCGAAGAAGAGAGCCGCGGCCAAGGGGTAGCCAAAACTCCGGCAGGAATCCGCGCTGTGCACACTGTCGAGCTCTTCCCGGAACTGGTCGTGCGAGAGGCCCGGAGCGCTCCGGTGCTCGGGTACACCACGGCCGAAGCCGCACGACTGGTCCGTTTGACGCCGGCTCAGATCCGGTCGTTCGTGCGCTCGGGGTTCCTCGAGCCCGAGCGGGGCTCGCGCCGCCAGTACCGATTCCGGTTTCAGGACATCGTGGTGCTGCGGGCTGCGCGGGACCTGGTCGCCCAGAAGGTGCCTTCGCGCCGCCTGAGGCGAGTCTTGCGGGATCTCCGCTCGCAGCTGCCCAGGGGCCGCTCGCTGGCCGAGCTGCGGATCTCCTTCGAGGCCGGGAACCTGGTGGTTCGCTCAGGCGGAGAGGCCTGGGAGCCCGAGTCCGGACAGCGTCTGCTCGACTTCGAGGTCTCAGAGCTGGCCGCCAAGGCGGCGCCCCTCGCTTCGGCCTTGATCGAGCGCGCCGGAGACCCAGCGACTCTGTGCGCCGACGATTGGTACGAGCTGGGTTTCGAACTCGAGGCGTCGGCCGTCGATCAGGCGAGGGTGGCCTACGAGCGCTCGCTGGAGGCGGATCACGGCCACCCGGACGCACATCTCAACCTCGGTCGCTTGCTCCATGAAGACGGCGATCCAGCGGCGGCCTACAGCCACTATCAGGCGGCCCTGACTGCGCGCCCGGACGATGCCACCGCGGCTTTCAACCTGGGAGTCGCGCAGCAGGATCTGGGCAAGGGCAACGAAGCGCAGGCGTGCTACCGGGCGGCCCTCGAGATGGATCCCAAGCTGGCCGACGCCCACTTCAATCTGGCGGTGCTGCTCGAGCAGGAAGACGAATCCGCGGGCGCGATCCGGCACCTCAAGGCCTATATGCGCATGATGGGTTTGCGGGTGGGATTGAGTGGCCGGCGCCAGCCTCCGCGCTAGCTA
>JBHHWO010000189.1:0-7411 GCA_046756565.1 Thermoanaerobaculia bacterium | reverse complement strand
TCTGGCCCCATGGCGCTCGCAACGCGACCGTCTCGACTTCTACCACGGGCTGCTAAGGGGTGCCCGACAGCGCGTCGGCAGGCGACAGGAAGCTGTAGCCGGCGCCGCGCTCCGTGACTATGTATCGCGGCCTGCTGGGGGCGACTTCGATCTTCTGGCGCAGGCGGTGAATGTGGACGCGCAACGTGTTCTCGTCTGCGCTCTGGTTCGGCCACACCCGGTTGAGGATGTAGGTGGTCAAGACCGTCTTGCCGGCGTTCTGCATGAGAATGTAGAGCAGCTTGGTCTCGGTTGGTGTCAGTGCCAGCGGCCGGCCGTTGATGATCGCCTTCTGCCGGACGAAATCGACAGAGAGATTCACGTCGATCTCGATCATTGCCGTCATGGTGTAGGAAAAGTCGCCGATTCGCTTCAGGATCCGGCCCACCCGTGCCGTCAGCTCGGCCGGATTGAACGGTTTGATCATGTAGTCCTCGGCATACTTTTCGATCGTCTTGACCACGGTCTCCTCGTCGTCCACGACGGTCAGCATGATGACCGGAACGTCGCTGATGTCGTGAATCCGCTGGCAAAGCGACAGGCCGTCGAGGCCGGGAAGCCGGATGTCGATGATCGCGAGATGGGGCAGGCCTTCGTCGTTCATCAGGTTGAGTGCCATCTCGGCCGTTTCGGCCGTCATGACTTCGTAACCCGCCTCCTCGAAGGTCGCCGTGATCAGCTCCAAGACCTCGGGATCGTCGTCGATCGCTAGGATGCGCCGTTTGCGCTCTTTAGGCTGCTCTAGCGGATTATCTTGCATGCTTGACCCCTAGCCACGAAACATTCCGTTGATTATTGCTTTGAATACTCTAATCATAAAGTTAATACATGAACAGGTCAACCGGACCTTCGAGCCGGAGAATGCAGGACGGATCGTCGAATCCGGCGTCGTTGACACGCATCCCGACCGGCCAGCAATCGAGCTTTTCGGCCGGCCAGGGCTGGAAAAAATCGCGCAGCCCGGCGCCTGCGTTGGAGCTGGAATCGAGCCATGCGGCGTAGTCTTCCGGCTCCAGAATCACCGGCATCCTCTCGTGCACCGGCTCGACGACCGCGTTCGCCTCGGCAGTCAGGATGACGTAGCGGAGCTGGCCCCTGTGGCCAGACTCCCAGAGGCCGGCGAAGGCCAAGACCGCCGACTCGGGCACCGAGAAGTAGAACGGCTGCTTGGTTCGGCCGATCGCCCGCCATTCGTAGAAGCCGCTGGCGGGCACCAGGCAGCGCCGTTCGGCAAAGCTCTCGCGAAACAGGGGCCGGGCCTCGACGTCCTCGGATCGGGCGTTGATGACCAGGCTGCCCGTCGCCCCTTTCCCCCTCGGCGGCAGCGCGAAACCCCATTCGGCCCGATCGGCTCGGAGTCTCTGGTTTCCGGCTCGGACGGAATGGGAGGTCACGATCAGCGACTCTTGCGTCGGAGCGATGTTGAAGCGCGCCGCCATCTGGGGAGCCGCGTCGAGACCGAAGTGCTCGGCGACGTCGTGAGGCGAGGTCAGTGTGTATCGGCCACACATGGTGCTTAATCGAATTCTACTCCCGCCCCTGCTACCATTTTGCGCGCTCCGCCCAGTTGGAGAGAACCGACATGCCCAAGATCATCGAGTGCGTGCCCAATTTCAGTGAGGGCCGGGACCCCGAGGTGATCCGGCAGATCACCGATGCTGCCGAAGCGGTCGAGGGAGTCGCACTGCTGGACGTCGATCCCGGGATGGCGACCCACCGGACCGTGGTGACCTTCGCGGGTGCGCCGGAGGCGGTGGTCGAAGCCGCCGTACGCTCGGCCGAGGTGGCCGCTCAGATGATCGACATGCGTCGGCACAAGGGGGAGCACCCGCGTTTCGGGGCACTCGACGTCTGTCCTCTGGTACCGGTGAGCGGCATCACGATGGAAGAGACCGTCGGTTGGGCCCGGAAACTGGGCGAGCGGCTCGGAGACGAGGTCGGACTGACGGTCTTCTGCTACGAAAACGCGGCGTTCTCGGAGTCCAGACGAAACCTCGCCACGGTTCGCGCCGGCGAATACGAAGGCCTCGAAAAGAAGCTCGCGTCCGCGGAATGGAAGCCCGACTTCGGACCGGCCGAGTTCAACCCCGCGAGCGGTGCAACCGCGGTCGGCGCCCGGGATTACCTGATTGCCTACAACGTCAACCTGAACACGACGTCGACTCGAAGGGCCAACGCGGTCGCCTTCGACGTCCGCGAGAAGGGCCGGGTGAAGCGCGAGGGCGGGTCGCTAACCGGAGCCGTGGTTCGGGACGAGGAGGGAACGCCGGTGTACCTTCCGGGCACCCTCAAGGCGGTCAAGGCGATCGGCTGGTTCATCGAAGAGTACGGAATCGCCCAGATTTCGATGAACCTGACAGACGTCAGGATCACTCCGGTACACAAGGCGTTCGACGAGGTGCGCCGCTCGGCCCGTGACCGGGGCATTCGGGTGACCGGCTCGGAGCTGGTCGGCCTCATACCGCTCGGAGTCATGCTCGACGCCGGCCGCCACTACCTTCGCGAGCAGCGGCGGTCCCTCGGAGTCTCCGACGGCGAGCTCATCAAGATCGCCGTCAAGTCGCTGGGCTTGGACGACCTCAAGCCGTTCGATCCCGACCAGAAGATCATCGAGTACCGGCTGAAGGCCCTGCTTCCTTCCGCGCCCAGGCTGGTGGAGGCCACCGTCTCGGGCTTCACCGAGGAGACGGCCTCCGAATCGCCGGCGCCGGGCGGTGGCTCGGTGGCGGCTGCGGTCGGCGCGCTGGGCGCGGCCCTGGGCGCGATGGTCGCCAACCTCTCCGCCCACAAGCGGGGTTGGGACGACAGGTGGGAGAAGTTCTCCGACTGGGCGGTTCAGGGCAAGACGGCCTACGAGTCTCTACTGGATCTCGTCGATCAGGACACCGACTCCTTCAACGCCGTAATGGCCGCCCACCGGTTGCCGAAACGTGACGAGGCCCAGCGGCAGCGGCGCGACGACGCCATCCAATCGGCCGCCCGCCACGCGATGGAGACGCCACTTGCGGTCATGGAGACGTGTCTGGAGATGATGCCTCTGCTGCTGGCGATGGCAAAGGACGGCAATCCGGCTTCCGCTTCGGACGCCGGCGTCGGCGCTCTCTGCGCCCGGGCGGCCGCTCGGGGCGCGCTTTTGAACGTGCGGATCAACTCGAGTGAGCTTGCCGATCGGTCGGTGGCCGACGAGCTGATCGAACGGGGCCGCGAGATCGAGCGGCGGGTGGAAGAGCTCGAGGCCAAGGTGCTGGCGGCGGTCGAAGAGCGGCTCTGAGCCAGCAGCGTCGGGGCCGGATCTGTGTTTCCGGGCCAGCGGAGCTCCCTTTGGCTCCGCCCGGGGCGCGATAGACTGCCCTGTCGGAGACGTCCACGTTGAAGCCGCCTGAGACCATCCACCTGACGCCCGGCAAGCGGGTTCTCTACCTCACCAAAGATCCGGAGCTCATCCGCCGGCAGCTGGCGGGCGACCTCGATCTCGAGATGGCGCATCTGAGCGTCGACGATTTGCTCGACGACATCAACACCGACGCCATGACTCCCGCCTGGGTCTGCTTCTCGCACCGGCCCGAGGACCTCGCCCGCAACGCCTACGCCGGGCTGATCGCGGACGGCGAGCGGATCTTCGGCCTGGATGCCCTCGGGGACGGCAACTTCGAAGTCATCGTGTCGGGCTATCGCAAGGGCGTGGGCAGCTCGCGGGAGACGGCGGTTCAGGCCGAGAAGTGGTGCGGGATCAGAATCGCCATTGCGGCCTCCTTCGCGCCGATTCACGCTGCGAACAACATCAATCAGGGCGTCCTGATGGGAGATCACGAGATCCTGAAGCGGCTCGAGGCCGGCGAGGGCGTTCCGCTGCAAGACTTCACTACCGGATACGATCCGATCACCGAGCT
This sequence comes from Thermoanaerobaculia bacterium, assembly GCA_046756565.1. Taxonomy (GTDB): domain Bacteria; phylum Acidobacteriota; class Thermoanaerobaculia; order Multivoradales; family JAHEKO01; genus CALZIK01. The sequence goes on along the minus strand of JBHHWO010000189.1, from coordinate 3,482 downwards.
AAAGGTCCGTGCCGGCGGCCTGTTCGCCTTCTCGAAGGCTCTGGCGGCCGGCGACGTGGAGCTGCCTTCGAATACGACCGGATCCCGGCCGCAGACGATGTGCGAGAAGATCCTGGCGGCGCATGCGCAACCGCGTGTCCGTTACGCCAAGCCGGGTGACGCCCTGGTGGTCGACGTCGACGGCGGCTATTCGCACGAGTTCACCACCGCTCAGGTCCACCACTTTCTCGAACAGGAGTATGGCGAGGACTACTCGCTCAAGGACCCGGCTCGCTTCGCGATCTTCGAGGACCATCTGATCTATGCCGACGAGGTGCCCAAGATGATGCCCTTCGTCGACAAGATCAACACCCTGCGCGAGCTCCAGAACGTGTTTCAGGAGCACGCCGCGGTTCAGGATTTCTCGGCCAAGGACGGGGTTTCTCCCGGAATCTGTCACGAGGTCGCGCGCGAGCGCCTGATCTCACCGGGGCAGTTCATCCAGGCGACCGATAGCCACACCTGTATGGGCGGCTGCAACAATGCTCTGACCTGGGGCGTGGGAGCGACCGAATACGCCAATCTGGTGCACTCGGGCTTCACCACGGTAGAGGTTCCCGAGTCGATTCGCTTCGATCTGGTCGGCGAGCTCGGAGCCGGAGTCACCGCCAAAGATCTGATGCTCTACGTCCTGCTCGAGTTCGCCAAGCCGCAGAAGACGCTGAAGCGGGTCATGGAGTTCGGCGGCCCGGGGCTGGCGGCTCTTTCCATGGACGAGCGCGCGACACTCACCAACATGGCGACCGAGTGCTCGGCCCGAACCGCGATCGTCGAAGCCGACGAGGCGACCTTCGATTGGATCCTCGCGCGTCGCCCCGAGCTCGCGAAAGCCGAACTCGAGAGCGCTTCGGTGCGACCGGATCCGCAAGCCGTCTATGACGGCGGGCGCCACACGATCGATCTGGGCCGGATCCGGCCGATGGTGGCGCATCCGGGTAATCCGGACGTCGGCGTTCCGTCGGACCCCACCAACGGCGCCTTCGTCGACGAGCTGGGTGACGTGGCCATCGATATCGCCTACGGCGGTAGCTGCACGGCCGGCAAGATCGACGATCTGGAGTTCTACCACCGCGTGGTCAAGGAAGCGGACGAAAACGGTCTTCGCGTGGCTCCGGGCGTCCAATTCCTGATTCAGTTCGGCTCGCAAGAAGTCGAAAGTCACTGCCGGGAGCAGGGCTTCATCGAGACCTTCGAGCGCGCGGGAGTCAGACTCATCCAGCCCGGCTGCGGCGCGTGCATCGGCTGCGGCCCCGGGGTCTCGGATCGAGACGACCAGGTGACGGTGTCGGCAATCAACCGCAACTACAAGGGCCGGTCCGGACCGGGCCGCCTGTATCTTGCCTCGCCGCTGACCGTCGCGGCATCCGCCTTCACCGGGAAGATCACCGCCTACCACGCGGGCATGTTCGCCCTGGTGTCGGCCTAGCGCGAGTATTCCCGGAGGAGCGACTCGAATGAGCGAAGGCTACTCCCGCGTGGCGCGCTCCGTGCGCGGCAGCTGGACCGAGAACGTCCACTTCGGACTGGCCGCGGTCTCGACCCCCGACGGCCGCTTGATCGCTCGCCTCGGTGATCCGTCGCGGTCGGTGTTCTTGCGCTCGGCCGCCAAACCGGTTCAGATCCTGCCGCTGTTGGAGGCCGGCGGCCGAGAGGCCTTCGACCTCTCCCCGGCCGAGATCGCGCTGATGTGCTCGTCTCACGCGGGCAGCGACGATCACGTGACCGTGGTGCGCGAGCTCTTGAACCGCACCGCCCTTTCGGAGCAGGCGCTTGCGTGCGGCGTTCATCCACCGCTCGGCCGGGCGGCAGCCGATGCGCTGCGCGACCGGAGAGAAGAGCCCGGAACACCTCATAACAACTGCTCGGCAAACCACGTTGGCCAGCTTCTGGCCTGCCGCGCTCTCGACTGGCCCCTCGACGGCTACCAGGATCTCGAGCATCCCCTGCAGCAACGAGTCCTGCGGCAGATCGCCGAGTTCGCCGGTCTCGACGTCTCGGACATACAGATCGGGATAGATGGTTGCGGCCTGCCGTCGTTCCGCGTGCCGCTGGCCGCGGCGTCGCGCCTCTATGCTCTCCTGGCGGACCCGAGCGGCACGTCCGCAGCGGGCTCGAACGGCGATATCGGCATTGCGCTCGACGCGATGGCGGCACACCCCGAGATGGTTGCCGGTCCCGGCCGGTTCACGACCGAGCTCATCCGCGCGACCGGCGGCCGCATCATCGGCAAGGAGGGAGCCGAGGGCTTCTACGGTGCCGTGGTGCGTGGTCCGGTCGCCCTCGGAGTCGCGGTCAAGATCTCGGATGGCGCGGACAGTTGTCGCGACGCGGTCGTCGTCGAGGTCCTGCGCCAGGCCGGCTGCTTGAGCCAGCTCGAGTTCGAGGTACTCGCCCCCTTTCAGCGGGTCGAGCTCAGGAATCACTCCGGCACTCGAATCGGAGAGTTGACCGCAGATCTCGAGCTGATCGAAGTCGGGTCCGGGTGATTCGCTGGGCAGTGGCGCCCAGACAATCTGAGTCCGAGTTTTCTTTCAAAGGAGACCCCGTGGACAGCACAACCAAGATTCGCATCGCGCACAGTCCGGATTCGGACGACGCCTTCATGTTCTACGCCCTGACGCAGGGATTGGTTGACACCGGGGGGCTCGAGATCGAGCATCAGCTCGACGACATCGAGTCGCTCAACCGGGCGGCCTTCGAAGGGCGCTATGAGATCACCGCGATCTCGTTTCACGCTTATCCCTACCTGGCCGACCGCTACCGGCTGATGCCCTGTGGCGCCAGCTTCGGAGACAACTACGGACCGGTGGTCGTGGCGACCAGAGCGGTGTCGCGCGAAGATTTGACTGGCAAGACGGTCGCGATTCCCGGAGAGCTGACCACGGCTCACCTGGCTCTCAAGCTCTGGAATCGCACTGTTGCGACCACGGTCGTGCCGTTCGACGAGATCTTCGAAGCGGTCGAGTCGGGAGCAGCGAGCGCGGGGGTGGTCATCCACGAGGGGCAGCTGACCTGGGGCGATCGGGGACTTCACTCGGTCGCAGATCTCGGCGTCTGGTGGCGGGAGGAGACCGGCGGGCCCCTTCCGCTCGGGGCCAATGCGATCCGATCGGATCTCTCTGAGGGGCTGCAAGTGCAGCTATCGCGCATGCTCCGAGCCAGCATCGACTACGCGCTCGATCACCGTGAGCCGGCTCTCGACTACGCGATCCGCTATGCCCGCGACATCGAGCAGGACCGAGAGCGCTCCGATCGGTTCGTCGGCATGTACGTGAACAAATGGACCCGGAACTACGGCGAAGCCGGCCGCAGGGCGGTTCGCGATCTCCTGGAGAGAGGTCACGCCGCGGGAGTGATCGACCGGTTCGTCGAACCCGACTTCGTCGAGATCTAGTGTCCTGTCCCAGTGATTCGGTGCATAAGGCTCGAGGTCATGGTGTGCG
>JBHHWO010000188.1:0-7451 GCA_046756565.1 Thermoanaerobaculia bacterium | reverse complement strand
CCTCGCCCATGCCGTCGCGCCCAAGAAGTTCGCTCACCGGAAAGCCGCTGCCTAGGGTCTGGACCTCCGAAAGGGTCCGGCCGTCGGTTGAATCCGCGGGTGGGACCATTTTCCGACTTTCGTTCTCGCCTCTGAGTTGGAGAGCATGGCTCAGTCGTTCGTACTCCAGAATGCACCCGCGCAATGGTTCGAGCAGCTCGGTCCTCTCTCGGCAGAGCTCGAGCGGATCGAGGGTCGCACCATGAAGGACATGCTCCTCGATGTAGCGCGCGAGCAGCTCCTCGACCTGCACTGCTATGGAGTCGCGTGAGTCGCTCATGAGAGCCAGAGCTCCGAGAGCTGGTGTCACGCTATCTGAACGCCGAGCTGTTCAATGCGGCTTTCGGCATAGAGGCCCGCCACCAGGTACTGGCCCGCGGCGACGTGCAGATTCGGACGGGGCTGGAGCTCTTCGACGAGGCTCGGCAGCTGCTCACTCACACCAGCCGCTGACCAGTCGGAAAGACGGATCGACCAGCCGCCCCAGCTAGGACTCGTTCACAACGGCGTGGCTGTTACCCTCGACCCGTGCAGAACAGTCTGGCGGCGGCGCTTTCTTCTGGCGGGTCTCGGCGTAAGGCTCGGTCGACGAAGGTTGGGGATAGAGGAGCTGGCATGCCATGGCGCAGCAGCTCCCTAGCCATGCTCGCGGGTGCCCTTCTGATGCTGGCTTCGGCTCCTGTCGCTTCTGGCGGCGAGGCCCCCTCGGCACGGGTAGTCCTGATCCTAGATGCCTCCGGCAGCATGTGGGGCCAGATCAACGGCCGTCACAAGATCGAGATCGCGCGCGAGGTGATCCACCAGCTGCTCGAGGATTGGGACCCCTCGGTGCATCTGGGCCTGACCGCTTACGGACATCGGCGCGAGGGCGACTGCGCCGACATCGAGAGCCTGATCCCCGCCGATTCGGTCGATCCAGCCAGCGTGAGAGCAGCGGTCGATGGGCTTAATCCGAAGGGAAAGACACCGCTCAGCGACGCCGTCATTCATGCGGCGCGGCAGCTCCGCTACCAAGAGGAAAAAGCGACGGTGATTCTGGTCAGCGACGGCATCGAAACCTGTGACCGGGATCCCTGCGAGGTAGCGCGCGCCCTCGAGGAGGCGGGCGCGGACTTCACGACCTATGTGATCGGCTTCGATGTCACGGAAGAGACCGCAAAGGCCCAGCTCCGCTGCCTCGCCGAGAACACCGGAGGAGAGTTCACCGTGGCCCGCGACGCGCGCTCTCTCAGGGCGGCACTCCAGCGGGCAGTCCAGTGGGCCAGGATAAGCTTGCGGGCGCCGGAGTATGTCTTCTCGAGTTCGGAGTTCGAGGTCGAATGGAGCGGACCGGATGCCCCGGGGGACAAGATCGTGATTGTCCCGACGGGAACATCGGAAGGGACTCTCGGCACCCACGCTGAAACCAGTGCAGGAACTCCGGCCCGTCTCGTCGGACCGATCACTTCCGGACCGCACGAAGTGCGCTATGTCAGCGGCCTCGGCAACAAGACGCTGCTCGCCCTCGAGATCAACGTGCGCGGCTCCGAGGTCTCGCTCGAGGTGCCTGGGAGCATTGCCGCCGGCGCCGAGCTCGCGGTGGGCTGGACGGGGCCGAACGCGGACGGTGATCGAATCGTGCTGGTGCCATCCACGGAGCCGGACGAGCGTTACTTCCTGGGCCGCCACCAGGCCCTCACTTCGGCCGGCAGTCCGGCGAAGCTCGAGGTGTTCTCGGAGCCGGGGAACTACGAAGTCCGCTATCTCGCGACCCACGGCGCCCGCGTCCTGGCCCGGGAGGCGATCACCGTGACGCCGGCCGTCATCAGCCTCGACGCGCCGGCCCGGGTCGAAGCCGGCGCCGAGTTCGATCTCCACTGGACGGGCCCCGACCGGCGTGGCGATCGCATCGTTCTCGTGCAGTCTTCCGACACAGAGGGCACCTACAGCACCAAGGCCGATTTCACTCGGGCTTCTTCCGGCGGCAGCCCGCTGCGCCTGACAGCCTACTCCCAGCCCGGCGACTACGAGATCCGCTACATGGCCGGGGCCGACGGCGGCACCCTCGCCAGTGCAGCCCTCGTAATCACCCCCTCACGGGCTCGAATCGAAGCGCCGTCACGGGTGGCCGCCGACCACGAGTTCGAGGTTCGATGGCAGGGACCGGCCAGCGATGGCGACCGCATCGTTTTGATCGAGGAATCCGCGCCTGACGGCCGCTACTACACGAGCTCCGCTTTCGCTCCCTCGACATCCAAAGGCAGCCCATTGACCCTGCGCGCCCTGCCGGATCCCGGAGCCTACGAGATTCGGTATCTGGCCGAAGGCGACGGCAAGACCCTGGCGCGGGTGAAAATAGAGATCGTGGCCGACTGAGCCGGAAGCGTGCCTTCACCCGGCTGGCTGCTCGGGAAGATAGCGGCGGACGAACTCCTCGAGCTCGCTGTTGAGCGCCTCGAGCTGTTGGGCGGCGATGCTGAACGGCGGCAGCCGCAGCAGCCGATAGCAGAAGTTATTGAGCTTGCCGTAGGCAGAGAAACCGTCGACCAGCTCCGAGGGACGTCTGGGCAAGAGCTGAAGCTGCGATTGATGCCGCCACTGGACCCAGCGGTAGCCGGCGAACTCGTGCCAAGGCACGACCGACGGACCCCACCGCGCGTAGCGAATGCCGGCCTCAGAGAACACCAGCTTGACCCGCCGGTCGATCAGCAGAAGGAGACCCGAGAAGATCAGCGTCCCTACGGCGAAGATGAAGAGCGGCGTTTGCAGAAGCCCAAAGGCAACAAGAGCCAGGCCGAGCCCGCCGATGCCCAGGGCGAAGACGCCCATACGGCGCGAGCTTCGAATCCGGACTTCCTCCAGTGCCGGCACACTATTCCGTTTCCGGAGCATCCCCCAAAACGTTGAAGTGGCTCATAGCCGAGCAATCTAACCCGGAATCTCGCCGGTTGCGCCGTTGACCGCCCCAGGCCGACCGACCACCGCGTCGGAGCCACACCGGGGACACTCGAGCACGATGTCGCCGTAGGCCGGGCTTTGCCGGAGGCGGTTGAAGCGGCGCGACTCCGGCCAGCGATTCGAGGTTGCACAGAGAAGGTGGAGAGATTAGGCTGCCGCGGATCGGGCGTTTCTCAGAAGCGGCCTCGCGGCTCCTCGAGAGAGCTCTAGACCAGAGTGAGAGGCCGCAAGCTTGACGAGCAAACCCGACACCGACGCCGTATTCGTGGGGTCGGTGCCCGAGATCTACGACAAGTACCTGGTCCCCCTCATCTTCGAGTCCTACGCGGACGACCTTGCCGCCCGACTTCCCTCATTGACCCGCGGACGTGTGCTCGAGCTCGCGGCCGGAACCGGCGTGGTGACGCGCGCACTCGCCCGGAGCCTCCCCGTCTCGGTCGAGGTCGTGGGCTCTGACCTGAACCAGGACATGCTCGATCGAGCCGCCGCGATTGGGACTTCCCGTGAGGTGTCGTGGCGTCTTGCCGACGCCCTCGAGTTGCCGTTCGATGATGGTTCGTTCGATGCCGTGCTGTGCCAGTTCGGGGTGATGTTCTTTCCCGACAAGGTGCGCGCGTACGGAGAGGCCCACCGAGTGCTCCGCCGAGGAGGTCCCTTTATCTTCAACACGTGGGACTGCATCGAGGAAAACGAGTTCGCCGATGTGGTGACCGGAGCAGTCGGCACGCTCTTTCCAGATGACCCGCCGCGTTTCCTCGCCCGCACTCCCCACGGCTACTTCGACGAAGAAGAGATCCGCCACCACCTGGCCCTGGGAGGATTCGATGCCGTTGAAATCGAGCCGCTCGAGGCAAGAAGCAGGGCGGCTCTCGCCGGCGACCCGGCCATCGCGTACTGCCACGGCACGCCACTCCGGGATGAGATCGAGGCTCGGGATCCTTCCCGACTCGGCGAAGCGGCAGAGGTCGCTACCGCAGCCATCGAACGGCGCTTCGGCGCGACCGAGGTCGACGGGAGGATCCGGGGCTACGTGGTCACCGCCAAACGCTGAGCCGGAGTCGAGAACTTGTGCAGACAACGAGTTGTTTGAGAGGAGCCGGACATGGGCAGATTCGTATCAGTAGCGATAGGCATGATTCTGACTGCGCTTGCCGCCAGCCCGGAACCTGTCAATAGCGCCCCCCGAGACAGTGAAGCCGCCTTCGACTACCTGAGAGGTCTCCAAGGGCGTTGGGTGGTGCAAGGGGGCGATGAGGAGCCGTTTGGCTGGGAATTCGACGTGACCTCCCGAGGAGGCGCAGTCGTCGAGCGGCTCAAGGTGGGGACCCCCACGGAGATGGCGACGGTCTATCATCTCGACGACGGTACTCTCGTCGCTTCGCATTACTGCCAGCTGGGAAACCAACCACGCCTCACGGCCGTCAAATCGAAGGCCGAGGGGGATCTCCACTTCCTGTGCGATGGCGATGTCGGGAGCGCAGAATCGCATGCGGAACTACACATGCATGGCGTTCATTTCCAGAAGAAGGGGCGACGGCCTGTTGATCTGGATGGACATGCTCGAGAACGGTGAGGTCTCCTTCCAGACGACCTATGAGCTCGTTCGGGCGGATTGAGCGAGCGCCGACGCCGCGCCCGACGAGTGGCCCCGACAGGTGGCCTGCCTACAAGTAACCGGCACGACGAACAGAACAGGAGCCTTCCACATTGCTCACGACTCGCTCTCTTCTCAAACGTATTGGCCGATGCGCTTCAGTTACGTTAGCACTCACCCTGCTCGCCTTGCCGGTATCCGGAGACGAACAGCACGGGCACGCTGAGACACAGGAGCTGGAGGTCGTCGGTTTTCCGGTCTCGTGCTCTGAGCCGGCGCAGAAACAGTTCAATCGAGCAGTTGCGCTGCTCCATCACATGACCTATCCCCAAGCGAAGGTCGCCTTTGAGCCTTTGTCTACTGACATCACGCGCTTGAGCTCGCTTGCGATAGCTCGACGATCCGCCGGATCGCCGGGCGGAGCTCAGGTGGAGGGGCCGACCCGTAACCGATCAGGACGCCCTGACGCGGTCTCTTTCCCAGGTAGTAGCGGGAGAGAGCAGGCAGCGCGATTCCTTCCGCGGCGGCCTGCCGAGACAGCGCTCGGTCCTCCCCTCCTTTGAGAGTGGCGGCGACGTGCAGGCCGGTATTCGACGGCAGAAGGCGCAGTGCGGAGTCGACGGCCTCGAGTTCGGAGACGACCGCCGTCTTTCTCTCCGCGTAGAGCGAAGTCATCCTGCGGAGGTGGGTGGCGAAGTGCCCGGTCTCGATGAAGTCGGCGACGATCGCCTGGGTGACGGTCGGTGGATGGGGATTTCCAAGGCAGCGGGCCGCTAGGAAGACCGTGCGAAGTTCCTCGGGCACGATTGCGTAGGCCAATCTCAGAGCCGGGAAGAGGGCCTTGGAGAAGGTGCCAACGTAGATGACCTGCTCCGGAAGGAGGCCTTGGAGGGCACAGATCGGCCGACCCTCTAGCCGGAACTCGCTGTCGTAGTCATCCTCGACGATCCAGGCGCCAGACTCCGCGGCCCAGTCGATCAGCTCCAGTCTACGGCGCAAGCTCATCGTCATCCCAAGCGGGAACTGGTGGGAGGGCGTCAGGTAGACGACTTTCGCGTCGTTGACCTTCTCTCGGCCGTCGCGAACCCGCAAGCCCTCCCCGTCCACCGGGACCGGGACGGGGGTGGCGCCGGCGGCGACGACTGCATTTCGGACCCCCATGTAGGCCGGCTCCTCGAGCCAGGCGGAGTCGCCAGGATCGGTCAACACCCGAGCTGCGATGGTGAGAGCCTCCTGCGCGCTGGCAAAGATCAGAACCTGTACCGGCGCACATTGAACTCCGCGAGCGGTCGTGAGGTGGCGGGCGATCGCAACGCGAAGGCGATCCAGCCCCGCCGGATCACCGTAGCCCATGAGCTCTGTATCAGCGCGGCCGAGTCGGCGCCCGGCAAGCCGGCGCCAGAGCGCCAAAGGAAACTGGTCGAGCGCTGGGACGCCCAGAGCCAGGGGTCCACCGGAGCTCGCCCGTGGCGGGATCACCGTCCTGGTCTGTCGCTCTCCCCGTGCCGACAGTGGTCGCTTTCTGCTGGGCGTACGCACCGACGCGCCGCCCGAGTCGACTCCGCGTGATCCGACCTCGGCGCTGACGTAGGAGCCGTCACCCACCCGGCTCTCGACAAAGCCTTCGTCGACCAAGAGGTCGAAGGCTTGGATGACCGTGTTCCTGGATACCACCAGCTCGGTAGCCAGGGTTCTGCTGGAGGGCAGCCGTGCCTCTGCGGGTAGGTGCCCCTCGAGAATGGCCTGCCGGAGCTCGACGAAGAGCTGCCGGAAAAGCGGCAGCTCGGACGATCTGTCGAGAGTCGCCGACGAGAGGATCACACCCGCCGCGGTCTTGGCCATCGTTTCAGTGTCCCTCAGAGCCCACGCTTCGCGGTCCGAAAGGTACCGAAGCGTGCTCGAATGGGTCTATTACATCAACAATAATGGATCTTGTCCAGATCCAATCGTCCTGACACGCTTTGGCTGTTGGAGTAACCGACAACGGACACCATTCCAAGGAGGGAGAGCCCATCATGAGCCCTGCACTACGACATGCGAGTCCGCGATCTGCACGCCTGGCGATTCTCTGCGCAGTCTGTCTCCTGGCCGCCTCGCACGCAGCCCTCGCGCGGCCCCCAGCCTACGACCCGTCTCCGGAGCCCGGCAAGCTCCTGAAGCTCGGCGACATCTCCATCCGGATGCTGGTCGAGGCGGATTCCCTGGGCGGCGGGGAAGTGGAGATCGGTGAGCTGAGCCTGCCTGGGGGCGCCCACGGCGCACCGCACGAGCACCGGACGCTCGAGATCTTCTTTGTCCTCTCCGGAGAGCTTGAGCACGTAGTCAACGGTCAGCGCAGCCTCCTCGGCCCGCGAAGCGTGGGCGTCGTGAGGCCGGGAGACCGGGTGATCCACTCGGTGCCGGCGCAAGAGCCGGTGCGGGCGCTCGTGATCTGGGTCCCCGGTGGGGCCGTCTCCGAGCTGGTTGAGAAGTTTGGGTTCCGCGCCGAGAAAGCCGACAGTGACCTCGACTGGTCGAGCGGCTGGTGAGGCCTGCGATGACGGTCGCGGACGGTCTGCTGGGCTTTCTGTTGGTCACGGCACTTGCCGCGCGGGCTCCAGTCGATTCGTCACCGCGCCAGTGGACGATCGGCATTGTGGTCTTCGACGGCTTCCTCACCAGCGAGGTGACCGCACCGATCGAGGTGTTCGGGGTCGCTGGGCGCAACGGCGCTGGGCGATCCTACGATGTGGTGACGATCGGCCTCTCGTCGGGACCCGTTGAGAGTGCCGAGGGGCTGGAGATCACGCCGCAGACGACGCTCTCCGACGCGCCGGCGCTCGACGTCCTAGCAGCCCGTGGTAGAAGTCGAGACGGTCGCGTTGCGAGCGCCATGGGGCCA
>JBHHWO010000187.1:0-7607 GCA_046756565.1 Thermoanaerobaculia bacterium | reverse complement strand
GCGAGGCCACGGACATTGCCGAGACGGGCTGCTTGCTCTGAGCTATCAGCTCCTTGTTCGCGGAGGCGACGAAGGAGTCTCTTGTCTGTTGCCGCAATTACGACGGCCACCAGTGCCACGATAATTCCCGCTACTTCAGAATTTCCAATCATGAGCAACTGGATAGGTGCGTCAGCCGCCTAACGAATTGTGAGCTCCCCCGAAGGCGGCCGCTTGCAGCGAGCTGGTGAGCCTAGAAATGGTTATGGTCGAAGAACGCTTACGGGCGGTGTCCGGTGCAGGGAGGGGTTAGGCGGCGTCTCTACAACGCTCAATGGACGACCACTCCTGTCCATCGGTCCCGGTGGGCCCAAAAGGGACACTCTGGACAGACTTCGCCCTCAGGATAGTCGATCGCTTCTTCGTGCGGACACCCGATGATTCGGTCCGTCATGACCACACTCTGCACTCCGTGAACTCGGATGAACTCAACAAGCTCCTTCTCAATCTCGGGATCTTCCCGCAAATCGGCCGCCTCTGAATGCCAACGCCTGAGATCCACCACCTCGTCACTTTCGTCAACGACGATTCCCACGGCTAGCTTGCTCGCATGTTTATCGTCTGGGCCGTAGAGCGCCACCGTTGCCACTGGGTAGCCACGAAAGCCCCTATTTGCCTTCCTCCGAACAGCCTTAGCGAACTGCCTCTTCCGCTTCATGGTTCCCTGCGATGGATTCGTGCCCTCTAACGGATCTTGAGCTCACCGGCACCGCTGGCGCTGACGGCCGCTAGCAATGACTTGGTGAACCTAAACATGTTCAAGGTGAAGAACGCATACGGGCGGTGTTCGGTGCAGCGAGGTGTTAGGCGGCGGCTGCCCCTCAGTCGCTGGTGATGAAGAGTGGCGCTTCCCGAGCGATGAGGGCGGTGAGCGCCTCGGGAGTCGGCTCCCCTGAGGGTGGTGCAATCGCATATGGCAGCGGAGTCGGATTGTCTTCGGTGAACTCACCGATTCTGAAACCAGCGCGATTCTGGGCGAAGTCCAAGAAAAGCCCAGCGTTAGAGAAACCGACGTCCGAAGGGAATAAGTACAGCCCATCAACCCTGTGGTTCCCAAAGACAGAGGCCACCGGTCCATCGGAGGGTTCGACTGGTGGCTGAATCGAGGCGAGCAAACGCTACAAGCAGAAAAGCAACTCTGACCCTCCATCTCCACATCGGTTCCTCCGCCGTCTAACGGATTCTGAGCCCACCGGCACCGCACGCGGTGCGGATGAGAAGTAGTTTGTTGAAGCTAACCACTGCCCCGGAGTCTACACCCGGCTCGGGCATGGCGAGGCAATAACACGCCCGGCTACGGAGTCTCGCCGGCGAGGATCGTGGCGAGCTTCTGAGCATCGATATTCCCGCCGGAGATGACGCACACGACCGGGCCTTCTCCACCAGCACCGGAAAACGCGGCCGCGACGGAAGCCGCGCCGGCCCCCTCGGCGATGATGCGGCAGCGTTCGGCAAGCAGCCGCAGGGCTGCGGCGACCTGATCGAGCGAGACCACGATCGATCCGGCCAGGAGCTCGCGCACCAGCGGCCACATCTCGGGCAACAGACTCTTGCCGCCGATACCGTCCACGAAGCTCGCAACGTATTCGACCTCGGTGGGCTCGCCCGCAGCAAGCGAAGCCGCCAGGGGCGCGGCGGTCTCGACTTCGCAAGCGTAGACCTTCGCGCCCGGCTTTTTGGCCCGCAGTGCCGAAGCGATGCCCGACGAGAGGCCACCGCCGCCAAAGGGCACGATGACGGTGCCGACGTCGGGCAGGTCCTCGAGGATCTCGAGGCCAATCGTGCCATTGCCGGCGATCACGGCAGGGTCCGAGACAGGGTGGATGAACAGACCTTCGAGAGCCGGGAATTCGTGGGTGACGAGAACCTGCCACCACTCGTCGAAGGGCACTTTGATGATCTCGCCACCGAGGCGTTCGATCGCTTCGAGCTTGGTGGTGGGCGCGTGGTCGGGCACGACCACGCGGCAAGGGATGCCGAGCCGGCGCGCGTTCCAGGCCACGCCCTGGGCCATGTTGCCGGCGCTCGCTGTGAACACGCCGCCTGCGAGACGCTCGGGACTCGCGAGCGCCATGGCGTTAGCGGCTCCGCGGAGCTTGAACGAGCCGATTGGCTGCAGGTTCTCGAGCTTGAGCCACACTTCGGGGGACGCGTGGTCGCCGAGCGCGTCGGGAGGCAACCGCAAGAGCGGTGTCCGCGTCACCGAATCACGGATGCGCTCACGCGCGGCCCCAATGTCTTCCACAGTGACTTCGATCGGGGTCCTATCGAGCATCTCGAGCATCCGGTTCGATACCCGGTTTCATGCCGATGAGGTCGACGGTCGTACCCAGGCCCTGCTCCTGCGCTCGGCGGACGACGTAGCGCGCGGTGACCAGGTCCTCGACGGCAAGGCCGAGAGACTTGAACAACGTGATCTCGTCGTCGGACCGGCGCCCTTCAATGCGTCCGAGCACGAGCTCGCCAAGCTCCCCAAGGATGTGCTCCTCCCCAAGTGCGCCCTCCGCCTGTGGGATCAGGAAATCACCCGCTTCGTTCAGGGTGGACTCGCGCCTATCGACGAACAGGCGTGAGCGCTTGACGGCCTCCGTGTCGAGTTCGCGTGCCAGAGCGATGCTCGCGCCGGCCGCGTTGACGTGCGTGCCGGGTTTCAGCCACTCCCCCATCAGGACGGGCTGATGCGAAGAAGTCACCGTGCAGACGATGCCCGCGCCTTCGATCGCGGCGCGGGCGGAATCCACCGCTTCGATCGGCAGGCCGTGCCGAGCCTCCTCACGCTTGGCAAACGCGGCGCGGTTCGCCGAGTTCGGACTGAATACATGCACCTGCGAGATAGCGCGCGCCTCGATCATCGCAGCCAGGTGCGTGCCAGCCTGCACGCCCGAGCCGATGAGCGCCAGCACGGTCGCGTCTTCGCGAGCCAGCAGGCGCGTTGCGACGCCGCTCGCCGCCGCCGTGCGGATGGCGGTGATCTCGCTGGCCTCGAGAACCGCCGTAGGCACACCGGTTTTGTCGTCGAAAAGCGCGACGATACCCTGGTGGGAGTCGAGCGGCGTGCCGTGGTTTCCTGGAAAGACGCCGACGACTTTCAGGCCGAACGCGGCAGGCTCGGAAACGAAACCCGGCATCAACCCCAAGAGGCCCGACCGATCGGGCAGCCACACCGCCGAACGCAGCGGGTTCACTGCTTCGTCGCGCGTGAGCTTGGCGAGCGCCTGTGCCACGAGGTCCATGCAAGCGTCCATCGGAAGAAGCGTGCGGATCTCGGACTGCGTCAGGATCAAAGTCATGTGCGAGCTCCCTGGAAGTCCCGATCTGCTAGTCACCCAGCGGCTGTCAACACTACGTATTGTGTCCCGTATTAGGGGGGGAGAGAGTCCAGCGCCTTCGCCAACTCATAGGCTACTCGCTGATGAGTACGCGGGTCGCCCCACGCATCGTCCGTCCATTTGGGCGTGACCCTCAACATCCAGGGTACCCAACCCATCGCGAACGTTCCTCGCACCGGACAATCGAGCGTCACGCGCTCACCGTGCCTCTCGACAGCAAACGCCCAATGGTAGCTGCCTTTCATGAGCATCGGTACGAGTCCAAAGGTCAGGAGCGGGAAGAGCGGCACGACCGCACCGATTTCCTTCTCGAGATTGCATCGGTACAACGGCTCGATCGTGACATCCGGCTCGGTCTTCAGCTCCCAGTCGAAGGCTACGTGCGAAAAGAGTCCGGAGTCTCTTATTGAGCTCCGAAACGAGTCGTAGTACTCGGGGTCGCCGACCTCTTCAGGAGGAGTACTCTTGATTGCGGCGACGAAATCTGCCTCGGCAGCCTGGACGGTCGCTCTCTCCGCGTGGGACAGACTTGCCGGCACCGAGTAGGCCGTGCAGCCAAGGCCGCCGAGAAGCGCCGACGCCGCGGCGACCACAAGCGCGCGCTCTGAGAGTTTCGCGGCGACTTGCCGAATCTGCCGCGGCCCACCGTCGCTATCGTCTTGGGTCACCGGCACCATTCTACTCGAGAGCACTCCCGACCATGACCTCCTGCGGATGGCCATCGGCAGCTCGAGTGCGGGGCTAGGAAAGGGCTGACACCTCTAGTCGGGGGGATGTCCCTTGAAGAACACCTGCTCTCCCGCCTCAGAAACCAAGACCGGCGACTGAGCCGAACAGCCCGCTGTCGCCCAGCGGCCGCCAACATTAGGTATTGTGTCCCCTATACTGACCGCAGGCGATGGGCCCGACCGAACCCAGAATCCTCCGCTTCGGCGATTTCGAGGTTCAGCCCCACACCGGTCGACTCCTGCGCGGCGGGCGGACGGTCGCGATCGAGCCGCGGGCCTTCGAGCTGCTGGTGCTGCTCGCCGGCGCCGGCGGCCGCCTGGTCGGCAAGGACGAGATCTTCCAGGTCGTCTGGACGGACGCTTTCGTCAGCGACAACGCCCTCACCCGGGCCGTGGCCCGGCTGCGCAAGTGCCTGGGCGACTCGGCTCGCCAGCCGCGGTTCATCGAGACGGTCCACTCCCGCGGCTATCGCTTCCTGGCGCCGGTCGAGGAGCTGTCGATCGACGCCGCGACGACACCGGTCGCCGGCGGGCGACGACGACGCGCTCCGGCCCCTCGATCCCAAGCGGGTGGCGGTGCTGCCTGTCGACAACCTGAGCGGCGAGCCCGCCGACGAGTACTTCGTCGACGGCCTGACCGAGCAGATCATCTCGAACCTCGCCCAGATCGAGGGCGTCCGGGTGCTGGCGAGAACCACGACGCGCGGCTACCGCGACAACCCCGGCCGCGTCGCCGAGATCGCGCGTGATCTCCAGGCCGGAACGGTTCTCGAGGGCAGCGCCAGAAGATCCGAAGAGAAGCTCAGGATCCACGTGCAGCTCATCGACGGCGAGTCGGAGGAGCACCTATGGACCGGCGAGTTCGACCGCTCGCTCGACGACTACTTCGTGATCCAGAGCGAGATCGCGACGCGCGTTGCCGAGGCCCTCGAGAGCACGATCAATCCGGGCCGGCTGGCCAGGATCCGGCGCGGACCGACCGGCGATCCGAGCGCCTTCGACCTCTACCTCCGAGGCCGGTCCGCCTACCGGCAGCAGACACGTGTCGGCAACGAGGAGGCGATCGAGTTCTACAAGCGAGCGCTCAGTCTCGACCCGGAGTTCGCGCTGGCCGAGGCGGGGCTGGCCAACGCCTACGCCCAGCGCGTGATGCGGTACGGCCTGCCGAAAGAGAGCGAGGAGCTGGCGGTGGCCGCCGCTCGGAGGGCACTCGCGCTCAACGCCGAGCTGCCCGAGGCCTTCAAGGCGCTGGGCATCGTCGCCATGAGGCAGGATCGGTTCCGCGAAGCGATCGGCTGGAACGAGAAGGCGCTCGAGTTCAATCCTTCGTACGACGAGGCAATCTACAACCTGTCGTCGGTGTTGCACGCCTCGGGGCGTTGGGACGAAGCGCTGCGCATGCAGTTGCGCGAGACCGACGTGCGCGGCGGCCTGCCCGCGGTGGCGGCGCAGATGCTGCGCCTGGGATTCGTCGGACAGGGCGCGGCGGTCGCCGAGGCCGCCTTCAGGGCGGAGCCTCATCCCGCCTTTCTAAACGCCCAGCTCGCCCGCCATCACGCCCGCAGGGAAGACTTCGACTCCGCCCGGAGGCGGGTGGCGGCTCTGCGCCGAGCGCATCCGGACTGGGCCGGAAGCTGGGGGGCTTCCGGCGAGATCGAATGGCTGGCGGGCGACTACCAAGCGGCCGCGGCCTTCTTCGTGGAGGCGCACCGGGTCTGGGGCGGCGACGAGCCGGAGCCGCTCGTCAACGTCGCCCGATCGCTCTGGATCCTGGGCGAGCGCGACGCTGCGGAGCGCCGGTTCGCGCAGATCGAGACCCGGCTCGGGCCGATGATCGAGAGCGGCTCCGAGTACTGGTTTCACTACTGGGCCATGGCGGCGATCGAGTCGATGCGGGGCGAGGGGGTGGCGGCGGTCGACTGGTACCGGCGCGCAGTCGACATGGGACACCGATCGGGATGGCTCGACGAGATCGACCCGACCTTCGGCGCGATCCAAGGGAATCCCGAGTTCGAGAGGCAGTTGCGCCGGATTCAGGAGTCGATCGTCGAGATGCAAGAGGCGGTACGCTCGGAGGTCGACGCCTCGCTCGAGCGTCTGGTCGGCGCCTGAGCCCCATTCCAGCAGGCACGGTCACGATTCCGCGCGAATTCGTCA
The DNA here is from genome assembly GCA_046756565.1 of Thermoanaerobaculia bacterium. Taxonomy (GTDB): domain Bacteria; phylum Acidobacteriota; class Thermoanaerobaculia; order Multivoradales; family JAHEKO01; genus CALZIK01. The sequence continues at coordinate 1,354 of JBHHWO010000187.1, read as the reverse complement.
CCCCCGCATCACGACTTCTGGTCCGTCCATTGAGGACGATTCGGGCGTAGACGCCGGCCGGCGAGCCGGCTCCCAGCCTACCCAAATCCCCACGGAGGAAGACGCGCCATGAAGTCATCTTTTTCGACTCCCAAGCCGCTCCGGGTCGCGGTTGCCGCGGCCGCAGCGTTCCTCACTTCAACCGCCGGCGTGATGGCGGTGGCCGGCTCCGTCCCGCGGGGACTGAGCCAGGGCCCCCCGGTCATCTGCACCGGCAATCAGGATGTCCGGCTGGTTCGCCACTACATCGCTGCCGAGGGCGACGCCGTCACCGCGGTGGGCAACTGCGAGGTCAGCCTGCAAGACTGCGTCATCGAGGCCGCCGGGGTCGCCGTGCGCGCGTCAGGCAACGCGACGGTTCACATCTACAACAGCCGGATCTCGGGCGCCGGGGGTGCACTCTCGGCGAGCGATCTGGCCGAGATCCGCTTCCGGGGAAGCACTCTCCAGGGCTCGATCCGCGCCGCCGGCATGGCCGAGCTGGTCGACCTCGGCGGCAACACGCGTGAGGAGGGTGAGCCGAGCGCGCCGCCCGGCGGGAGCGGCACGGTGAAGGTCGGCGGCATCGAGGTCGGCTCTACCGGCGTGCGCATCGGAGGCGCCGACGTCGTGCAGATCGACGAAGAAGGTATCCGGGTCGGCGGTGGTGCGGTGGTGGTCGACGAGCAGGGAGTGCGCGTCGGCGGAGAAGGCGCCGTCGTCACCGAGGAGGGCGTGCGCGTAGGCGGCGAGGCGGTCATCGTCCAGGACGACGGGAGCACCGTGGCGGTCGTCGACACCGGCGAGGTGGTGACCATCGACCCGCAGGGCAACGTCCGGGTCGACTCGCCGGGCGGCACGGTGGTGGTAAGCGGCGATTGGCGGGATCGCGGTACAGTCTATTCCGACACCGAGGGCGTGCTGATCGAGCTGGGAGCGACGTCCGATCGAGGCGGCATCCGCGTCGATCTGGCCGGCGACATCCTCTTCGACTTCGACAGCGCGGCGATCCGCCCGTCGGCCGCAGCGACCCTGTCGAAGGCGGCACACGTCATCCGCCGGCGGGCGACCGGGCGAGTGGAGGTCGTCGGGCATACCGACTCGATCGGCACTCAGCAGTACAACCTCAAGCTCTCCCAGGAGCGCGCCATCTCCGTCGTGCGCTGGTTGAACCAGGCGGAGGGTATTCCGCTCCAGTTGCTAACGGCGCGCGGCGTCGGCTCCTCGCAGCCGATCGACCACAACACCATGCCGGACGGCAGCGACAACCCGCCCGGCCGGGCTCGGAACCGCCGGGTCGAGCTGCGCATCGCGGCCGGGGGCTAGTCGGCGGGCT
>JBHHWO010000186.1:0-7616 GCA_046756565.1 Thermoanaerobaculia bacterium | reverse complement strand
CGGCGGCACGGCGATGCGGCAGGCAATCTGTACAGGGGGCTCTCCGCAAGGGGAGCGCAGGCGAGGGCCCGTGCCCTTGCAGGCCTCTTAGCCCGAGCCGTCCCCTGGAGGATTCGCCTGCCGATCGCCGGCGACGCGCGGACTCTTTTGGGGCGACAGCCAGCGGTCTACGTATCGACCCAGTAGTTCGGCGCCTCCTTCGTGATCACGACGTCATGCGCGTGGCTCTCTTTGTGGCCTGCCGCCGTGACGCGTACCACCTTTGCCTTCGTGCGAAGCTCCGAGATGTCGACGCACCCCGCCAGTCCCATGCCCGAGCGCACGCCGCCGACAACCTGGGTCAGCATCTGGTGCACGCTCCCCTTGAAGGGCACCATGCCTTCGATTCCCTCGGGGACCATCTTCGTCCGATCGGCACCGCCCTCTTGAAAGTAGCGGTCGGCGCTACCCTCTCGCATGGCCGGAATCGAGCCCATGCCCCTGTGCGCCTTGTAGGAGCGTCCCTTGTAGAGAATCGTCTCACCCGGGCTCTCCTGAGTTCCCGCGAACAGTGATCCGATCATCACCGAGTGTGCTCCTGAAACCAGCGCCTTGACAACGTCGCCGGAGAATTTGATGCCACCGTCGGCGATCACGGGGATGTCATGCTCCTGCGCAGCTCGAGCCGACTCGCTGATCGCAGTCACCTGCGGCATCCCGGCCCCGGTGACCACGCGAGTGGTGCAGATCGAGCCGGGCCCGATCCCGACCTTGACGGCGTCCGCGCCGTTGTCGATGAGCGCCCGTGTGCCCTCCGCCGTCGCCACGTTTCCGGCGACGATGCTGGCTTCGGGATGGGCGGCCCGCAGAGCCGAGATCGCCTCGAGCACGCCCTCGCTGTGAGCGTGAGAGGAATCCAGCACCAGAAAGTCCACCTTGGCGTCGATCAGAGCCGCGGACCGCTCGCGAAAGTCGCCGCCAGCGCTCACCGCGGCACCCACCCGCAGGCGTCCGAGTTCGTCCTTGCAGGCATTGGGGAACTTCTCGGTCTTTTCGATGTCCTTGACCGTGATCAGCCCCTTTAGCTCGCCGCCGTCGTTTACCACGAGGAGCTTCTCGATCCGGTGCCGATGCAAGAGGGCTTTCGCATCCTCCAGGGTCGTGCCCTCGGGAACCGTCACGAGATTCTCGTGCGTCATGACATTGTCGATCCGCTGATCGAGATCGGTCTCGAAACGAAGGTCCCGGTTCGTGAGGATACCGACCAGCTTGCCGTTCTCGTCGGTCACCGGAAGGCCCGATATCCTGTAAAAGGCCATGCGCTCCAGCGCCTCGCGAATGCTCTGGCCGGGGCGCATGGTCACGGGGTCGACGATCATCCCGGCCTCGCTGCGCTTGACCTTGTCCACCTCCGCCGCCTGGGCTTCGATGCTCAGGTTCTTGTGGATCACACCCACCCCGCCCTCCTGAGCCACCGAGATCGCAAGTTTGGCATCGGTGACCGTGTCCATGGCCGCGGACACGACTGGAATATTGAGGTCGATCCCGCGGCACAGCCGGGTTCTCAGATCGACCTGGTTCGGATGGACGGTCGAGTGCCCGGGAACGATCAGAACGTCGTCGAAGGTGAGAGCGATGGGTGGCTGGGTAGGTCTGGACTCGCTCATCGGCCGCCCTGTGGTTGCCGGAGGCTATCAGAACCCGGGCGGATCGAGGGCAACCGGCCGGGGCCGCTCAGCGACCCGGCGTCATCTCGGACACGGGACTCCCCCACCGATCGCGCAGCACCCGCCGGGCGGTCGTGTCGCGCATCGAGAAGTTGCGCCGGTAGTGCGTCCTTCCGGGCATCCATTTCCACCAGTACATGCCCCGGACGAAGTCGGCCGAGGCGACGCGCTCGAGCGCAACGTCGATCAACAGCGTCCTCAGAGCGCGGCTTTCGGGCGAGTCGCGGGTCTCGTACAGCCACGGCTCGCGGGCCGCGTTCGGGTTGAGGTTGTAGCCGATCTCGGCGACCAGCACCGGCTTGCCGAACGCGCCCGACAGCCGTTTCAATTCATCGAGATGTGGCTGCCAACCCCTGGCGAGCGCTTTGCGGTCCGGCTCTTCCTCCTCGACCAGTGGAAAGTAGGCGTGGACGCCGATCCAGTCGACGGCATCCCAGAACGGCACCGCGTTGAGGCGGTCCCAGTTCGCGGCGTAGACGACCGTGCCGGGGAAGACCTCGCGCACCGCGGAGATCACCCGCCGCCAGTCGTCTTCTCGATGGGTGGTGGCTTCGAGCTCGACGCCGACGGCAAAGAGATCGAGGCCGGACCGCGCCGCGAACCGCGCCTGGTCGACGATGAACGCCTGATAGTCGGTGAAGAACTTGCGCCACGCCGCCTCGTCCTCGCCGAACTCGATGGCTCCGCGCCATTCGAACTGCCCCCAGTATCCGAGGTGCGGTTTCCAGAAGAGGTGCATGCCTGCGTCTCTGGAGAGCTCCACCGCCCGGCTCAGGAATGCGAGCTCTTGCGCGGGCTGGAACTTGACCGTGCCGTCTCGCTTGACCCAGCCGTAGGGATGAATCGCCACCGAGTCGACTCCGAGCCCGTCGAGCTCGGCCAGGCTCTCCGCCATCGCCGGAGAACCCCAGATCGGCCCCCAGCGGGGGCACGAGACCACCATCCCGCGGTGAAAGTCGTCCACTGCGTCCGCGCTTTCGACCAGCCCGACGGCGGCGAGGAGAGCGAGAGTGACGGCGAGACGGACCAACATCGAGGAATAATACGACGCGACTCCGCACCGAGTTCTGTAGAGCTCCGAGATGGGCGCGCCAGCGCCCCACCTCCGCCGCGTCTTCAACCGAGCGATTGGCTGGAGACCTCCGGGCGCGGGAATCCCTGAAAAGGCCATTCTGGAGCCGAGTTCGCTGAACCGGCGGCGAGGCGATTCGGCAGGCAATCCCGCAGGGGGCTCTCCGCGAGCGCCCGAGATGGCGCTCGGAGGCCAGAAGAGGTATGCGCGAAGCGGAGCGCAGGCGAGGGCCCGTGCCGGGGAAGGCCTTCCTGCCCGAGCCGTCCCCTGAGGGATTGTTCTGCCGATCGCCGCCGCAGCGTGGCTTCCGGGAGTTCTAGCGGCCGACCGCCATGTCGGTCGTCTCCGCTGTGCTTCCTACGCCGGCATCCAGACGAGCGCGACCAGATCCACCTCGATATCGGCGCGCCGCGGCTTGAGAGACGTGACCTGGAGCTCTTCGGTGAGCGGGTCGAACTTCTCTTCGATGGCGTCGAACTCCTCCTCCAGCTCCCGATTCAGCTCCTCGATGTTCTCGGTGATCGAATCGATGTTCTCCTGCGCCCGGACGACATCCTCTTTCTCTTTTGACGAGCGTCCCAAGCCGCGCGCGGCGGTCGTGGCTCTGCCGAGCGACGACATGCTGAACTTCTTGCGGCCGGCGACCGCCGACAGCAAAGCCGCACCCATCGAAATCGCGTTCTGGAGCTTCTGGCCCTTGGCCTGCTCCTGCTCCCTGTCGAGCGCCTGCCGTGCTTTGCGCAGGCGCTCCTCGAGTCGATCGATCTTGGTCTCGTACCTCTTCTGGAGCTTCTCCTTCTCGACATCGCGACGCTCGCGTGACGCCTCCTTCAGGCGGATCCGGAAGTCGCGCTCGCTCTCGAGGGGTTCGGAGGTCAGCTTGTAGGTCGGGCTCTTGAGCAGATCGAGGCCCTTCGAGCGATACAGGTGGGCCGAGAGCTCCTTGCTCCACCTGGAGTAACTGGCGGTTTTCTTGGCGGCGCCGGGCACTGTGCCGAAGCTGCCGGTCTCGGGCAGGCCCTTCTCGAGATCCCGCTGGTCGAGCTCGATCGCCGTGGCCTCGTCCCAATCGACGTCGATCATGTCCTCATAGAGATCGATTGCCAGCGCCAGCTCTTCCAGGTGCGCGGTCCTCTTGGTCGTCCGGTGCACGTAGTGCACCTTGCAGAGTCCAAGCAGTCTGGGTTCGTAGTGCGGCTCGCTGTCCCGCGCTTCCACGCTGTATTGCACCAGATCGGGAGGCAGGGCCGGCCTGCCGGCAGTTGCAGGCGCCGCCGTGACTGCCCTGGCGGGCTGAGCGGGAGCGTCCGCCGCCGGCGCATCGGTCGGCGCATCGACCGCCGGCCGGTCGCCCATGAGCTGCTTGATCTGCCCGCGGGTGAGCGGGCCGCGCAAATACGACATGACCCAGCGGGTATGGAAAAGCACCGGACCCTCTTCGTGGACGTTGTGCAGTAGAAAGACCCGCTTGCCCAGGCCGGCGATGACCTTCTCCATCGTCTTGCGGTCGAAGCCCTGGGTGCCCGCCTGGATTCCTTCCAGCCCTGCCAGCACACGCTCCTTGTCACGCTCCGTCTGCAGTCGACCGATGAACCAGGTCCCGGTGTTGGACAGGCCCTTGTAGTCCAGGTCGACGGGATTCTGAGTCGCCAGCACGACGCCCACGCCGAACGCTCGCGCCTGTTTGAGCAGAGTCAGCAAGGGCTTCTTGGAGGGCGGCTCGGCGACCGGCGGCATGTAGCCGAAGATCTCGTCCATATAGAGAAGCGCGCGCAAACTCGTGGTACCCGGCCGCGAGCGCATCCACGACAACGTCTGGTTGAGCAGAAGCGAGACGAAGAACATCCGCTCGGGATCGGACAGATGCGCGATCGAGAAGACGGCGATCCGCGGCTTGCCCTCCGGCGTGTACAGAATCTCCTGAAGGTCGAGCGCCTGGCCCTGCATCCAGCCCTGAAAGCCGGGGGCGGCCAGCAGGTTGTTTACCTGCATCGCGAACCTGAACCGGTCCTTCGAAGAGAAGAAGGAATCCAGGTCCATGACGCCGACTCTCTCGACCGGCGGACTCTGGATCGATTGGATCAGGATTCCCAGGTCGAGACTGCGTCCCTCGGTCCAGAACTGCGTCAGGATCGTCGAGAGCAGAATGTGCTCCCGGCTCTGGATCGGATCGGCGTCGATTCCCAGCAAGCCCAAGAGGCTGGTCGCGGTGCTCGACACGCGTTCACGGAGCAGGTCGCCCTCCGACCGTATGGCCTCCGAGGGCGCGGCGAACGACGACAGAATCGAGATCGGTCGGCCGGCGTCACTTCCGGGCGTATAGATTACGAAATCGGCCGCGTCTTTCAGGCGGCGAATCCGCTCACCGGTCTGCCCGTACCAGCCGAGGCCCTTGCTCCACAGCTCGGCCTGCTGCGCAGCGTAGTCGTCGGGGGTCAGATCCTTGCGTAGCGCGTCGTCTTCGTTGATCCACGGCCGGAAGTCGGCGGGAGCGAGGTCAGGGAACGTGAGAAGGAGGTTCCCGAGATCGCCCTTCGGATCGATCACGACCGCAGGAATCCCGTCGATCGCGGCTTCCTCGAGTAGTCCGACGCACAGTCCGGTCTTACCGCTGCCGGTCATGCCCACGCACATCGCGTGGGTGACCAGATCCTTGGAATCGTATAGGAGCAACTCGTCCTGCTCCTCCTTCTCCTCGAGGTCGTAGTGGTTGCCGAGATAGAAGGCTCCCAGCTTTTCGTAGTGCTCCATCCCTGTCCGCTCCTTGTAGTGGATGACTCTTCTGTCGCTCGGCCGACCTGTTCGCCCGGCCAAAAAACGTATCCGTTGCCGGTCGAAAACACAAATAGCGCCCGCCTGGAACTCCCGCCGCCGTGGGTGGTCCCTAATCGGAGACGCGTGTCGCATCGAGATCGGCTACCGGAAACGCCAGATGGAACGGCTTCGCCATCCCGCTACCAGCTCCGGGGATCGAGATCGTAGGGAAGCGGCGTCAGGTTCTCGGCGCCCGACTCGCTCACGACCAGCAGATCCTCGAGTCGCAGGCCCCAGCCGGCATCCGGGTCGTACAGGCCCGGCTCGAGCGTGATGACGTCGCCCACCTCGAGCTCGCCGTCGGCGCCGGCGCGTGTACGAAAGCTGGGCAGCTCGTGGAGCTCGTAGCCGACCCCGTGACCGAGGCCATGAACGTAGCCTGTCCGGGTGCCGGGATTCGAGCGCGCGGTCGGGAAGCCGGCTGCCTCGAAACGATCGCACGCCGCGCCGTGCAGATCGTGGCCCGAAACGCCAGGCTCGGCCGCAGCGGTCGCTGCTTCCAGAGCCTGAAGACAGAGCGTATGCGCCTCGGCCAGGCGAGGGCCGGCCCGGCCGATACAAAACGTCCGCGTGCAGTCGGCAAACAACCGACGCCGCGGGTAGAGATCGACGACGATCGACTCGGCGGGCCGCAGCTCACGATCGTCGCTTCCCTGGGTATGTGGAACTCCGGCGTCTGAGCCGCACGCCACGATGTTTCCCTCCGGCTGCTCCAGATCGTGTTGGGCGAGCTGGGCGGCAATCGTCCGGCGAAGCGCTCCCGCCGTGAGCGTGACTCCTCCGCGGACGAGACGGTTTCCCTTGGGCTCGGCGGAGGCCAGGACCGCGGCGACCTGCCGAAACGCCGCACAGGTCCCTTCGGCGGCGGCCCGAATGCCATCGATCTCCTTCTCCGGCTTGGTCTTGCGCAGGCGCCGAACCAGCTGCTGGCCGTCTTCGAACTCGAAACCACGCTCGGCGAGCGCCTCGACCACTGTCTGTGTCCGGCCGGCCGGTGGATGTCCGGCCAGCGCCAGGCGGCCCTCCGCAACCCCTCGATTCTCGAGAGCCTGCGCCACCGCCGCCGAGCACAGCGCCGCTTCGGACGCACCCTGCTCCCGGAGCTCGGCGAGCTCTTTCGCGCCGGGAGCCAGAAGATCCAGGCCCGTCGCCGCCGCCTCGCCACGCTCCATGTCGACAAGGTAACCGAGAAGCGGCGGCTGGCTCTTGGGCCAGAGCAAGAAGGAAGAGCCCAGGTGAACGGCACCGACGAAACCGGCGAGGTCCGGATCCCGGCTCGACGAGGCGAGCACGAGAAGCGCCGCAGCGCCGAGCTCGTCCAGGCCGGCGTTCAACCGATCGGCGCGGCGCGTCTCGGCCGCGTCCCGGACTCCGAGCACAGGCCGTTCTTAAGCGTTTCTGCTGATGAAATCCTCGAAAGCCGACTTGGGCATGGCGCCTAGGACGCGATCCTTGACTTCGCCCTGATTGAACAGAATGAAGGTCGGGATACTCGACACGCCGTATTGCATGGCGAGATCCTGATAGTCATCCACGTTCAACTTGGCGACTCGCACGTCTTCGTTCGAGCCGGCGATCTCATCGAGAACCGGACTCATCATGCGGCAGGGGCCACACCACTCCGCCCAGAAATCCACCACCACGGGCTTGTCGGAGTCGAGTACCTCGCTTTTGAAATTCTCGTCGGTGACCTCGACGATCTGCTCTGAAGCCATCTGTGTCTCTCTTTCCGCGCCTCATTGGGGTCGGCGCTCACCCGGATCAACGCAACAAACCGCGAGACAATTCCCGCGCTGCGATTCTAGCGCAGGCCGGTCCCCCGTGCGGTGAGGCCTCTTGTCCCATCTCGTGATGAAGCGCCCGCTCGGCAAGGCGCTACGACGGAGGATAGCGCGCATATTCCACCGAGGAACCACCGCACCCGACGGCATGCAGCCCCGCTCGCATGGAACGGAATCTGCCGAACGGAACGCTAGTGTCCTGTCCCAGTGATTCGCTACACAAATCTCGGGCCTTTCTGCACG
>JBHHWO010000185.1:0-7677 GCA_046756565.1 Thermoanaerobaculia bacterium | reverse complement strand
TCTGTTCCCCTTTCTCTTCCGGTCTAGCGGTCCTGCGGGGTGTCCGCGTCGTGATAGTGAGCGGCTTCCGAGCGAAGCGCTTCGGGTAACTGGGCGGCGGACGCCGATCGGGCGACGGGCTCCAGGAGACTTGGGTCGACCACCTTGCCATTGCGGATCGCAAAGGACCCCGACTGCCGCCGTCCCTCGGGCGCCGGCATTTGGTGAGTTGCCCTGCCGTTGGCGGGCTTGCCAGCGCCGGTGGCGCGGGCCGCGGGAAGCTGAGGGTTCTCGACCAGCTCCCACTTGTAGAGCCCGTCCGGAAGCGCGAAGCCCTTGCGATCCACCGGAGCAAAGGATGGAGTCTGGCCGCTGGCGAAAAGCTGGCTCGATCGGAAGCCTCGTCCGGCCACCTTGAGGGTCATGGCTTCGGCAGTCAAAGGTCGAAAAGAGACTGCACCGACCTCGACGGAGACGCCAGCCAACGGCTCGTGAGCCGCCGCCAGCCCGGAGTCCGCGAAGGCTGGTGCAATCAGCGCGACCGCCGTGAGAACGGTGATAGAGTGAGTCTTCATCTTGGATCTGCGGCTCATCCGACAGGCCCTCCTTGGTGATCGTGAATTGCGATCGCGAGATCATAACGCATTCGCTTACGGTGGTGAGGAGAATAGGCTCGGTGATCCGTCTAATCAGACGCAGGCCCTCGGGCCGTCACATCTTCGAATTCGCTTGAAGCAAGGAGGTTGAGCTCATGCCCAAGAAAGCCAAAGCCAAGACCAAAGCCAGAAAGAGGCGACGTCCCGATCCCGGATTCCTGCAACCGGGAATCAAGACCCCGAAGACGGAGGACTACGTGGTCGTCGAGCTTCGTCACGACAGCAAGATCGCCTTCTCCGCGGCGGGCTTCGGCGGGCCGGCGGAGTCGGAACGGCAAGCCCGCTCTCTCAACAACGCCCTCGAGAGCTTCAAGGTCAAGAGTTGCTCGTCTCATTTCGGCTTGAAGTCAGGCCAGCTCGAGACCCGCGTGACCAGAGCGCCTTCGTCGCTCGACGTCAAGGTCACCGCCGACTTCGCGCACGCCGGCTTCGCGCAGATCGTGCCCCGAAGCGCGAAGGACGTCAAAGCCCTGGTGGGGCGGCTCAACCGCAACAAGTCGGTCTGGAAGGCGGTGGCCGCACCCAAGCCCGTCCCCGCCGTCCTGGCCACGGGCAGCTCGCGAGGAAGCCGTAACTTCGAGCCGTCCCAGGGCTACCTGCACTCGGCGCCCAACGGCATCGGTGCGATGGCGGTCTGGGGCCGTCGCGGAGGCAGGGGGCGGCGTGTACGGATCTGCGACATCGAAGGCAACTGGAACCGGTCGCACGAGGATCTGCCGCGACGCATCCCACTGCTGGGCGGTACGCTCATCAACGACATCGGCTGGCGCAATCACGGAACGGCGGTGCTCGGCGAGATGATCAGTCGGCCGAACGCGTTCGGCTGCGTCGGCATCAGCCACCGCGCCCGCGGAGCCGTCCAGTCCGCGGTGATCAGCGGCGTTTTTAACACCGCAGCCGCGATTATGAACGCCGCCAGCCGGCTCCGGCGCGGCGACGTCATCCTGATCGAGCTGCACGCCCCCGGCCCCACCGGCCGCTACGTCGCGATGCAGTACTGGGACGACGTCTTCTCGGCGATCCGTGCCGCCACCGCGCGCGGGATCACGGTGGTCGAGGCGGCCGGCAACGGCAACGAGAACTTTCAGCTTCCGATCTACAACGGCACCGGCCTGCAGCGGGACTCGGGCGCGATCGTCGTAGGAGCCGGCATCCCACCGACAAACTACTTCGACTACGAGTCCGCCGGCGCGGCCAACCGCTACAAGAAGATCGGCGTGCCAAGGTCTCGGATCTGGTTCTCCAACTACGGCCGCATCGTCAACGTCCAGGGCTGGGGCTGGCATGTCACCACCCTCGGTTACGGCGACGCCCAGGGCGGCTCAGAGAACCGCTGGTACACCCTGCGGTTCTCCGGCACCTCGAGCGCCTCGCCGATCGTCACCGGCGCGGTGGCCTGCGTCCAGGGGCGGGCGCGGGCGCGACGGGGACGGCCGCTCACACCGGCCGCTGTCCGGAGGCTGCTCATCTCGACCGGAACGCCCCAGGCGGCGGGGCCGGGCGTGCCGCGCAGTCAGCACATCGGCCCGCAGCCGAATCTCGAAGCGGCATTTCGCAGGATCTAGCGATTCAAGTTAACTGACACATCGGGGCGCGGCACCGGCCGGTCGCCGCGTCCCTTTTCTCGACTAGCCGCAAAGAAGATCGAAGCTACGCGGGAACAAAGCCGGCCGTAAGGCGCCCCTGAACCGGGCTCTGCTAGAATAGGCGCGTGATCGAGTACCGTTTCAGCTGCCTCTGTTGTCGGAGCCTCAAAGGAGGGTCCACAGGCTAGCTGTAGGCAACGACGCCAAACCAAGACAGTCCCGGGCCCCCGCTGTTGAGCAGTTGGGGGCCTTTTTTTGTGCCGGAGGAAGGAGACATCGAAATGAGCATCGAGCACCGAGACCTCGAGCTGGTGATTCTCTTCGAGAACAGGGAGTGGCAGGAGCCGCTCTTCCGGGCCCTCGACCGCAAAGTGGCGGCCTACGAGCGGTTTGACTTGAAGTCGGCGGCCTTCGGCACCGACGATCCGCCCAGCGCACCGGTCTACTTCAACCAGGCCAGTCCCAGCGCTTACGCGCGTGGGAACGCCAGGGCCGTACCGCTGGCACTGGCACTGATCGAGCAGCTCGAGTCGCGCGGAGCCAGGCTCTTGAACGGTTCTCGCGCCTTCCGGCTCGAACTCAGCAAGCTCGCGCAAATCTCGCTGATGCGCGCCCTCTCGGTGCCCCACCCGCGGACTGTGGCCTTCAACGATGTCGATGCCCTGGCTGGTCGCGCTCAAGATATCGGCTTTCCGGCGATCCTCAAGCCAAACCAGGGTGGCAGCGGCGCGCGAATGTTCCGGGTCGCATCGGTCGAGGAGCTCGCCGAGCTACTCAGCCGGCAGCCCGAGCTCTGGCTCCCCGACAACCTCCTGCTGCTGCAGGAGTACCTTCCCCACGATCCCTGGCGCGACGGAATCGTGCGCCTCGAGTTTCTCGGCGGTGAGCTTCTCTATGCGATGCGGGTCGTTTCCGACGGCTCCTTCAACCTCTGCCCGTCCGAGTCCTGCAACCCCCTTGCGAGGGGAGCCGTGGGGCCAGAGTTCTTCGCCTATCCGGAGGTGCCGTCGCAGGCTGTCGAGACCGGGCGTCGGCTCTTCGTGGCCGCCGGGCTCGACGTCGGAAGCATCGAGTATCTCGAGACGACAGACGGGCGCCGGGTCTTTTACGACATCAACGCGAATTCGAACCTCAGGCCCTCGGTGGCGCGGGAGTTCGACATCGATCCCTTCGAGCGTCTCGCAGAGTTTGTGCTCAGCCAGCGGGCGACACCTCGGGAGCTCAGGAGCAGCCCCCGATTCCAACCTCGGGGGGAAGGCGGTTGCACCCGCGCTGGTGAGGAAGAATCCACGTCGCAAACCGGCCTCGAGATCCCGATCTCCCAATCGTGATCTGCTCATAATGTCTCAAATCGCGCAGCCTCACGTCGATCGGATCACGGACTCGGTCGAGTTGCCTTTTCGAGGACCTTTTTCATCTTTGCCTTCTCCTTTTGGGTAGCCAGCGCCTCACAGTCGAGCATTTCCTCGTCTTCTTGTTCGTGATGGAACTTGACTTCAAAGGTTCCCGCTGCTGTCTTGACGAACCCACGACCATGTGATGTCTGATCCCTGATCTCGAACCACTCGTAGCCAGTTAGAACACACAGATAGGCCGCCTTGATATTGAGCTGCCGCAGCACACGCCCCTCTCCTCCGTACCCGGACCACTTCTTCAGGGTGATGAGATAGCGATCCTCGGTTAGCTTCTGTAGCCGGGTCGCCGCTGAGACGGCACTTCCGTTCAAGAGCAAAACCACAATCAAGAGCTAGATCATTCGTTTCGTCATTTGTCTCCTTTCTGCAACCCGTTACCCGCTGTCGGTTCCCCTTTCTCCATCAGGTCCAACTGACGTTGAACTTGCACTTGCCACCCGGGGTCTTTCTTGAATGCTTTGTCGCGTGCCGTAGTCCAGAAACCTCTTTCGGTCTCCGTGTCCTTGGCAACTCTTTTTAGGCTAGCTATGGAGGCGCTCTGGCCGCTGAACTGTCGCGCCATGAACCCTCTCTGGGCCTCACCGGGCAGCAGTAGCTGGAAGTAGTGAGCTTGAGCCGCGTCCGCTCTTTTCATTTTGCGGGGCGTGCTCAACAAATACTTACCCATGAAGACCATCTCCTGCGGAACCACCGTCACTTCGGTCTCGGAGATCATCGCCATGGAGAAGAAGGTACTGCGGTCGGTGGTGACTCTGTTGTCGATCCTAGTGTCATCCGGGCTGAGGAGTTCCACCCACACAGGGACCTCTTGCGTTGTGCTCCCAAGGCCCGCGGCTACCGCCACGTATCGGCCCGGGACTGCGTTGAGAAGGTAAATCTGTCCCCTGTGGCGGTAACTCGATCGAATCAAGTGGGTGGCATTGAAGGCCTCGTTGCCGTCCTCGAGCTTCACAAAGAACACCTCCGACGCCGGTAGTAGGAGCCCAAACAGATATCTGTACTGCACGGTGACACCGATCAAGCCGTTCATTGGGTTCGGCTCGGGTAAAGAGAACCCTCTCGCTCGGGCCACCGATGACGTGAGAACGAGCGAGACAAGCACGACGATCACTTGCTTCATAGGTGTACACCCTTCAAAGAAGGGGTTGGGGCTCGCGTGTCGAAGGGTACACATGCTTCCTCCGAGGTTGGGTGCTCGAGGTGCTACTCCTCGACGACATAGGCGTCCCAGCGCGCCGGAAGATTGCCGCTGCGAGCCACCTCGCGCAGGTAGTCCAGTCTTTCCGCCTCTGTGGCGGACACCAGGCCCGCCTCGTCGTGCAGCTCGAGAACCGAGAGCACGCACCTCAGGCTACAAGCGCGATCGCCACAGCGCAGATCGCCGATCTAACTCTCATGTCATTTTCCCCCATGAAATCAAAAAGAAACGGCTGCTCAAACCAGCAATTCGAGGGGCGTCCGAGACATTCCCACACAAGTAAGTACAGCCGCCGTCCCTGAAAGTTGGCCAGACAGAGTTGTCTGCTTGCCTCACTCAAAAGGGCGGCGACAAAGCGCTACGCTCACCTAGCGGCCGAGATGGGCGGTGACATAGGGGCAAGGGCGCCTCAACCGGCGCGGTCGCCCTGTGACGCCCTCCATCGCCCGCCCGTGCCCGCATGGATGAAGCTCGTGGGCGAGAGGACGCTTTCGCGATTCATGCGGCATTCACCTATCTCGTTTGCCGGGCCTCTGGCGCTCGCCGCCACCTTGATCTCGACCCCGCTCGGCGGCGGAGTGGCCTTTGCCCAGCAAATCGCCGGCTGCTCGCTCTTTCCGGCCGACAGCATCTGGAATGCGCGTGTCGACTCGCTGTCACTCGACCCTGCTTCGGATGCCTACGTCAATACGATTGGTGCCGACGCCAACGTCCATCCTGATTTCGGCTCTGGTGAATGGCCACCCGGATCGGGTTCGCCGATCGGGATTCCGTTTGTCGTTGTACCGGCGAGCCAGCCGTCGGTGCCGGTCAGCTTTCTCTACGAAGATGAGAGCGATCCCGGTCCCTATCCGATTCCACCGAACGCACCGATCGAGGGCGGGCCTGCAAGTAACGGGGATCGCCACGTGCTGGTGGTGGAGTCAGGGTCGTGCACCCTGTACGAGCTCTTCTACTCGTTCCCGCAAAACGGCGGCGCCTCCTGGAGCGCGGACTCGGGCGCGGTCTTCGACCTCGGTTCATACGGCCTTCGACCCAACACCTGGACTTCGGCCGATGCGGCGGGTCTGCCCATCCTGCCTGGCCTGGTGCGCTATGAGGAGGTCGAGGCCGGAGTGATCGAGCACGCCCTTCGCTTCACGGTGCCCCAGACGCGACGTGCCTACGTTTGGCCGGCGAGGCATTTCGCCTCGTCGCTGACCGGCACCCAGTACCCGCCAATGGGCCAGCGATTTCGCTTGCGCTCGGGCTTCGACCTCACCGGGTTCTCTCCTCGAGTCCAGGTGATTCTCCGGGCACTCAAAGAGTACGGCATGATGCTCGCCGACAATGGCTCAGCCTGGTTTCTCTCGGGTGTCCCAGATGAGCGGTGGGACAACGACGAGCTTCGGGAACTCGGTTCGGTCAAGGGGTCCGACTTCGAAGCGGTCGATGTGTCGGCACTCATGGTCGACCCCGACTCGTCCCAGACGACGCCTGCGGCGGCATGCACCGCCGCGGATCAGGTGACGGTGATGGACACCTCGATCACGGCGAGCCAGGTCTTCGGGGCGTGCGATGAGATCCTGGTGGGTCCGAACGTCTCGATCTTCGGACCGAACGGACACGCTGTCTTCAACGCCGGAAACCGAGTGGTTTTCTCCGACATGGCGGTCTTTTACGATGGGACACTCGTAGTCGCGACCGGGCTGCCACTGTTGCCGGAGTAGGGCCATCGAGGCTACCGGATTGCCGTGTCTCTGTCGCCTCCATCACAACAGGCGACAGCTGAAGCATCAGGATACGGCGACGGCGTCTGTCACCTTCGCCCACAAGGGCGACGCCTTCGCCTCTATCCTTCCGGCGCCAAGAGCTTCGTTGCGGCCTTCCGAGTGCACGGCCGGAAGCGAATCGTCAGCCTGGGGCGCGTAGGCGAGCCCACCAAGGACGGCCCGCTCACCGTCCAGCGAGCCCGACAGAAAGCCGAGAAGATACGCGTTGCCGCCCGTGAGGGCGATGATCTGCTCGAAAGGACTCCAGCCGGCCTTACCTTCTCCGAACTGGCCGATCGCTACCTCGAAGTCCACGCCCGGCCCAAGAAAGCGCCCCGGAGCATCATAGAGGATGAACGCCTACTCAAGCAGATCATCCGCCCGAAGCTCGGCAGCCGCCCGGTCGAGTCCATCTCTCGTGCCGATGTCCGCAAGCTTCACCACGGACTGAGAGCTACCCCGATCCGCGCCAACCGCGCCCTCGCTCTGCTCTCCAAGATGCTCAACCTCGCGGAGAGCTGGGGCATCCGGCCGGACGGCTCGAACCCTTGCCGCCACGTCGAGAAGAACCCCGAGAAGCGTCGAGAACGGTTCCTGAGCGCCAAAGAGCTGGAGAGGCTAGGGACGGGCACTGGCCAAGGCAGAAGAGGGCGGCAAAGAGCCACCCGCCGCCATCGCCGCAATCCGGCTCCTGATTCTCACTGGCTGCCGGCTGGGAGAGATTCTCGGCCTTCGGTGGGATCAGGTGGACTTCGAGCGGCAGCTTCTCCGTTTCCAGGAATCGAAGACCGGCCAGAAGGCCGTCCCGCTCGGAGCCGCGGCCCTGGAGTTGCTCTCCGAGCTGTCCCGCGACGAGGGGAACCCTCACGTGATCCCCGGCAAGAAGCCGGGCTCTCACTTCGTCGGCATGGCAAAGGTCTGGCAGCGCATCCGAAAGCAGGCCCAGCTCGAGGACGTCCGGCTTCACGATCTGCGCCACAGCTTCGCTTCTGTCGGCGCTGGAGCGGGGCTCTCGCTACCGATCATCGGCAAGCTACTCGGCCACACCCAGGCCGCGACGATACAGCGCTACGCCCACCTCGGAGCCCTTCT
>JBHHWO010000184.1:0-7740 GCA_046756565.1 Thermoanaerobaculia bacterium | reverse complement strand
GTACCGTAAGACCTTGTCGCGCGACCATCTGGACTTCTACCACGGGCTGCTAGGGTGCGGGCTCTTCGCCGGGCGGCGTCTTTTCCTGAGCACCTTCCTTGAAGGCGAAGAGCTTGTTGCGGCTGGCGATGTAGAGCACGCCGTTCTTGGCTAGAGGCGTCGTATAGACGGAGCTGCCGAGATTGAACTCCTCCAGGACCTCGGCCTCCCCGTCCGAGCCCCGGCCCGCCTTGATCACGACGACGTCGCCGTCCTCGTCGCCGAGGTAGACCTTGCCATCGGCAACGAAGGCGGAGCCCCAGATGGCGGCGAACGCGTCGTAGGTCCAGAGGTGCTCACCGGTCTCCGCGTCCAGAGCGTAGAGAAAGCCCGAAAGATCGGCAATGTATACGATCCCGTCGGCGATCGCCGCGGTCGACATCGTGCGATTGAAGTCCGAGCCACTGCGGCTCCAGACCACTCCGGTTGCCGTGATGTCACCGCTGCCGGTAGCGTCGATCACCCAGAAGTGCGCCGGCGCCTCACCGTGCTCCGGATCCTGGCCGACGCCGATGTAGACGCGATCCTTGTAGATCACCGGGGTCGAGATGATGTTGTTCCTGGTGCCTGAGCCGCCGAGCTCCCAGACGGATTCCTTCGGGTTGGCGTCGAACTTCCAGATCAGCGAGCCGTCCTCGGGGCCGAGCGCATACAGCCAACCGTCGCCCCCGGGAAAGACTACCTGGGGCTTGCCGCCGATCTCCGCGTAAGCCGGGTTCGACCAGGAGCCATGGAGGATGTTCTCGCCCGGGAGATCCGATTCCCAAGCCACCTCGCCGGTGTTCTTGTTTACCGCGATGAAGCTGGGAGCCCGCACCGACGTGATGTTGACGTGGCCTTCGTCGACGCCGTTACCGGTGACGAAAAAGAGAAGGTCGCCGACTGCCAGCGCGCTGCCCACGGCCAGGTTGTGCGGGAAGACCGTCAGCTCGTCGATCATGTCGAGCCGCCAGATCACGTCTTCGTCGATCTCGCTCGAGTTGACCTCGTCGGTCACCGGACCGTCGTTCTCTCCATCGCGGAAGCCTTCGGTGTCGGCGGCGATGACCTCGGCGCGATTGGATACGTAGTACAGACGATTGCCTTCGACGTAGGGTGCCGAGCAGACGCCCTGAAGAGGCCAGTCATGGACTCGCCCGGCCGAGAGCTTCGCGTGGGCGGACTGCCAGAGGAACTCGCCGGTCATGGCGTCGAACGCCATGACGTTGCCGCGGTCGCCATCGAGCTTCGGGTTGCGCCGCCCCTCGTTGTTGGTGCCGACGAAGATCTTGCCGCCGGAGACTACCGGTCCGCCGTAGCTTTGGGTACCGAGCGGCTGGCGCCAGAGCACGTTCTTCCCGGTCGAGAGATCCCAGCTGCCGGGTAGGCCGGTCTCGTCGGAGATCATGTTGCGCGACGGAGTGCCGCCGAACATGGCGACATCCTCAGACGCTGCTGCCACCAGCGGAGCCAGCGCGGCGGCCAGCGCCAGGACGGGAAGTGCGAAGGAAAAGAGTCTCTTGTGCATGGTCAGTTGTTCCTCGTGACGCGGATGTTGTCGTAGTAGAGCGGAGTCGGCGAGAACCCGGAGAGTCCGGGAGCGCCGGAGGTAATCGGTAGTGGGTCGGTAGCCGAGAGCGACCAGGCGGCCGGCTCGTCCTTACCCTTTGGCCAGACCTTGCCGCGCACTTGCGCCCAGCCGTCCTGCTCGAAGACCTGAAACTTCATGCGATACCAGGTGTCCGGCTCCCAGTCAAAATCGACTTGCTGCATCATGCGCAGACCCGCCTGCCAGGAGCGCACCTGAATGCGCTGGTGGTCGCCGAGCAGATCGAACGTGTAGCCGGAGTTGATCAGGCCGATGTCGGGCATCCGGCGCCGGTCTTTGGTGCCCATGATGTCGGCCTCGATGGTGTAGTCGGTCTCGTCGCGGTGACCCAGGAAGGTGATGTGGCGATGGATCTTGATCGGCGAAGGCCCCTTGGTGAGGACTCGATTGCCGTCGAGATCGGCGACCGCGAACCTGGCGAGATAGGCCATCATGTACGAAGGTCGCGACCCGGGCTCGGTCGACTCGAAATCCTCTTCGAGGGGCAGGTGGTCGAGGACCCGGATCCGGCCCTTGGCTTCAAGATCGCCGAGCGTGGCGACGATCATGCCGGTGTCCGAGGTGGCGTTCGGGCCGGGGCTGTAGACGCCCTGGGTGTCGACCGAGCCGGCCAGGCCGGCCAGGGTCCAGGAAGCGTCTCGCTCGCCCAGCGGCCGGCCCGCGGCGTCGAATGCCACGACGCGAAAATCGACGCTCTCGTCGGCTCGAATCTGCACCTCACCGGGGAGCACGCGGATACTCGCGGGCGGACCCGATCCGGCGATGTCGGCCTCGGGCATCTCGGGCGACGCGGACGAGGTCGAAGCGGCATCCGGATCCCCGATCGCGTACAGACCCTCTTCGGTGGTAAAGAAGATCCGGCCGTCGGCGATCGCCACCGAGCCGTAGATCTCGGCAGCGCGGCCATCGGGCATCTTGATCTCTTCGGTATCCAGGATTATCCCTTCGGTCTCGCTCGGCTCGACGATCACGACCCGGCCGTTGACCTCGGTCAGATAGAGCTTGCCGTCGGCCCAGACCGGCGAGCCCTTGCCGACACGACCGACGTTGAGCTGCCACTTCTCCTCGCCCGTCGCCGCGTCGACGGCGTGGAGGTTCGCGGAATTGTCGACCACGTAGAGGACGCCGTCCGCCAGCGCGGCGGTGGTGAAGCCCGCCGAGATCGGTGCTCTCCAGATCTCGTGGGTCCGGGTGACGTCTCCGGCTCCGGTGCCGTCGATCGCGACCAGGCGACCCATGGTTCCCTCGTCGACGTTCTCTTCGCTGTGCGAGACGTAGACACGTGTACCGTCGACGACGACCGAGCTGTTGATGCCGCGTTTGGAAAGCTGGAAGCCCCAGACCGGCTCACCGGTCTCGGCTTCGACCGCGTAGATACCGCCGCCACCGTTGCCGGCGACGATCAACCGCCTGTCTCCGACGACCATCAGATTGGGAGTCGACTGAGTGTTCTTGTCGGCCTGGGACGGCGCCGGCTGCGCAACCCAGAGGAGCTCACCGGTTCGCTTGTCGAAGGCCCGAAAGCGGTGAAGCGGCCGGCCCTCCGGTCCCCAGGAGGTGTTCGAGAAGGTGACGATGATCTTGTCGCCGTCGACAAACGGTGTCTGCGTGCGGCCGCCGTAGCCTTCCATGAAGCCGAACTCCTCGATCAGGCGCCGCTCCCAGATCACCTCTCCGGTGGCGCTGTCGAGGCAGAGAAAGATGCCGCCGACGCCCTGGACGTAGAGGTAGCCGGTCTCGGAATCGCCAGTTACATGGGCCCATCCGACCCGGGTCCAGGGCACCGAAGTGTGAAACACGTTGAAGCGGTGCTCCCAGATCTGATCGCCGGTGGCGACGTCGAAACAGGCGACGATCTCCTGGCGGTAGACGCCCTCACCGGTCCGGCCGTTGGCGCACACCCGCGCGTCGAGCACCACTGGCGTCGAACGACCGACCCAGGGCCTCCGCCAGAGCAGATTCTCCCCGTCCAGGGACCAAGACGAGATCAAGCCCGTCTCGGGGCTGACACCCGTACGCCAGGGCCCCCGCCAGTTCGACCACTCGTAGTTTGCGGCGGTTCCGCTCCCGTCGGCGGCCGGCTCGGGCGCTTGCGCCGCCTGCATCGAGTTCGAGGCGTCACGCATCGGCGCCGTGGTGGCACAACCGGATATCGAAACCAATGGCAGAGCGACTATTGCGGGCAGCCATGCGAACTTGCGCAGACAGAGCGGCAATGCAGATTTCATCGGCATTTCGACATTTCCTCGCTTCAGGTTGGGTACGACGGGTGCAGGGCGCATGCCGCCGGGAACGGGCATCTTATCGAATACGGTCTGAGCGCCGGTCGCGGCTTTCCCGAAGCCCGTCCGGGAGATAATCGCCCGATGCAGATCGGAAAGGCCGAGCGATGAAGGGCGTCGTGTTCCGAGCGCCGTACGATCTTCGGCTTGAAGACGTTGACGATCCGCGAGTGGAGTCGCCCGGCGATGTCATCGTCGAGGTGGAGCTCGCGGCCATCTGCGGGTCGGACCTTCATCCGTACCGGGGCCGGGAGGAAGGCCTCGAGCCCGGGACGGTGATGGGCCACGAGTTTCTGGGCACCGTGGTGGCGCGAGGCGCCGAGGTCCGCTCGTTCAAAGAAGGCGATCGGGTAGTGGCCCCCTTTACCACCAGCTGCGGAGAGTGCCCGTACTGCCTCTGCGGTCTGACCGCCCGCTGCGAGCGAGGCCAGCTCTTTGGCTGGATCGAGAATGGTGAGGGGCTCCACGGTGGTCAGGCCGAATCGGTGCGCGTGCCGCTGGCCGATACGACCCTGGCGAAGGTGCCGGAGGCCACGCCCCCGGAGGCGGCCCTGTTCGCCGGCGACATCCTCTCGACCGGGCTCTTCGCCGCGGACATGGCCGGCGTCGCGGCCGGAGCCACCGTCGCGGTGCTCGGTTGTGGACCCGTCGGGCTGATGGCGATCGTCGCCTGCCGCCAGCGCGGAGCCGCGGAGGTTCTCGCCATCGACCCGGTTCCGGAGCGACGTAGCCTAGCGCAAAGCCTCGGCGCGGTCGCGCTGGGCCCGCGCGGCCCAGAGGGCGCCCACACGCCCGCGTCCGCACGGAGGGTCGACTCCGTGCTCGAGATGGTCGGCTCGCAGGAGGCGAGCAGGCTGGCGTTCGAGCTCGTCCGTCCGGGCGGTACGATCGCCGCGGCCGGCGTCCACAGCGAAGCCGCGTTCGCCTTTTCGCCAGGCGACGCCTACGATAAGAACCTCACCTATCGCGCCGGCCGGTGTCCGGTACGTGCCTACCTGGAAGAGGCTCTCGAAGTCGCCGCCGTGCGATCCGAGGAACTGGTCGGTATCGTCACCGATCGCGTCGGCCTCGAAGACGCAGTGGAGGCCTATCGCCGCTTCGACCGGCGGCAGGACGGTTGTGTCAAGGTGCTGCTAGTTCCCGAGCGACCCTGACGGGACCCCGGTAGAAGTTCGCGATGCTGAGGCAGTTCGAAGCCACCTTGAGCCTCGCCGAGGCGTTCGGCCACGAGGACGTGACGCCCCTGGTGTCGCGATGGGTCTCCGAGTCCGGGGTCGCAACCGGCATCCTGAGCCTTCAGGTCGTGGGCTCGACCGGCGGCATCACGACGATCGAGTACGAATCCGGCGCTCTTGCCGATCTCGCCCGGGCCCTGGAGGCGATTGCGCCGGTCGACGGCGACTACCGGCATAACCAGCGTTGGCATGACGGCAACGGTTTCTCACACCTACGTTCGGCGCTTCTCGGCACCTCGCTGGTCGTGCCGATCAAGAACGGCGGGCTCGCGCTCGGGACCTGGCAGCAGATCGTCGTCTTGAACTTCGACAACGGCCCCCGCAAACGCCCGCTGGTCGGTACGATTCTGGGCGACTGAGCCGTGCCCGACTACGCGATACCAGCGATGCTTCTGGTGGCCGGATTCATCGCCGGCTTTGTCAACACGCTGGCGGGGAGCGGATCGCTGGTGACTCTTCCGGCGTTGATCTTCCTGGGATTGCCGCCGACTGTGGCCAACGGTACCAACCGGCTGGCGATCCTGATGCAGAACGTGGTCGCAGTCTCACGCTTCCGAGACTTCGGCGTTCTCGACGTCCGGCGGAGCGGAATGCTCGCCGTGCCGGCCATCGCGGGTGCGATCCTCGGCGCGCGGCTGGCGGTGGACCTCGATGAAGAGCTCTTGCGCCGGGTCATCGGGGCGGTCTTCTTGCTTCTCCTGCCGGTGATCGTGTTTCGCCCCGAGCGATGGCTCGTGGGTAGGCGCTCCGAGGCGACCGGGCACGGTCCGGCCGTCTGGGCCGGTCTGTTTTTCGTCGGCGTCTACGGTGGCTTCATCCAGGCGGGAGTCGGCATGTTCCTGCTGGTGACCCTGGTCCTCGGAGCCGGCTACGACCTCGTGCGAGCCAACGCGATCAAGGTGTTGATCGTTCTCTGCTTCACGGTGTTCGCCCTCGCGGTCTTCCTGATGCACGATCAGGTGGCTTGGTTGCCCGGAATCACCCTGGGTCTGGGCAATATGGCCGGCGCCTGGTGGGCGACCCGGCTCGCCACCGAGCGCGGCGTCGAGTTCGTGCGGTGGTTCGTCCTGGCGGTCGTGGCGGCGTCGGGAGTACTTCTTCTGGTGGGGATGTAGGGTCATTCAGGGCGGCAAGAATCGGGTGGTTCTGCGCGATGGGGAGGGCTAATCTACGGAGCATGATGACAGCAGAGAGATCCACCGACTTCGCCCGTGTCGCCCGCGCAATCGGCTTCCTGAGCGAGCGCGTCGAAGAGCAACCTAGCCTGTTGCAGGTCGCGGAAGCCGTCGGCCTGAGCGCCGGCCGCACCCAGCGGCTGTTCAAGCGCTGGGCGGGAGTGAGCCCGAAGAGGTTCCTGGAATACCTGACCGTCGAACATGCCAAGGAAATGCTCAACAGACCGACCAGCGTGCTCGACACCAGCCTGGAAGTCGGTCTCTCGGGGCCGGGGCGTCTGCACGATCACTTCGTCAAGCTCGAGGCGATGAGCCCGGGCGAGTACAAGGGCGGCGGCGAGGGACTCGAGCTCCGTTACGGCCGGCACACGACCCCGTTCGGCAAGGCCTTTTTGGCGGCGAGCGACCGAGGGATCCACCGTCTGGCCTTCCTGACGTCGAGCGGTCACGAGACCCGACGCGAGCTCGACGACCTCGAGAGCACCTGGCCGGCTGCGGATTTCCGCCGAGACGATCGCGCGACCGGTGAGCTGATCCGTGAGATCTTCGATCGGGATGCCGAGCCGTCGGAGCTGCTGGTCCGCGTGGCCGGAACCAACTTCCAGCTCGCCGTGTGGAAGGCCCTGATCGGCGTCCCGAGGGGCGCGCTCACCTCCTATGAGGGAATCGCCCGGGCGGCGGGCCGGCCGGGGGCCAACCGAGCCGTTGGCAACGCGCTGGCGGCCAATCCGGTGGCCTACTTGATTCCGTGCCATCGCGTGATCCGAAAGAGCGGCGCGATCGGCAACTACCGTTGGGGCGCGGCCCGCAAGCGAGCGCTCATCGCCTGGGAGAGCGCCCGGCCGGCGTAGCCACCGCCTTCAAACGCCGCCTCCTAGCCTTGGGGGCGACCTCTGGAGCGAATGACGGCGCCGGTTGATGGCCTCGCTCGTCGCCTCGCTTCACCGTTCCGTCGGTGCGATCCGGCGGGCTCGTGGAGAGGTCGGTCCGGGCAATTTGCGCGTCTCCTCGCGGGTAGGTGGGGACCGCCGCTCTGGAACAGGGCGCCGCACTGGGCTGGCTGGGGGTTAGCTGTCTCAGCGACCTGCCGTCCCCACCTGCCCTCTGCGGTGCGGGCAAATCGCGGTTCCTCCCCTCTCCCTCCACTCACCACGCCGGATGGTGCACCTCCTCACATGGTTCCGCGAAGGCGACGACGAGGCCCAGGCGGCGCCTCACCGGTGTTGCAGCCGGTCAGGAGCGAGACGGCGGAGTCAATGCGTGGATCACTGCATATGACTGACTCTCACCTCGAGCGTCTTTATTAGACGAGCGGCGCGGAAGGTGGCTCGAGATTTGGTGTTTGGCAGCGACTGTGGAGGCCCAGCCGGAACTGAGCAGCAGGGTCCGGCGCGGCGAAGCCCTAGCAGCCCGTGGTAGAA
>JBHHWO010000183.1:0-7791 GCA_046756565.1 Thermoanaerobaculia bacterium | reverse complement strand
GCGCCGGGCCCTGCATGATACCGAGGCACCGGCACAGGTCAAAGCAGGGGCGCCCAGCCACCCGAGACGCGTGCTCTACAGACTGGCCAGCCGGCGGTTGACCGCGCCCTCGAGGAGGCGCTCCGCGGGAATACCTCGCAGGCGCAACCTGGGAGCATCGAGAAGGTCCGCGGCCAGCGCCAGCAGGGCCCGCCGCGACTCCGGATCGATCGAGCTCCCAGCGCACTCCACCGCCACCGCGGCCGCGCCCTCCCAGGGAGCCCGGGCGCGGGGATCGTCCCACCTCCCCGAGCCCTTGAGGACCGCGGCTGCCGCCTGAAGCTCGCCCGCATGGCGACTCGCAAGGTAGCTCTCGAGAGCCCGCCCGAAGTCCCGGGCGGCCTCGGCCACCCAGTCACCGTGCGGGCGAGCGCCGGTTCCCAGGAAGATCGCCAGTGACCGGCTCCTGAGAGTCGGCAGCAGGTCGAACTGCGATGACGCCAGAAGTAGAAAGTGCCGGGGCGTCTTGCCGGGCGGCTCCTCCAATAGTTTCAGCAGCGCATTCGCGGCCTCTCCGCTCAAGGTCTCGGCGTTGGCTATCACGAAGACCTGACCGACAGCCTCGAAGGGCGTCACCTGCGCGCCGCGCAGAAACGCCTTGGTCGCGTCCACCGATGTCGCGGTTTTGAGGTCCCGCTCCAGAACCTGAAAGTCCGGATGAAAGCCCGCGTCGGCCTCGGACGGCCAGTCGATCCGCCGGCAGTGCCGACACTCGCCGCAGGGCCGCGCGACCGCACCGGACGAATCGCACAAGAGACAGCGCGCCAGCTCGAGGGCCGCTTCGCGGCGAAGGCCGTCATCACCACCGTGAAGAATGACGGCGGGATAGAGGCTGCCGGATCGCGCAAGATCGAGAGTCGACTCGAGATTCATCGAGACGACTCGCTGGCGAGCGCCTCCGAAAGCGCGCGCCGGACCTGCGCTTCCGTCTCGGCGCAGCTCCCGGACGAGTCGATCAGCCGGAAGCGCTCGGGCTCGGCGACGGCCTGATCCAGATAGCTCTGCCGCACGCGCGAGTAGAAGGCCAGCCCCTCGGCGTCGAGGCGGTCGACTCCCCCCGGCTCGGCCTTGCGGCCGCCACCCTGGCCGCGCTCCTGGGCGACCTCGGCCGGAAGGTCGAAGAGAAGCGTTTCGTCAGGGACCCGGCCTCCGGTGGCGAGCCGGTCTGCTTCGCGCAGAAGCCCAAGTGGCACGCCACGGCCGGCGCCCTGGTAGGCGAAGGTCGAATCGGTGAAGCGGTCGCAGAGGACCACCTTGCCTTCGTCGAGCGCCGGATCCACCACCTCGAGCAGATGCTGCCGTCGACTGGCGAACACCAGGAGCGCCTCGACGGTGCCGTCCAGTCGCCCCCACCGGGGATCCAGAAACATCGCGCGGATAGCGTCGCCGAGGGGCGTGCCGCCGGGCTCCTTGGTGGCCAGAACCGGGATCTCGGCCTGCTCGAACCAAGCGAGCGCCGTTTGCAGGTGGCTGGATTTGCCGCTCCCGTCCAGCCCCTCGAAGGTGATGAAACGAGGCTTCACAAAGGACAACATAGCACGCGTTTTCCCACCCAAATGGACAGCCGCGGCGTGCCTCACCGGGGTGTTGACATCGCGCTCTGCATTGACGAGGATGCCCACGGTTTCGCTGTGTCAGCCCGGTGCGGGCGACCTACAACTTCCCCAGCGAAGCCAGCGAGACCTTCATGAAATTCTTGATACCGCGTGAAGTCGGTGCGCACGAACATCGTGTCGCGGCGACTCCCGAGACCGTCGAACACCTCATCGAAAAGGGCCACTCGGTGGTGGTCCAGACTGGCGCCGGCACGGACGCGGCTTTCCCGGACTCGGATTTCACCGACGCCGGCGCCGAGATCGTCGACCAGTGTCCCTGGGGCGAGGCCGACGTCCTGTTGCAAGTCGGTACGCCCTCGGAAGACGTCGTCCGGGCGCTCCGGCCAGGGTCCACCCTGCTGGGCCTTCTCGATCCGTACTCCAGCCGCGAATTCGTGGAGCTGCTGCTCGAGAGGCAGATCACCTCGTTCGCACTCGAGCTCGTGCCCAGGATCACGCGCGCACAGACCATGGACGCGTTGTCGTCGCAGGCCTCGATCGGCGGCTACAAGGCCGTGGTCCTGGCGGCGTCGAGACTCGGGCGCTACTTCCCGCTTCTGATGACCGCCGCCGGAACCGTTCCGCCGTCGAGGGTCGTCGTCATCGGCGCTGGCGTCGCCGGTCTGCAGGCGATCGCCACGGCCAAGCGCCTCGGGGCGGTCGTCGAGGTCTCGGACATCCGGCCGGCCGTCAAAGAACAGGTCGAATCGCTCGGCGGTCGCTACATCGAAGTGCCCGAGACCGAAGCCGCCGAGGACGAAGGCGGCTACGCCAGGGAGATGGGCGAGGATTTCCTGGCGCGTCAGCGCCAGCTGCTGGCCGAGCACATCGCGGCGGCCGACGTCCTGATCACGACCGCCCAGGTACCCGGACGGCCGGCGCCACGGATCGTGAGCCGCGAAATGGTCGAAGGCATGAAGCCCGGCTCGGTGGTGATCGATCTGGCCGCCTCGAGCGGGGGCAACTGCGAGCTGACCCGAAGCGGAGAGGAGATCGTCCACAACGGCGTTGTGATTCTCGGCCCACCGAATCTCCCGGCCTCCATGGCCCACGACGCCAGCACGCTCTACGCCCGAAACGTTCTCGCCCTCGTCGACCACGTTACGCCGGAGGGCGAGCTCGCGATCGATCCCAAAGACGATGTTCAGAGCGGAGCGCTTCTGACCCACGCCGGAGAAGTCATCAACACCGGTGTCGGGGAGCGACTGTTCGGCGAATCCCCTGAACCATCTCCCGACCGGGAAGAGGCGCAATAGATGGGCGAACTTCTGATAGGTCTCTATGTGTTCGTGCTCGCGATCTTCGTCGGCTTCGAGATCATCACCAAGATTCCACCGACACTCCACACGCCGTTGATGTCGGGCGCCAATGCGATTTCCGGCATCACCCTGCTGGGCGCTCTCCAGGCCGCGCGCGCCGGGTCGACCGAATTGTCGAGCATCTTCGGTTTCGTCGCGATCATCTTCGCCACCATCAACGTCGTGGGCGGCTTCGTGGTCACCGACCGGATGCTCGGCATGTTCGGCGGCAAGAAAGAAAAGCGAGGCGCGTGATGCAAGGCTCTCTCATCCCGCTTCTATATCTGGCCTCGGCCATTCTCTTCATCTTCGGCCTCAAGGGCCTGACCCGAATCCGTACCGCCCGCCGGGGCAACGCCATGGCGGCCGGCGCGATGCTGCTCGCCGGCATCACCACGTTGGTCGAGTTGGGCGGCATCGACTACAAGTGGATCATCGCTGGTCTCGCGATCGGCGGAACGATCGGCCTGATCGCCGCCCTCAGAGTGGCCATGACGGCCATGCCCGAAATGGTCGCGCTGTTCAACGGCTTTGGCGGCGGCGCCTCGGCGCTGGTGGCCCTGTCGGTCATCTCGCTCGCGATTCTCGAGGGCGGTGAGCCTCTGAGCGTGTCATCATCGGTCAGCGGCTTCTTTTCCGTTCTCATCGGCGGCGTGACGCTGACCGGCAGCCTGATCGCGTTCGGGAAGCTGAGCGGCAAGCTCGGCGGCACGCCCGTCGTTCTACCCGGCCGCCACGTACTCAACGCAGTTCTGATCCTGGTGACCCTCGGCGCCGCGATCCGGTTCTTCATGGCCTCGGCGACCGACTCCGGCACTCTGGTGACGAGCTTTCTGATCGCGACCGGCGTCAGCCTCGTTCTCGGTGTGCTGATGGTCATCCCGATCGGAGGCGCGGACATGCCGGTGGTGATCTCGCTCCTGAACTCGCTCTCGGGCCTGGCGGCAGCGGCTACGGGATTCGTCCTGGCGAACAATCTCCTGATCATTGGCGGGGCCCTGGTCGGTGCATCCGGCCTGATCCTCACGCAGATCATGTGCCTTGCCATGAACCGCACGCTCGGCAACGTGCTCTTCTCCGGCTTCGGTGGCGCCGCGACCAGCGAGGACAGTCGCGACTACCAGAACATCACTTCCTGTGGTCCCGAAGAAGCCGCCATGGTTCTCGAAACCGCAGGCTCGGTCATCATGGTCCCCGGCTACGGCCTCGCGGTAGCCCAGGCTCAGCACGTCGCCAGGGAGCTCGGTGACCTGCTCGAGGCTCGCGGCACCAAGGTGCGCTACGCGATTCACCCGGTCGCCGGCAGAATGCCCGGCCACATGAACGTGCTGCTCGCCGACGCCGACGTGCCCTACGACAAGCTTTTCGAGATGGACGCGATCAACTCGGACTTCAAGACCACCGACGTCGTCCTGATCGTGGGCGCCAACGACGTGGTCAACCCAGCCGCCGAGACCGATCCCGAGTCCCCGATCGCGGGAATGCCGATCCTGAAGTGTTACGAAGCGCAGAGCGTGATGATGATCAAACGGAGCTTGAGTCCGGGTTTCGCCGGCATCAAAAACTCCCTGTTCGACAACGACAACACCATGATGATCTTTGGAGACGCGAAAGCCGTGCTCCGGGGCCTGGCGTCGGAGCTCAAAGAGCTCGCCGCGTGAGGGGCCTGCTGCGCATGCAATGCTCTTTCTACATGCTTTGGTAATCCCGATCTGACAAGCGCGTGTTTGGGCCTGCGCCCGACCGCGGTCTAAGATCGTCTCAAGGAGTGAGACCAGTCGGCCCGGCAGGGCTGTCCGGCGAGTATGGGCGAGCACAACATCTCACGTGGCGCGGGCTCCGAAGAGCTGCGCGAATTCACGAAGAAGCTACTCACCGACCTGCGGGCACTCGAGAAGATGCTCGATGCGGGGATCGTCGAGTCGAACGTGCGGCGGATCGGCGCCGAACAGGAGCTCTTCCTGGTCAACCGCAACTGGCGTCCCGCAACCAACAGCCTGGAAGTCCTGGAAGCGATCGACGACCCGCACTTCACCACCGAGCTGGGCAAGTTCAACATCGAGTTCAATCTCGACCCCTTCGACCTGAGCAGCTACTGCCTGAGCCGAATGCAGACCCAGCTCGAGGAGCTGCTGGCCAAGGCGCGCGTCGCTGCCGAGTCGCTGGACACGCGGATCCTGCTGACCGGAATCCTACCGACGCTCGAGAAGTCCGATCTGTCACTAGACAACATGACACCGATGCCGCGGTACTATCAGCTCAACGAGGTCATGACCGGCCTCAGAGGCCGCGCCTACGATCTGCGCATCAAGGGCCGAGACGAGCTGGTCATGCAGCATGACAACGTCATGCTCGAAGCCTGCAACACCAGCTTTCAGGTGCACTTCCAGGTTTCGCCGGATCGCTTCGCCAACCGCTACAACATCGCCCAGGCGGTCGCGGCGCCGACGCTGGCTGTGGCCACGAACTCGCCGCTCCTGTTCGGACGCCAGCTCTGGCGGGAAACTCGCATCGCCCTCTTCCAGCAATCCGTCGATACGCGGGCGCCGAGCGTGCACCTGCGGGACATGAGTCCCCGGGTCAGCTTCGGCAGAAGCTGGATCAATGAATCGGCGCTGGAGATCTTCCGGGAGGACATTGTCCGGTTCCGCGTGATCATGAGTGCGGACATCGACGAGGACCCCTTCGAGGTCCTCGAGCGAGGCGAGGCGCCCAAGCTCAAGGCTCTCTGCCTCCACAACGGCACAATCTATCGGTGGAACCGCCCGTGCTACGGCACCTCGGAGGGCAAGCCGCATCTTCGGATCGAGAACCGCGTTCTGCCCTCCGGACCCACGACTCTGGACGAGATGTCGAACGCTGCGTTCTGGTTCGGCTTGATGGTCGGCGTGGGCGAGGAATACACCGATATCACCCGCCACATGACCTTCGAGCAGGCGCACGAGAACTTCGTCAAAGCTGCACGGCTGGGAATGGGAGCTTTGTTCGACTGGCCCAACCGACCCAAGGTCGCCGCTCGCGATCTGATTCTCCAGGATCTGTTGCCTCTCGCGGCCCAGGGGCTCGACCACCTCGGAATCGCCGGCGAAGACTCGAGCCGGTACCTCGGTGTCATCGAAGAACGGGTTCGCTCCCAGCGCACGGCCTCGCAGTGGCTGCTCGATTCACACAATGCGATGAGCGCGGTCGCGGGCCGCACCGAGAGCCTCGCGGCACTGACCGCTGCCACGATCAGGAGGCAGGAGACCGGCAAGCCGGTGCACGAGTGGAGAATCGCCGACCCGAGCGAGGCCGGCAACCCGAAGAAGCACTACCGGCGAGTCGAGCAGATCATGGTCACCGACCTGTTCACTGTCAACCAGGACGACTTGGTCGACATCGCCGCCTACGTGATGGACTGGCGACACATCCGGCACGTACCCGTGGAGGACAACGAGCACCGGCTGGTCGGACTGGTGACTCATAGATCGCTGCTGCGGCTTTTGGGCTCTCGCGTCGAGAACGCGACCGGGACCGCGACCTCGGTCGGCGAGATCATGCAGCGCGATCTTGTGACCGTGCGCCCCGAAACCCCGACCCTCGACGCGATTCGTCTGATGCGCGAACACCGAGTCAGTTGTCTGCCCGTCGTCTCCAAGGACGATCGGCTGATAGGAATCATCACCGAGTTCGATTTCATGGGTATCGCTGGACAACTTCTGGATCAATTCCTGGCGGAAGCGGAGCAAGAGGATGAGACTTAGTTTGATCGCGGCGTCCCTGGCGGCGCTCACCAGCCTTCACTGTGCCAAGACGCCGCCTCCTCCTCCGGAGCTCGAGCGGGTCGAAAACGCCGACCTGGGAATCGCCATCGCGGCTCTTCCCGAGGTGTTCTCGGTCGCGTCCGCGTCCGGCCCGACGATCGAGCTCGCCACCTCGGGAGAGTCCGGGACCGGACGGGCGGTGATCGCCCAGGGGCCCGAGGAGCGATTCGGCATCAACCTCGTCGAAGCCGTCAAGGAACGCAAGGCCTGGTTCGAGGCCGCCGGCAGTGGCCGGTACTTCGGCAACCGGGAGCTGGGCACCCCGATCGGCACGGCATTCACCGCCCGCGGCGCCTATGACACCGATTCCGGCCCGGTCGAAGAGACCTGGGTCTACACCATCCACCCGATGGCCAACCGCCTGCTCACGATTACCTACACCTACCCGACGGGCCAGTCCCAGGACAGGGTCGGGCACCTGCTCGAGCTTCTCGGAGAAATTGAAGGCATGATCCCGCCCGAGGCGGCGCCGGACAGCTCCTAGTGTCCTGTCCCAGTGATTCGCTACACAAATCTCGGGCCTTTCTGCACGCTGCCGGCGTTGCCACTCCTCAACATAGGCCCAGCTATGCTTGCGTCGTGGGCGCCTTGGCAGCGCACACCATGACCTCGAGCCTTATGCACCGAACCACTGGGACAGGACACTAGGAACAGACGTGGGCAGAGCGTGAATCGCTGACGACCGGCTCTCTTGTGACAACTCGAACCGATTGAGGGCCGCCGGTGCCGTCTTCTCGCTCGGCGGACCTCGCTCGCAAGAGGCACACGGTCGGCCCTTCAGGCACAGTGCCTCAGGCCGCTACGCAACAACAGTGAGAGCTCTTGATTTGGCGTACGATTCTGCGGGGCCATTACGTCCAGGACTGCATTCGTAGGCAGCAACAGAAGCTGACTAGCCGACGCTGAATCGAGAGCACCGCGAGTCCTTCAAGGGAAGCAGGTCTGGGTGCCGGGGCGAGACGGCACTAGATCGCGTCCGGCGCAGACGGCCGGCGGTGGTTCTAGGTCGAAGCGGCAGTAGGTCGCGGGAAGTGTCGTCAGCTGCAAGGCGCGCGC
>JBHHWO010000182.1:0-7817 GCA_046756565.1 Thermoanaerobaculia bacterium | reverse complement strand
CGCGGCCAGGTTCCCGGGCGAGCCGGGAGAGCGCTACCGGTACCGGCTATAGCTAGCCAGGCAGCGGTCCGAACCGATCAGCCTTCGACGCGGTTGCGACCGCCCTCTTTGGCTTCGTAGAGCTTCTTGTCGGCCCGCTCGACCATGTCGAGGGCGCTGTCGTCGTCGGGCCGGAACTCGGCGCAGCCGGCACTCGCTGTGATCCGGATCTTCTCGCCCGGGCCGCCGAAGACCTGGTTCTCGATCTTCTCGCGCAACGCTTCCGCGAGGTGGCGGGCGTTCTCGACGGTCGTTTCGGGCAGGAGAAAAGCGAACTCCTCGCCACCGTAGCGAGCAAAGATTTCTTCGCGGCGCATGCGATTCGAGACCATCCGGGCGAGTTGACGCAGGACGGTATCGCCGGCGAGGTGCCCGTGCTCGTCGTTGCATTTCTTGAAGTGGTCGATGTCTAGCAGGATCAAGCTGAGCGGTCGTCCGTGCCGGCGGGCTCGGACGACCTCACGCTCGAGCATCTCCGAGAAGTACCGCTTGTTGTAAATCTGGGTCAGGCCGTCGAGAATCGAGACCCGGTAGATTTCCTCGTGGTAGCGAACCTCGGCATCGGCGCCGGAGAGGTACTTGAAGATCGTCGAGCCGGTCTGAATACGATCGTTGGCTTTCAAGCGGCGAATGCCGGGGATGGCCAGCTCGTTGACATACGTGCCGTTGGTCGAGTTGCCATCGACGACGTACCAGCCGTCGAGGCGGCGCTCGAAGTGAGCGTGGCGCCTCGAGACACTGTCGTCATGCAAGAGGACATCGCTTTCGGAGTCGCGGCCGACGTGTAGACGCGTGCCCTCTTCGAGCGGAAACCTCTTGCCCAGAAGCGTCGGCTGGGTCGTGTAGATCACGACCACGCAGTCGTTCTCGGTGCGAACGACGTCCGGCTGGCGCCGGCTGACCCGGGTCTTGCGGGTCTCTGGATGGTCGGCCATGGCTTCGGATCCTGGCGGGGATTATAGAGGTGGACGATACCCAGGGGGTCCCGCTTTTCCGGGACGCCGGCTCGACCGAACCGATCCGACGAGCAGTGACTATTTTCCCGGCGAACCATGTCGAAAATTGTCGGCCATTCGCGCGGGATCAATGGGCGGAGGCTGGCCGACGCAGGAGGCGAGGGAATCTGAGCGTAGCGTATGCCCGATCGGCTATGGAACGAGCCTTGTAATCAAGGCGAGAGTGTCGCCGGGCGATTCGCACTCGGCGTCAGGAAGTTTGCCGGAAAGAGGGACTGTCATGCAGCCAGTAGACAAAGCCGACGACGGGACCGTGTTCAACAGAGCGGATACCGATTCCATGCCGGATCGCAAGCCCGAGTCGGCATTCGAGACCGGTACCGCGCCTGGCCGCGAGGCCGATGTGGGTAGCGGGATCGAGGCGGAGTTCGTGCTCGAGGCCGCCGCGGTGTGTCCACAGTGCCGCGAGGACATCAATCGGGTGCAGGTGGTCAGGATGCTGCGGACGAAGGTCAACTTCGTCTCCAGCCTGCCGCGGCGAGGGCAGCTTCTCGTCTGTCCCAAGTGCCGGACCACCCTTGGGGGCTCGCTGGGCGGTCTGATCTAGCGTGGCTCGCCGATCGGTTTCGAGGCCCTCTCCCTAGCCGCCGGGGCGCGCCGGCCGCTGGGGACGTTGTAGGGAGACCCGGGGAGAAATTGGAGGCTCTCGTCTCTGGTAATCTGCCGGCCCGCCGCTCGGGGCGGTCTCGATCGAAGGAGGACGACGCCGTGCTGACCCTGCTTTCCCCCGCCAAGACGATGGATTTCTCCGCGGCCCCGGAGGGCCTGCGGGCGACCCGGCCGCAGTTCGAAGAAGACATCGAGATTCTTCTCGCGCGATGCAAGAAGCTCGGCGCGGCCGAGCTCGCTGAGCTCATGAAGCTCAGCCCGACCCTGGCGGAGCTCAATCGCCAGCGCTTTCAGGAAATGACCTTGCCGTTCACCGCCGAGAACTCGAAGCCCTGCCTGCTGGCATTCCGGGGCGACGTCTATCGCAAGCTCGATGCTTCGAGCCTATCGAAGCGCGACCTCAACTGGGCACAGGGTCGCATCCGGATCCTCTCGGGGCTCTACGGCCTTCTGCGACCGCTCGATCTGATTCAGCCTTACCGGCTCGAGATGGGCACACGGCTCGACAACGCCCGCGGCAGGAACCTCTACGAGTTCTGGGGTAGCCGCCTGGTCGACGAGCTCAACGCCGACAAGAAGAGCAAGGGTGTCGTGCTCAACCTGGCGTCGAGCGAGTACTTCAAGGCGGTTCCGGAGAAAAAGCTCGAGCCGCGTCTGGTGACCGCGGTGTTTCAGGAGATCCGCGACGGCAAGCCCAAGACGATCGCCTTCTCGGCGAAGCGAGCTCGGGGTCTGATGGCGCGCTACGTGGTCGACAACCGCGTCGACGAGCCGGAGGGCTTGAAGGACTTCGCCGCGGAGGGCTACCGATTCCGCAAGAGCCTTTCGGAGCCCGACCGGCTGGTCTTCACTCGGGGCTGATCCCGGCCTTGGCGGGCGCTGCCAGGGCCGATCGGACTCGCTCTGCCAATTGGCGAGCCGTGAACGGTTTCGAGAGGAGATCGACCTCACCGGCCGCGAGGCCATGGCGTAGA
Source organism: Thermoanaerobaculia bacterium (assembly GCA_046756565.1). Lineage (GTDB taxonomy): Bacteria > Acidobacteriota > Thermoanaerobaculia > Multivoradales > JAHEKO01 > CALZIK01. The sequence continues at coordinate 5,179 of JBHHWO010000182.1, read as the reverse complement.
ACGACGTCGTCGGTGTGCCCCGAGACGTAGAGCACCGGTAGGTCGGAGCCGAGCGACCGCAGCTCCTCGACGAGTCGGCGGCCGCTCAGGCCCGGCATGACGACGTCGGTGATCAGCAGATCGAAGCGGCCGTCTTCCTTTTCGAAGGCGTCGAGCGCCCGGCGAGCGTCGGGTGCTGTGGTCACGTCGTAGCCCCAGCTCTCCAGCAGGTCCTGCGTCGAGCGGCGCACCTCCTGGTTGTCTTCGGCCAGGAGAATCCGACCGCTGCCCGCATGGAGCACGCTTGAATCCTCCGCTGTTGGCGTCTCAAGCGCCTGGATCGCGGAGCGAGGTAGGACGATGCGAAAGCGGGTTCCCGTGCGGCCGGACTCGACGTCGATCTCGCCGGCGTTCTGCTCGAGAATGCCGAGAACCGTGGCGAGGCCCAGGCCGCTGTGAGTCTTTTCCTTGGTGGTGAAGAAAGGTTCGAAGATCTTGCGGCGCAGCGAGCGGGGAATTCCCGAGCCGGTGTCGGTAACCGTGACTTCGACCCGGTCGGAGGCGGCTTCGCGCGCAGGCGCATCGGCAGCGGGAAGATTGCGAGTCGCGACCACGAGTTTTCCGCCCGTGGCCATCGCCTCACGAGCGTTGACGGCCAAGTTCAGGATCACCTGTTCGAGCTGCGAAACGTCGATCTCGACCGGCCACAGATCCGCCGCGAGCCGGGTCTCGAGAGCGATGTCTTCGCCGAGGAGCTGTTGGAGCATCGTGTCGAGGCCTTCCAGCACTCGATTCAGGTCCACGGATTCGGGTCGGGCCGGCTGCCGGCGGCTGAAGGCGAGCAGTCGCTCGATCAAAGCACCGGCCCTGCCCGTCGTCGCCAGCACCGATTCCATCCGCTTGGCGGTGGGGCTCTCCGGCTCGGCCTTCATCTTGACGAGCTCCGACTGCGCCGCGATCGCCGCCAGGTAGTTGTTGATGTCATGCGCGAGACCGCCGGCCAGACGGCCTACAGCTTCCATCTTCTGTGCCTGAAGCAACTGCGCCTGACTGTCGCCGAGCGCTTCCTCGGTTTTGTGCTGGCGCCGCTCTCGAGTCCAGAGACCGGCCGCAGCGAGGACCACGATCAGAGACCATGCGATCAGGAGGCCTCGAAAGAGAAGAGCGGCTCTACGCTGGGCCGAAGTCAAGCGGACCAGCAGAGCTTGTTCGAGTCCGGCGAGCCGGTCGTTGAGTTCGAAGAAGACGCGGTCGTATTCTTCGTCGACGGCCGAGCCGATTCCGACGTCCTCCTGGTTGGCTGCGCCGATGAGCCGATCTCGGGTCAGCCGGCTGAAGAGCTCGACCTCAGCGGCGATGTCGGTGGTCGATTGTTCGACGGTGGAGTCGAGCGATCCGTTGGAGACGACGCCGGTCGATTCCCGACTTCGTTCGGCGAGCGACCGGACCAGTCGCTCGGCGCGCCTCAAGCTGGGCTCGATCTGGTCCAGGTGGAGGTCGTCTCCGGTCACGTATTCCTCGACCCAGAGGTGGGCGATCGCGACGCGAGTCTGGATCTCGGCGACCGCGCGAAGCGAGCCCACGTCTGGAGCGATCATGCTCTGTTGGATCCAGTTGTTGGCCAGCAGTAGCAGAATCGAGCCGACGCCGAGCGCCAGAACCAGAAGCGGCATCCAATGGGGCCGCCGGCGAACCGTAGCCGCGGATTTGGCGGCCGTCACGAACGCTCGTCCTTGAGCACGTAACCGACACCCTTTACCGTGTGAAGGAGCCTTCCGTTCTGGCCGCCGTCTATCTTCTTGCGCAGCTTGTAGATCGTGACGTCGACCAGGTTGCTGAACGAGTCGAAGGAGTCATCCCAGACGTGTTCGATAAGGTCGGTGCGGGTCACGACCTGATCGACGTTCCGAAGCAGATACTCCAGAAGCGTGAATTCCTTGGGCGAGAGCTCGACCGGATTCCCGGCAACCGTGACGCGCCGGGAGGCTCTGTCCATCGAAACGTCGGCGGTCTCGAGCGAGGTCTGGAGGGCCTTGGACCGACGGCGAATCAGGCTTCGCACGCGAGCCAGAAGCTCCACCAGGGAGAACGGCTTGGTCAGGTAGTCGTCGGCGCCGGTGTCGAGCCCACTGACGCGGTCTTCGACCGCGGATCTGCCGGTGAGCATGAGGACCGGTGTTTCGTCGCCGTCCGCGCGCCAGGACTCGAGGAGCTCGAGGCCCGAGCGGCCGGGCAGCGTCCAGTCGAGCAGAACGCAGTCGTAGGTGTTGACCGCCATCAGCTCCGAAGCGCTGTCGCCGTCCGTGGCCAGATCGACCGCGTAGCTTTCCTCGCGCAGGAGGTCGACGACCGCCTCGGCCAGCTCGATCTCGTCCTCGATAACCAGGATTCGCATGACTCAGGCCTCCTCCGAAGAGACAGCGTGGGAAAATGGTACCGAAATCGTATACTGAGCGCTCTGAAACAGATCTTCTTCGCGGTTCTTGTCGCTATTGTTTCCCCACCCTGGCTGAGCGCGATGACGCTGGACGCTGCGCGCGAGCTTCATCGGGCCGGCCGGTTCGAGGAAGCGGCGGCGGCGTACCGCGAGCTTCTCGAGGGCGGCAGCCTGGACGACGACGCGAGCGCGTCGGCCAGCAACAACCTGTGCCTGGTATTGGACGCGCTCGGAGATCTCGAAGCCGCGGAAGAGGCCTGTCGGACGGCTCTGGCTCTGCGCCGCGGCATGGACGATCGCCTGCGTCTTGCTCGGGCGCTCAACAATCTCGGTCTCGTCCTGCAGCATCGGGGCACTTACAGCGAGGCCGAGGAACTGTTCTCAGAGGCTCTCGCAGTCAATCGGGAGATCAACCAGCCTTCGGCCCAGGCGATCAACCTCGCCAATCTCGGGGCGGTCGCCACGCTCGCCGGCCGCTTTCAGGAGGCCCTCGAGCTGAATCGAGCTGTCCGCGAGCTCGCGGGGCGGCACGGCGACGAGCCCTGGGCGAAGGAGCAGGCGCGCATCGCGCAGCTCAATCGAGGCGTGGTGCTCGAGCGCCTGGGCGCCCATCGCGAGGCGCTGGAGGTGTACGGAGCTCTTCTCGATCAGAATGCTGAGCTTCGCGCGGACGAGGAGGCCTCCATCCTGACCAATTCCGGAGTGATCTACGCGAACCTCGGTGATCCTGTCCAGGCGATCGAGCGCTTCGAGGCGGCTGCCGCAATCTACGAGAGCGTGGGCGATCTCTCCGGCCTCGCTCACACGCAGGTGAACATCGGGCTCGCACGTCATGTGAATCTGGGTGACCCGTCCGGCGCCGAGACCGCCTACCGGCGCGCGCTCGAGCTGGTCGGGCGCTCGGGTGATCGTTGGGTCGAGCTCGAAGCCCTCGGCTCGCTGGGCCGGTTGCTGCTGGTGAACGGCAGGAGTGAGGAAGCACGGGACAGTTTCGCCCGGGGGCTCGCTCTGGCGCGTGCGAGCGGATCGTCCGAGGGCATCTGGGCGAGCCTTGCCGGCCTGGGCGAGGTCGAACGCGCCGCGGGCGAGCTTGAGACCGCGCTGGAGCATTTCGAGCAAGCCATTGCGCTGATTGAGGAGGAGCGAGCGGACGTCGAGCGGCCGGAGTATCGGGCCTCGTTTCTCGCAGACAAGCGAGCCGTCTACTCTGCGGCCCTGGGCACACTGGCCGAGCTGGATCGACTGGAAAGAGGCGGCCGGGCCGGCCGTGCGCTCGAGGTCGCACAACAGGCCAAGGCGCGTGATCTTCTGGATGCGCTCGAGCTCAAGGCCGGCGCACCTGAGGCTCTGGGCGCAATCATGAGGCCGGTCGCAGCGGGGGAGCTCGCGCACCGGGTCGGCCGTGACGTCCTGGTCGAGTATTTCGTCGCAGAGGACGAGCTTTTGATGTGGTGGTCCGACGCGGGTTCCTTGCGTATGGCCAGCCTCGGCGACCCCCGGGGGATTCTGGAAGCGACGGAGACCGTCCATCGGACCCTTGCGAATGGATCCGAGCCTGCGCCGGCCCTGGTCGAGCTGCTCTCTTCCGAGCTCCTCGGGCCGCTCGGCGCGTTGCCCTCGGACGCCGAGAACCTCTGGATCGCGCCGGACAGGCTTCTGCGATATTTGCCCTTCGAGGTCTTGTCGGCGCCCGGAGAACCAGCCGCTCGGCTGGTGGAGAGGCTCCGCGTCTCGTATCTGCCCAGCGCCTGGGCGCTGGCCGGAACGGCTTCGAGGGGCGGCACGCGGCGAGAGCTGGGATTCGTCGGGTTCGGAGGTGTGGACGGTGCGAGCCTGGCGCGCTATCCGGCCTGGGTGTCGCGGCTCGCTCTCGAGCCTCTGCCGGCCGCCCGAGACGAGCTTGCCAGCGTTGCCCGGCGGGTGTCCGGTGAGAGCCGTGTGTTTACCGGCCCGGAGGCTACCGAGGCGGCGTTTCGATCGCACGCCGGGATGAGGCCTGCTGTCCTCCACTTTGCCACGCACAGCGCTCTCGCCGAAGACGTCGATCGGGAGACGGCCATTCTGTTGACGCCCGAGGGCTCGGACGACGGCCTGCTGTCTCCGTCCGAGATCGCTTCGTCTTCGGTCGAAGCCACGCTCGTGGTTCTCGCCGCCTGTGCTACGGCCTTAGGGGGCGAGGAGGACGGACGCGCGATGACCACCCTGACCGGGTCGTTTCTGGCCGCCGGCTCCAATGCGGTCTTGGCGACTCTCTGGCCGGTGGGCGATCAACCGACGGCCGTCTTCATGGACCAGTTCTATTTCCAGCTAGCGAAGGGCGTCTCACCGGCCGAAGCGCTGCGCCGCACAAAGCTCATCCTGATGGAGGACGATCGATGGGGGAACCCGTCACTTTGGAGCGGATATGTGTTGGTGGGCTCGGCTCCTGCGCTGACGGGCGAGTGGAGCTTGTGGCGGCTCGGGGTCCTGGCCATGCTGGCCTCGGCGGCGTTGCTGGCAGCGCTCGCCATGCGGGCGGCGAGGGCCAGGACCCGTTGATCTTCCGAGTCGCCGATGGGTTCTAGGGAGCTCCCTCTGTTGCCCGTGTCTTTGGTGAGAAGCTCTCCATCAATTGCCGGAACCCGAGCTCGAGTCCGAGTCGGCATCTGAGTCTGGATCGTCGTCCGCGTCGGAGTCCGGGTCGTCGTCTGCGTCGGTGTCGGCGTCGGAATCGGAATCGGAATCGGAGTCAGTGTCCGCATCAGAGTCGGAATCGGAATCGGA
>JBHHWO010000181.1:0-7952 GCA_046756565.1 Thermoanaerobaculia bacterium | reverse complement strand
CCGGTGCCGTCTTCTCGCTCGGCGGACCTCGCTCGCAAGAGGCACGCGGCCGGCCCTTCAGGCACAGTACCCAATCCACGGAATGAATCTCCTGATACTCCTCGGCCAACGTCGGCCAGGGAGGCCCGAGGGGATGGCGAGACCTCACCTCGAGCATTTGGACGTGACCAGCGGCGCGGGAGGCGGCTCGAGGTTCGGTCTCGTTCCAGCGTGGGCGCTCCGGGCCTTCTAGCCCGAGCCGTCCCCTACAGGATTGGCCTGTCGATCGCTGCCGCCGCGTGGAGATGCGGAAGGTCGGTCCAGATCCTCGAACGGCAGCGCCGAGTCGAACACCACTTCCACGATTTCGTCTTCGTGCGCGGGGAAGATTTGCCGTGCCCCGCGGTCGCCGGTGACCCCGTCGATCTCCCCGAACAGGCTGCGGTCGATCAAGACCGGCGCTCTTCGTTTGCCTTCGGCGACCGGCACGACGATCGGCCCGCGGGACTCGGCGTAGGCTTCGATCAGGCGGTCGATGGCCGGCACATCGAGGTTCGGCAGGTCGCAGGGTATGAACAGCACCGCGTCGGCATCTGAGGCCACCGCGGCCAGGCCGGCCTTGACCGATGTCGATTGCCCATCGGCGAAGTTCGGGTTGTGCACGACCTCCACCGCGAGACCTGCTACTACCGCTCCGACGTCGGCCCCGCGATGCCCGGTTACCACCACGATCCGGCGAAGCTGCGAGCCCAGCGCCACGCAGGCGGAGTAGTGGACGAGAGTCTGGCCGCCGATCCGATGGAGCTGCTTGGGCAGATCGGCCCCGAAGCGAGCCGAGCGGCCGGCGGCCAGGATGACGCCTGCGACTCGCGGGGTTTCGAAGTCAGGCCCGGCCATGTCGGACCGCCACCATCTCGGCGATGATCGCCAGAGCGATCTCTTCGGCCCTGCGGCCGCCCAGGTCGAGGCCGATCGGGTTCGAGATCCGGCCGATCTCGGCGTCCGTGAACCCCAGCTCCTTGAGCGCGGCGGCGCGTTTCGCTTGCGTTTTCTTCGATCCCAGGGCGCCGATGTAGCGGGCCGGGCTCTTGAGCGCGACCTCGAGGGCGGGGAGATCGATCTTGAGATCGTGCGCCAGAAGGGCGAAGTAGGTGTTGTCGGTGATGCGAAGCCTGCCCAGAGCCTCGCCGGGCCACTCGGTCACCAGTTCGTCGGCCTCGGCGAAGCGCTCTTCGGTGGCGAAGGCGGTGCGCGGATCGATCACGATCGTGTGAAAGCCGAGACGCTTGCCGAATGCGACTAGGTGGATAGCCACGTGCACCGCGCCGATCACGATGATCTGGGGCGGCGCCGGGTAGACCTCGAAGAAGAGATCGTGATCGTCTCCGTCGACTGCGATCGTTTCGCGCCCCGAGCGCAACTCGCCGAGGTAGGTGGCCGCCCTGGCTGCTACGGCGGCGCTCAGAGCCTCCGAGTCGAACGATCCGGCGACGATGGTTGCGGATCCATCGAGGAGCGCCTGGCCGCCCGTGGCGCCGCCGACGACCGTCACCACGGCTACGGTCTCATGCGCGTCGAGCCGTTGTGCGAGCTCTTCTAGGGTCTCTTGGTTCAAGGGCTCAACCGACGCGCTCGATGAACACCTCGAGCTGGCCGCCGCAGGAAAGACCGACGCTCCAGGCAAGATCGTCACTGACTCCGTACTCGACCAACGCCGGCTCACCCGAAGTGATCACCTCGCGGGCCTGCTCGACGACCGCTCCTTCGACACAGCCTCCCGAGACCGATCCGGCCATCTCGCCCTCCGACGATACGGCCATCTTGGAGCCCAGGGGCCGCGGCGAAGATCCCCAGGCCTTGACCACGGTCGCGAGTGCCACCTGCTTGCCTTGCTCTTGCCAGCCGCGAATCGTGGGCAGAAGGTCACGCATCGGACTTGTGGACCGCTCCTAACCCGCCCGGTCTCGGGCGGCCTTGAGAGCCCGCTTACCGTAGGCGGTGGCCAGGGCCGCCCGGTATTCGCCCGAGGCGTATGCGTCGCTCATCGGCTCGGAAACCGAGAGCCCGGCCATGGCCGAGTCGATAGTCTGGTCTCCGGCGTCGGTTCCGACCAGGGTGCCGGTGACCGTGGACGCCAGGTTAGGCTTGGCCGTGACGCCGTTGAAGGCCAGAGCGGCCGCGGAGCAGGAACTATCCTTCATCGAGACCACGGCCGCGGCACCGCAGACCGCGTAGCCGGAGGCCGGATGCTCGGCCTTGAGATAGGCCGATCCGGTGCCCGCGCCCAGCTTCGGAACCTCGATCTCGGTCAGGATCTCGTTGTCGGCAATAGCCGAGGTGAGGAGATCGATGAAAAAGTCGACAGCGGCAACCGAGCGCGCGCCGTTCCGGCTGCGCAAATGAACGGTTGCGCCGCATGCGACCAGCACCGCCGGCAGATCCGACGCTGGATCGGCGTGGGCGATGTTGCCGCCGATCGTCCCCCGGTTACGGACCTGGGGATCGGCAATCTGCGAGGCGGCTTCGGCGAGGAATGGGCATCCGTCCCGGACGGCCGCCGAAGCGGCGATCTCGGCGTGAGTCGTGAGCGAGCCCAGTCGCAGCGAGTCGCCGTTGCCGGCGACGCCCCTGAGCTCGTCCAGGCGGCCGATGTCGATCAAGACTCCGGGTTGTGCGAGCCGCAGCTTCATCATCGGGATCAGGCTGTGGCCACCGGCCAGGAACTTGGCCCCGGGGTTGGCGCCGAGAAGCTCGAGGGCCTCGTCCGCCGAGGCGGCACGATGGTATTCAAATCCTGCCGGGTACATCAGGAACCTCCTCCCTGGAGTGCTCTCCAAATCTTTTCGGGCGTGAACGGCATGTCGAGAGACCCGACGTCGAATCCCTCCAGAGCGTCGTGGACCGCGTTCGCCACGGCGGCGGGCGAAGCGATCGCTCCGGCCTCTCCGATTCCTTTGACGCCGAGCGGATTGTGCGGGCACGGCGTCACGGTGTGCTCGAGCTCGTAGGTCACCAGGTGGTGGGCCCGGGGGAGCGCGTAGTCGAGAAGCGTGCCCGAGATGAGCTGGCCGGAATCGTCGTACCGAGCCTCCTCCCAGAGAGCCTGGCCCAGCCCATGGGCGATGCCGCCGTGAATCTGGCCCTCGACGATCATCGGGTTGATCTGGTTGCCGCAATCGTCGACTGCGACGTAGCGCAGGAGCTCGATCTCACCGGTCTCCCGGTCGATCTCGACGACCGCGACGTGAGTTCCGAACGGATAGGTGAAATTGGCGGGATCGTAGAAGCTGGTCTCTTCGAGGCCCGGCTCGATGTCCTCCGGCAGGTTGTGGGCAAGATAGGCGTTGAGCACCACGTCACCCCAAGCCCGAGTCTGTCCCGGCGAGCCCTTTACCTTGAACTCGCCGTCCTCATACTCGATGTCGTCCGGCGATGCCTCGAGCAGGTGAGCCGCGATCCTCTTGCCCTTGGCGATGATCCTGTCGAGCGATTTCACGATCGCCGAGCCACCTACGGCCGCCGAGCGCGAGCCGTAGGTGCCCATGCCGAACTGGACCTCCTCGGTGTCGCCGTGGACGACGTCGATCTGTTCGACGTCTATGCCGAGCCGGTCGGCCACGATCTGGGAGAAGGTGGTGGCATGCCCCTGGCCATGGGCGCAGGAGCCGGTGTAGACGGTGACACTGCCCGAAGGGTGGACCCGGACCTTGGCGCTCTCCCAAAGGCCGGCCTGAGCGCCGAGCGAGCCGACTACCGCGGACGGCGCGATGCCGCATGCCTCGATGTACGACGACAACCCGATTCCGAGGAGCTTGCCGCCGTTATCCCCGGCGCGCCGTGCCGCCTGCTGCGAGCGAAGATCCTCGTAGCCGGCCAGCGCGAGCGCTTTGTCGAGCGCCTGAGGGTAGTTGCCGCTGTCGTAGGCGAGCGCGACCTGGGTCTGGTAGGGGAAGGCGTCGGGTGGCACGAAGTTCCGGCGCCGGAACTCCGCAGGATCCAACCCGGCGGCAGCCGCGCCCGCGTCCATCAGGCGCTCGACGGCGTAGGTGGCTTCCGGCCGACCGGCGCCGCGCACTGCGTCGACCGGAGCGGTGTTGGTGAAAGTGCCCAGGACGTGGACGTGAATTGCAGGGATGTCGTACTGGCCCGAGAACAGCGTGCCGTAGAGATAGGTCGGTACGGCCGGCGCGAAGGTCGAGAGATACGCGCCCATCGCCGCGTGCGTGTCGATGCGGAGACCGACGATTTTGCCGTTGTCGTCGATCGCGATGCCGGCGGTCGACCTGTGATCGCGACCGTGCGCGTCGGAGAGATTGCCCTCGGAGCGGGTGGCGGTCCACTTGACCGGCCGCCGGGTCTGAATTGCGCACCACGCGGCGATTGCCTCGTCCGCGTAGTGATGGATCTTCGAGCCGAATCCGCCGCCGACCTCGGGTGCGATGATGCGGATCTTGTGCTCGGGCAGACCGAGCGACGCGATGGTCATCAGCAAGCGGTGGACGTGGGGATTCTGCGACGTCATGGTCACGGTGAGCTTGCCGTTCTCCGAGTCCCACTCGGCCAGGGCCGCCCGCGGCTCGATCGCCTGCGGCAGGGTGCGGTTGTTTCGAAACGTCAAGCTCGCGGTCTTGGCCGCGTCGTTAAAGGCGGCGTCGGTTGCGTCCTTGTCCCCGAGTTCCCAGTCGAACGCGATGTTCGCCGGCGCCTCGTCCCAGATCTGTGGCGCTCCGTCGGCGACCGCGGCCTTGGGGTCGACCACGGCCGGGAGCGGCTCGTAGTCGACTCGCACCAGGCTCGCAGCGTCGGTTGCTTCAGCGCTCGATTCGGCGACCACCACCGCCACCGGGTGGCCGACGTAGCGGACACGGTCTGTGGCAAAGAGCGTGTGGGCGGGAGTCTTCAAGTCCGGCAGAAGCCAGGCGGTGGGGATGGCCCCCGGAGTTCCGCTCGCTTCGAGCTCGACTGCTGTGTAGACCGCGACGACGCCCGCCGCGCCGGCCGCGGCCGAAGAGTCGATGCCGTTGACGTTGGCGTGTCCGAAGGGGCTGCGGACGATGGCCGCGTGGAGCATCCCCGGGACGGAGAAGTCGTCGGTGTACTTGCCCTTGCCGGTGACCAGGGCCGGATCCTCGCGCCGCTTGATCGAAGTGCCGAGTACGCTCACTGGGCACCCCCGTTCTTGACGGCCGATGCCACCGCGTTGACGATGTTCTGGTAGCCGGTGCAACGACAGAGATTGCCCTTGAGGCCGTGCCGGATGTCCGCCTCGGTGGCGTCCGGATTGTTCTCCACCAGTTTGGTGGCCGCCATGATCATCCCCGGTGTGCAGTAGCCGCACTGGAGTCCGTGCTCGTCCCAGAAGGCCTGCTGCATCGGGTGAAGGTCGCCGTTGTCGGCCAGGCCTTCGATGGTCATGACCTTCGATCCGTCGGCCTGCACGGCGAGCTGGGTACACGACTTGATCGCCAGTCCGTCGACGTGGACGGTGCACGCGCCGCACAGGCTGGTCTCGCAGCCGACGTTGGTGCCGGTGAGCCCGAGCTCCTCGCGCAAGAAATGAACCAGCAGGGTTCTGGGCTCGACCTCGCGTTCGTAGGTCGTGCCGTTGACTTCAACCGAGATAGCGATGCCCATGGGCAGACTCCTTTCGGGTCTGTCGGTGCTCTAGCCGCTACAGGCGCGCGTGAGCAGAATGACGACAATCGTATAGACGACGAGGCCCGCGCCAATGATCCATGGTCGTTTGGCGGGCGGAACCATCTCGCCTGCCAGCCCTTTGGCGAAGGCGAGAGCGAATTTGGCTTGACCGGGAGGCGCCGGAGCGGCCTGGATCCTTCCGGCCGGCGAAGCCGGCGCGGCAGCCGCGACGGTCTCCTCGACTGCGTGTGCCGCGGGTACTGCAGAAGCCGCGAAATGCTGATCGATGCCCTCGAGAGTCTGCCGGGCGAGCACCTTGGCGGAGCTGTCCAGAAGACGCTGTCCGACGCCGGCGATCCGTCCGCCGACCTTGGCATCGAGGTCGTAGAGAAGCTTGGTGCCGTCGCCGGATTCCTCCAGCACCAGCAGACCCTCACCGTCGACGAAGCCGGCCGCGCCCATGCCGTTCAGCCGGAAGCGATAGCTCGATGGCTTCTTGAGGTCGCTCAGCTCGAGTGTCCCCTGGAAGTTGCCCTGGACCGGACCCACCTTGATCTCGAGAGCGCCCTCGTACTCGTTATTCCCGATCGAGTCGAGCCTCTGAAAGCCCGGGAGGCACGTGGACAGGACCCTTGGGTCGAGAACGGCCTGCCAAACCTCTTCTCTCGGCGCCTGAAAGTGATGCTCGCCCTGGATCTTCACGAGTTGAGGCCCTGTTTTACCACAGGGGTCGGGTACCCGGAAGAACCGTGGCCGAAGAGCGATCTCTAGTCGACGGGGCGAACGAAAAAGTCGACGACCATGCCCAAGTGGTCCGAAGCCAGGCCCGAGTCGCCCCGCTTGAGACCCGCTTTGCGCAGGTCCTTCGAGCGCATGGTCGACGTGTCGAGAACGAAGCCCTTGGTGAGCTCGAGCGCGTCGCCGCTGAAAACGACCAGGTCGAGTCTGCCGGGCGCGAAGCTCGATTCCGCGCGGCGCCAGGTGTAAGCGAAGCGGCGGTGAGTGTGTCTCAGAGGCGGATCCTCGAGCGAGCCCTCGTCCCGGCCCGGTGCGAAATTAGGGCCGTTGGTGGCGTCGACGAAGACGCCGTCCCGAAGCGCCTCGATCTGACGCCGGAACCCCACCAGGTTGTAGTCGCCGGCAAAGACCGCGGCGTCGCCGTCGTTGATTGCGAAGGAGAAATCGCCCTCGAGAAGATCGCGCCACGCCGCCGCCAGGTTGTCGAACTCGCGATCGCGACCGTCCTCGTTATCGCAACAAGGTGGATGCATGTTGAACAGGACGAGGTTCCTGCCGCCGCCGGGAAGATCGATGTAGGTCGCCAGGTTGTCGTCGACCGGCGCCCAGTCCAGGATCGGGAACGAGCTCACAGTCACGCAGTCGAATTGTTGCCGAGCTTCCCAGGCGACATCTCCGTTCGGCGATAGAACAGTCTCGACGAAGTCACGCGCCTGGTTCGGACCCCAGCTAGTCAACTCCTGAAAGGCGATGACGTTCGGGCGAATCGCCTCGAGAATGCGCCGGTAGACGTCCTGCCTGGCGACGATCGTCGACGCTTCCGAGTTGATCGAGAGCAGACGCAGGTCGGTACCGGGAACGCGATCGAGAGTGATCCGGTCGACCTTGTCGGCGGCCGTCTTGGCGAGCTTGTATTTCGCCGCACCGCCGTTGGGCAGGCGGTCGCCGCCGTCGACGTCCCGCAGGACGAGCTTGATGCGCTTTCTCTTGGCTTTGAGCGCTCCCAGGCGGGCGGTCCGAAGGTTCTCCGGGAGCTCGACTCGGATCTCGAACTCCTCTGAGGAGTGGGTCGGCAGCCCCATGACCAAGCCGGTACCGGGGAGAATCAGCTCCTCGTTGCCGTTGGCATCGTAGCGACGAACCGATCTCAGACCGAACCGGATCTCGAGGTCGACGCCGAGATTCTCGACCGGAAAGCCGGTGGATTTCTTCCGGTCGAGGTCCAGATACAGGCGCAGGTCGTTGCCGATGTCTCCCGACGGAGGGTTCTGCAAGATCGTCTCGCGGCCGACTTCGAGCCGGAAATAGAGCGCCTCGCCGTCGTCACCCATCCATAACCGGCCGAGATCGAGGCCACCGGCACCTCCGTCACCCAGCGGGTCCTTCTTGACCAGCTTGGCGCCTACCCACTCGTCGAAGACACCGTCCGGCAAGCCTTCGATGGTTTTTGGCCAAGCCGGGGCGCAGAATGCGAGTGCCAGGCAGCCGGCCGCGAGGGTGGAGGAACGACTCATCCTCACGATTGTAGCGGCGCTGGTCGGCTCTAGTGTCCCGTGCGGTAAGTTCGTTGCCACACCGAGAGCGGTGAAGCGTGCGCT